>NZ_CP019388.1:1310000-1637500 GCF_001971725.1 Winogradskyella sp. J14-2 | reverse complement strand
AATAATGAAGAGAACCCGTATCCATATTACCGTTATGTGTTTTCAACAGGCGAGACCATAGATTCACTTTCGGTAAAAGGCTATGTTGAAGATGCACTTTTAAAGAAGCCAGAAACTTTTATTTCAGTAATGTTGTATGAAGTAGATTCTACCTATTCAGATTCTATAGTTTACAAAGAAAAACCAAGATATATTACCAATACCTTAGATAGTGTTACCACCTTTAGTATAGACAATATAAAAGCAGGTACGTACAAGCTAATTGCCCTAAAGGATAAAAACAGTAATTATACTTTTGACCAGAAAAACGATAAGATTGGTTTTTATCAAGAGTTTATAACTGTACCAACTGATAAAGATTATAAGCTTACGTTGTTTAGGGAAAAGCCTAATTTTAAGGCTGTAAAACCAAAGCAAGAAGGCGAAACGAAAATTATGTTTCCTTATGAAGGGAGTTATGAAAATATGCGTATTAAAGTTTTAGGAGACACGCCAGAGGGTTATAGTACTAGAATTACAAAAGACACTGAAACCGATACGCTTTACTATTGGTATAAGCCAAAATTTGAAATAGATACAACGTTTTTTATCGTTACAAATGAGAAATATATAGATACCTTTAAACACCGTTTTAGAAATCTTGATGCAGATACGCTAAGTACAAAAATTATCTCTCCCAGAAATTTAAATTACGACAAACACTTTACTTTACAAGCAAGTACACCTCTAGAAACCATAGACGTCTCTAAAATAAGTATAATAGATAAAGACTCTGTTTCTATTGAATTTAATACAAAGTATGATTCTATTTTAAATCAATTTAAGATACCATTTAAAAAAGAAGAAGGCCAAAAATATGCTGTAAAAATGTTACCAGGTACTTTTACAGACTTTTATGGCCATACCAATAAGGATACAATAACAGATGTTATTAACACTAAAATGAAGTCAGAGTATGGAAATGTTAGAGTTAAACTAATTAATGCCAAGTTTCCATTGATTGTTCAAATGGTTAATAATAAGGGTGAAGTGGAATACGAGCGTTATACCACAGACTTACCAGTAGTAGATTTTACTAATATTGTACCAAAATTATATGATATTAGAGTGGTTTACGACACCAATAAAAATGGTAAATATGATACAGGTAATTACCTTTTAGGCATACAACCAGAACGTGTAAGCTATATGCCTTCAGCTCAGCTTGAGGAAGTAAGAGCTAGTTTCGATTTTATCTACGAATTTACACTTCTAGACTAAAAGTATCTCTGTCTTTTAAGAAGCCAAGTCTTTCTCGGTATTTGGTAATATGAGATTTTTCTAAAGTAACGATTTCAACAGTTTCTGTGCTTTCAGGTATTGAATCCATACGGTTTCCCAGAACGTCATAGGCTGCTGAATGCCCAGAATACTCGTAATTATTGCCATCTAAGCCAACACGATTTACACCAATACAATAACTCATGTTTTCTATGGCGCGTGCTTTAAGGAGTGTGTCCCAAGCAGTAATGCGTACCTTTGGCCAGTTAGCCACAAAGATAAGTACATCATAGTCTTCAGAATTTCTTGCCCAAACTGGGAAGCGTAAATCGTAACAGACTAAGGGGCAAATTTTAAAACCTTTGTAATCTATAATTATTTTTTTAGACCCAGCTGTGTATACTTTGTGTTCACCAGCCAAAGTAAATGTATGTCGCTTATCGTAAGTGGTTAAGTTGCCGTTTGGCTCTACAAATATTAAGCGATTATAGTAATTATTGTTTTCGATAATTACTAAACTGCCAACGATTGCAGTATTTTTGGTTTTAGATAATTTTTTTAGCCAGGTAATTGTTTCACCAACCATGGTTTCAGCTACACTAGAGGCATTCATTGTAAAACCAGAGCTAAACATTTCTGGTAAAACAATAAGGTCAGCTGTAATGGAGCCGACCTTATTTTCTATATGTGTTCTGTTAGCTTTTGGGTTTTCCCAAGCTAAGGTGGTTTGCACTAATGCAACGTTAAGTTTGTCATTTGTCATTTATAGTTTTCCTTTAGCTTTGTCTACTTTTTGGGTAAGCTTTTCAATTTTATCTAACCACTTCGCTTCGTCTACAGGAGATAATTTACCTTTCTTTTTTAACTTTTCGTATTTCTTTTGGGCTTTTTTAAGATGGTCTTGTGCTTTTTTATAATTCTTCTGAAGTTTTTCTGATTTTTTTAAAGCCTTCTCAGCTTTCTTTTGTGCTTTCTCGGCTTTTTTTTGACCCTTTTCGGCTTTTTTCTTTTCTTTTTCTAACTTCTTGGTCTCTTTTTCTGTGTCTTTCTTCGCTTTGTTTTTTGCATTTATTGCTTGGGCTTGTTCTAGAATAGCATCTTTGTGTTCTGGATGTAATGTTTGAGTAATATCTTTGCCGTTTAGGTAGATTTTTTCATTTTTAACGTCGTAGACCTTACCTTCTTTTTCAATTTTCTGTGAAAAACCAGATATGGAGAACACAAAAAATAATAGTAGTGTAAAATATTTCATCTTTTTAATCAAACTTTTTTAGTTCTGCTCTTGCAGAAGTTGTTTTTGTTTTTAAATCACTTAGTTTAGCTTCCCAATCTTTAATATCGTTGGGAGAGAGTTCTCCTTTTCGCTTTAATTTTTTAAAACTTCTCAATTCTTTATCATACTTTCTTTTTAACTCAATATAATTTTCTCTAGCTTCTTTTTTTGCTTTTAATTTATCTTCTAGAGCTTCTTTTTTTTCCTCTAAGGCTTCTTGCTTTTCTTTAGCTTCTCTTTCTATTTCTTCTTGGCGCTCTTTTTGGTTCTCAAGTTCTTTTTGTTTTTTTTCGGCAGCTTTTCTTTCTTCAATTTTATCGGCCAGTAGCTGTTTAATTTCTGCCTGCTCCTTATAGCTTAGATTTTCGGTAACCTCTTCTCCGTTTAACTTAATCTTGTTTCCTTTAACTTCATATACAGTACCATCGTTTGCAATAACTTTTTCATAACTACCGCAAGATGTTGCTAAGATAGCAAGCAATATATATAAGTAATTTAGTGCTTTCATGATTTTTTAATATTCTTTGTTGTACGTTTATTAAACACAAAAAAACAGACAAAGTCACATCATTTACAATAGTTTTAACATTTATATTCTGTTTAGCACTTCTGCTGCTTTTACTAAAGTTTCATCAGTTTTGGCAAAGCAAAATCGAAGCACTTTGTCATCTTTGTTATTTTCATTAAATACTGAAAGCGGAATCGAAGCTATTTTAAATTCTTTAGTAAGCCGTTTGGCAAAATCTACATCGTATTCATCGGTAATTTCAGAATAATCTAACACCTGAAAATACGTACCTTTTGATGGTGTGAATTTAAAACGAGATTCTGCAATTAAATTCAAAAATAAATCACGTTTTTGCTGAAAGAAAGCGTTCAAACTAAGATAAGTTTCAGCATCAGTCATATAATCTGCAATGCCTTTTTGAGCAGGATGATTTACAGAAAACACATTGAATTGGTGTACTTTTCTAAACTCGTTCATTAAATCTTTAGGTGCGCAACAGTAGCCTATTTTCCAACCTGTATTATGAAATGTTTTGCCAAAGGAAGCTGTAATAAAACTTCGTGCTTTTAAATCTGGAAACTTGCAAGCACTGTGGTGCTGTTCGTTATCAAAAACAATATGCTCGTAAACTTCGTCACTTAAAACGATGATGTCGGTGTTTTTGGTTAATTTTTCAAGCCGAAGCATATCCTCTTCAGACCAAATGGTACCACTAGGATTATGAGGTGTATTGATGATTATCATCTTGGTTTTAGACGAAATTTTTGAAGCCACTTCTTCCCAATTCACGCTATAGCCTGGTGCAGATAATTGAATAGAAATCGTCTTTCCGCCATTAACTTCAATGGCAGGTTGATAACAATCGTAAGCAGGTTTAAAAATGATGACTTCATCATTTGGTTTTACAAAAGCCGAAATGATTGTATAGATAGCTTGTGTTGCACCAGCAGTAACTGTGATTTCGGTATCTGGATGATAACTTGTGTTGTAAAGTTGTTGGAATTTATTCGCAATGGCCAAGCGCAAATCCAAGTTGCCAGGCATTGGTGCGTACTGGTTGTAACCTTTGTACATTGCCTTGGCAACCAAGTCATTTAATTGTTGTGGACTAGGATAATTTGGGAAACCTTGCGATAGGTTTAAGGCTTTATATTCGTTGGCCAATGCACTCATCACCGTAAAAATGGTAGTGCCTACATTGGGTAGTTTAGATTGGTGTTTTATCATACTGCAGTTTTAATTCTATAAGTTTTAAAGATATAAAATGTGCTTTTTCTATCTTTACAAAATCAATAAAATATATATTATGCGATTCATAAAATTACTCTGTTTTTTTGTTGTTTTTCAGGTGTCTGCTCAACAAGGCGGTATGTGGATTCCCTCACTTTTAGAAGGCATGAATGAAGACGAAATGCAAAGCCTTGGTAGTAAATTAACTGCCAAAGACATTTACGATGTTAACAATTCTAGTCTTAAGGACGCTATTGGTCATTTTAATGGTGGTTGTACCAGCGAAGTGATTTCTGACAAAGGTTTAGTGCTTACCAATCATCACTGTGGATTTAGCCAGATTCAGTCGCATTCGTCTTTAGAAAACGATTATATAAAAAATGGATTTTGGGCAATGTCTCTCGAAGAAGAACTACCAAATGAAGGGTTGTTTATTGAGTTTATTGTAAGCATTCACGATGTTACAGATACTGTTTTAAATGGCGTAAACGAAACTATGACTGAAAAGGAAAAACAATCCTTAATTACCAGAAACAGCAATGCTGCAATGGCATCCTGGCCAAAAGAAAAATGGCAAGACGTTAAAACAAAGTCGTTTTACGAAGGTAATCAGTATTTCTTATTTGTAACTGAACGTTTTGAAGATATTAGATTGGTTGGTGCACCACCAAGCAGTATTGGTAAGTTTGGTAGCGATACAGATAACTGGGTGTTTCCGAGACATACAGGCGATTTTTCTATGTTCAGAATTTATGCCGATAAGAATAACAGACCAGCAAAATACAGCAAAGACAATGTGCCTTACAAACCAAAGCATTATTTGCCAGTGTCCTTAGATGGTGTTGAAGAAGGCGATTTTACAATGGTTTTTGGCTTTCCTGGTCGTACCAATGAATATCTGCCAGCTGTAGCGATTGAGCATATTACTAAGGAATTCAACCCAACAAATATCGAAATTAGAGAAGCGGCTTTAAAAGTGATTGATGCCAATATGAAAGCCAGCGATGAGGTGCGTATTAAGTATGCGTCTAAACAAGCCAGAATTGCAAACGCCTGGAAAAAGTGGATTGGTGAAAACTTAGGTATTGAAAAAAGTGATGCTGTAGCTAAGCGTCGTGAATTTGAAGCAACTTTTAAAAAAGCATTAAAGGAAAATGGACTAGAGGCAAAGTATGGTCATATTTTACCTGAGTTTGATAAGCTTTACAAAGAATTTGGTCCAATAAATATTAAGCGAAGAAATTTTGTTGAAGTCTTTTTGGTAACAAGTGAGTTGATGCAAATAACCTTTAGAGCGTATCAGGTTGAGCAAGCACTTTTGGCAAATCCTGAAAGTTTAGAACGTGCCAAAGCAAGTCTAAAAGGCCGTTTTGAAGGTATTCTGAAAAACTTTGATGCCAATGTAGATAAAGGTGTGTATTTAAATGTAATGCCATTATATGGAAAACCAGTTGATGCTTCAATCTATGATAAAACGGCATTTACGGATTTAGATTCGGCTTTAAAATTATTAGAAGGTGATGCCAAAACTGTGATTAAAAACTTAAACAATGATGCGGCTTATGCTTATGCGAAACCAATCATTGATGAATTTTTTACTACGATTGACGCAGAATTTCAACAAAAAAATGAAAGTATTTCAGCATTACAAACTGAGTATATGACGGCTTTAATGAAAGCCTTACCAAACGAGCGTTATTTCCCAGATGCAAATAGTACGTTGCGCGTTACTTATGGTCAAGTAAGAGGGTATTCACCAAGAGATGCTGTGTATTATGAGCCTGTGAGCCATCTCAAAGGCGTCATGGAAAAGTATGTGCCAGGTGATTATGAGTTTGATGTACCTCAAAAGCTAATCGACCTTTATGAAGCCAAGGATTATGGTCAATATGCTGATAGCAATGGTGATATGCCTGTTTGCTTTTTAGGAACAAACCACACGACTGGTGGTAATTCTGGTAGTCCGGCCATTGATGCCGAAGGGAATTTGGTAGGTTTAAACTTTGACCGTGTTTGGGAAGGTACAATGAGTGATATGAACTACGACCCAGAAATCTGCCGCAACATAATGGTAGATTTACGCTATGTGCTTTTTATCGTCGATAAATATGCTGGTGCAAAACACTTAATTGATGAAATGAAGTTAGTGCATCCGAAGAAGTAGTAATATATTATTTATAAAATTGAACCTCACAATCACCAATGTTTGTGAGGTTTTTTGTGAAATACATTGAAGTTGAGACGTCAGTTCGAGTGAAATACTTGCAAAGAATTTTGTATCGAGAACCAATTTAAATGGTGGTATTTCCTTTTGCCAAATCCAAATACATCATCACATCGTTAATGCAAGTTTTAAGGTTATCCTTGACCTCGTGCGTCCAAAACCGAAAGACTGTAAAGTCTATTTCCTTTAGTTGTTGGTTCACTTCTCTGTCACGTTGCATATTGCGTTCTATCTTAGGAATCCAAAATCCACGATTGCTTTTTATGGTTGGTTTACGCTCATCCCAATTATAGCCGTGCCAAAATTCGCCATCAATAAAAATAGCCAGTTTATACTTTTTAATGCTTACGTCTGGTCGTCCAGGTAATGTTTTACTATCAACCCTGTATCTTACACCTTCTTTCCAAAGTGCTTTTCTAAACTGGTGTTCTGGCTTAGTATCTTTACCACGAATTTTACTCATAATTTTAGAGCGCTTCTTTGTGGTATAGAAACCAGATTCCTCGTTGAATCTTGGGACTTTTATTTTTTTATCTTCGTAGGACATAATTACTCTTTAATTTAATAGAAAATGAGTCAATCAAAAAATAAATATGTAGATTTTGTGTCAGATGAGCATTTAATGAGTTGTATTTCTAATCTTTATAGTTCTTATCAGCAAGCAAAAAAGGCTTTTACGAAAGTTAAATTTTACAATAATAAGGTAGACACTTTTAAATTAACTTTTGATTCAAAATTCAACGATATATCTGAGGAAGATTTAATTAAAGTTGAAATGACAAGACAAATAGATAAGTCTGTAAATAATGCTATTGGTACTTTTCATGAAGAAATATTAGGAGGTGTAAAAGGCTTCAGTAGTGGTAAGTTAAGTGGTTATGATATAAAAGCTGATGATGATTCACTTTTTGCAGAAATTAAAAATAAGCATAATACAATGAACAGTAGTTCTGCTGAGAGCGCTTTTCAAAAATTGGCAAGATTTGCAGATGATAATAAAAAGGCTAAATGTTATTTAGTGCAAATATTAGCTAAAAAGAGTTTTGAAAAGAGATGGCAAGCAATCATTAATGGGAAAGAGTATAGCCATAGTAGAGTTTATATGATTTCAGGTGATAGGTTTTATGGATTATTGACTGGTGATAAAAATGCACTGTTTAAACTTTACAAAGTTCTGCCTGAAGCGGTCAATAAATTTTTAGCATCTGTAGAAAGTAAGGAAATAAAAGAAAATAGTATTCTAAATGACATTTCTGAAAGTGCTAAAAAATCGAAAAGAACAATTTTAGACGAAATTACTTTTGAGAATTTTTATCATTATGAAGGTTTTGATGAATTAAATAGCAATTGAAATATTTTTCTTCGAATCCTGTTTTTTAACTTCTAAAGTTTTATTTAGAAAAGAAATGATAGAATACCCAATCTCTTTGGCTAGATTTACAGGAACCGCATTACCGATTTGTTTGTATTGCTGAGATATTGAGCCTTCAAATTTCCATTCATCTGGAAAAGTTTGGATTCTGGCATATTCTCTCACCGTAAATGGTCTAGTTTCATCCGGATGACAACGTTCGGTCTGTTTCTGGGCAGGACTACAGGTTAGTGTTAGACAAGGTTCATCCCATCCAATACGTCTCGCCATTCCTGTTTTACCACCACCTAAGTAAAAACTTTTTTGCATATACTCTTTTTGGATATTCAAGGGCAAATCTCGCCAATATCCTTTAGGCGGAACTAAATCTAAAACCTTTTTCTTATGTTCTGGGTATGATGCTCCTTTAGACTTAGGAACTTTTCTGTCGTAAAGTGAGCCTTTTTTTAGTGCATCCTTCAATGTGTATATTTCCGAAAAAGGCTTTGGATATAAATAATCAATACCTATGTCTTTTCTAACCGCAACCAAAATTAAACGTTCTCTTTTTTGAGGCACATTGTAATTAATTGCTTTTAAAACCTTGACAGGCAAAACTACTCTGTATCCAATCTCATCTAAGATAGACATCATGCCTTCAAGTGTTTTTCCTCCATCATGGCTCAAAAGACCTCGTACATTTTCGCCTATACAAATTTTTGGTTGTGTTTCTTGAACAGCTCTAGCAAATTCATAAAATAATGTCCCACGAGCATCTTCCAGACCAAGTTTTTTTCCAGCATAACTAAATGCTTGACAAGGAAAACCACCAGTGACCACATCTACTTCTCCTCTATAGCTGGAAAAATCAATATTTTTAATATCCTCTTCTATGACATTCCAATTAGGTCTATTGGTACGAAGTGTTTTACAAGCCCATTTGTCAATTTCGTTTAGTGCTTTGCATTTAAGACCTGCTTTTTCCATTCCAATTGCCAATCCGCCAGCACCTGCGAATAACTCCAAAACTTGAAATTCTTTAAGTGCTTCAACGTAATTACCTTCATCAAGTTTATCAAAATAAGATTTATATTCAGGAAATATTTCTAACTGCTCTTTTTTATAAACACGATAGTTGCTTATAGGTTCACGCACAGCCTTGAGTCTACCTTCATTATCCCATCTTCTTAATGTTTCTGGGTTTTTATCAAGTATTTTAGCAGCTTCAGAAATCGAGTAATAATCTTTAATAACCATATTATACAACCTTATATATGGTTACAAATTTAATGTATTAAAGTTAAGTTTAAAATTAAGTTATTAACAAAAAAATCCCAAACATTTCTGCTTGGGATTTAACTTTTGGAATTTGAGATTCCTGCGAAAGCAGGAATTCTTAATATCTGTAGTGTTCTGGTTTAAAAGGACCTTCAACTGTTACGCCAATATATTCAGCCTGGTCTTGCTTAAGTTCTGTAAGCTCAACACCAATTTTTTCTAAGTGTAATTTAGCTACTTTTTCATCTAAATGCTTCGGTAACATGTACACTTCATTGTTGTACTTATCAGAGTGGTTCCAAAGTTCTATTTGCGCTAACGTTTGGTTAGTAAAAGAGTTACTCATTACAAAACTTGGATGACCAGTGGCACAACCTAGGTTTACTAAACGTCCTTCAGCTAAAATGATAATATCATTACCATCAATAGTATATTTATCTACTTGAGGTTTAATCGTGTTTTTAGTGTTGCCATAGTTTTCGTTTAACCAAGCCATTTGTATTTCGTTATCAAAATGCCCAATGTTACAAACTATGGTTTTATCTTTCATTGCTTTAAAGTGCTCTGCACGTACAATGTCTTTGTTTCCAGTTGTAGTAATTACGATATCTGCATTACCAACTACAGTTTCTAATTTTTTAACTTCAAAACCGTCCATTGCAGCTTGTAATGCACAGATTGGATCAATCTCAGTTACTGTTACAATACTTCCTGCTCCTTTGAAAGACGCAGCAGTACCTTTACCAACATCTCCGTAACCACAAACTACAACACGTTTACCAGCTAACATAACGTCTGTTGCGCGACGAATAGCATCTACAGCACTTTCGCGACAACCATACTTGTTATCAAATTTAGATTTAGTAACCGAGTCGTTTACATTAATTGCAGGCATTGGTAATGTTCCGTTTTTAACACGCTCGTATAAACGGTGCACACCTGTTGTAGTTTCTTCAGATAGACCTTTAATTCCAGAAGCTAATTCTGGGTATTTATCTAAGACCATATTTGTTAAATCTCCACCATCATCCAAAATCATGTTTAATGGCTTGCGGTCTTCTCCAAAAAATAAGGTCTGTTCTATACACCAGTCAAACTCTTCTTCTGTCATATCTTTCCAAGCATAAACAGCAGTTCCAGCCTCAGCAACGGCAGCAGCAGCTTGATCTTGAGTAGAGAAAATGTTACAAGAACTCCAAGTTACCTCTGCACCTAATGCTTGTAAAGTTTCAATTAAAACAGCAGTTTGTATGGTCATGTGCAAACAACCTGCAATACGTGCACCTTTTAACGGTTGCTCGTTTTTATACTCTTCACGTAAGCTCATTAAACCTGGCATTTCTGCTTCGGCTAATTCAATCTCTTTTCTTCCCCAAGCCGCTAACGACATGTCCTTTACCTTGTTTGGTACATAAGGAATTGTTTTTGTACTCATATTGTTTTTTCTCAAATTTTTAAAATGGTTCTTACCTTTGGGTTTAACATTGAAATGGTTAAATTCGCTTACCAAAAAATGCCAAATCTGCCTTAGGCAGTGCAAAGATAATCAATAGGTTTTACAATATTAAATGCCACTTTACAAAACCATTAATGTAAACTCACAAACTACTGTTAAAATCTGGAAGATTGAAGAATCTTATGAGGATTTAATGCAGCCTTTAGATTTAAAACCTCAAAGTCTTGAGCGTGTGTTGGGTATGAAAAGTGAACTACATCAACGTGGTTTTTTAAGTGTGCGACACTTGCTGCGTGAGTTTGGTTATACAGATCAGGATTTATTTTATGATGATAACGGAAAACCACATCTCAAAGATGGCAAGCATATTTCTATAACGCACAGTTTTACCTTTTCAGGAGTTATTGTTAGTGATAAAGAAGTTGGTATAGATATTGAAAAACAACGAGATAAGATAAAGATTATCGCTCATAAATTTGTGGACTACGAGTTTAATTATTTAGATAAATCTGCAGACGATTACATTAATAAGCTTACTGTAATTTGGGGAGTAAAGGAATCGTTGTATAAACTTTTTGCAACGCCAGGTATGTTATTTGCAGCACATTTTTTAGTGATTCCATTCACGTTTGATGAAGGTGAAACCATTGCTTGGATAGATTATAAAGGCAGAAAATACAGATATAATACTGCGTTTTTAGAGTTTGAAGGCTTTACTTGCGCTTATGTAGTGCCTTAATCAATGAGCATTTATTCTAACATAAAAAAGTCTATAGCAGAAGGCAAAAGGTTACTTGCGGTTTTAATCGATCCGGATAAAACGGAACTTGACACGATTGAAGGCATCGTAACAAAAGTCAATCAATCTGTAGCAACTCACATTTTTGTTGGTGGAAGTGAAGTAGAAGAAGGTGATACTGAAGTTGTAGTACAAGCCATTAAGCGATATACAACACTACCTGTAATACTCTTTCCTGGTGATGTAATACAAATTACAGATGAAGCTGATGGTGTTCTGTTTTTGTCTTTAATTTCAGGTCGAAATCCGGATTACCTGATTGGTAAACATGTAGAAGCAGTTTCAAAATTAGCCAAAACACAACTAGAAGTGCTTCCAACAGGATATATTCTTATTGAAAACGGAAAGCAAACTGCTGTAGAGCGTGTAAGTAATACCAAACCGTTAAGTAGATCGAATAAGCAACATATTGTAGATACGGCCAAAGCAGGAGCGCTTTTAGGGATGCAACTAATCTACCTTGAAGCCGGAAGCGGAGCAACACATCCAATTGAGCCTGAGATTATTTCAGCAGTAAAAAACACTTTAAATATACCGCTTATTGTTGGTGGAGGTATAAGATCTAAAACCGAATTGGAAGCAGCCTATAAAGCAGGAGCAGATCTTGTGGTTATAGGCACAGCCTTTGAAACGAATCAACATTTTTTTGAACAACTAAAATTATAATTATGCAAATATCAGTAGACTTAACCTTATCTCCTTTACAAAACGATTACGAAGCTCATATTATAAATTTCATTAAAGCCTTGAGAGCTTCAAAATTTATGGTTTTAGAAAATCCATTAAGTACACAGATTTTTGGGGAATTTGATGAATTAATGCCATTTTTAAATGATGCCATTAAAACGTCTTTTGAAAATACAGATATTAGCGTGCTCACCATGAAAGTTGTAAAAACAAACAGAAGTGAGTACGAGGCGCATTTTTAAAGCCCTTTGTTTATGAGCCAAATTTTTGATTTTTTCTTTTCGCAATATGCCGAATATGCTACAACTGATATTATTTTAGAAATTGTTGCGGTCGTATTTGGGTTTTTGTCGGTTTGGTTTTCTAAACAAAATAACATTTTAGTCTTTCCAACCGGAATGATTAGTACCGTCATATTTGTGTACCTGTTACTAAAGTGGGAACTCTTAGGCGATATGATGATTAACGCATATTATTTTGCCATGAGTGTTTATGGCTGGTTTGTTTGGACCCGAAAGGTTGATGAAACACACGTAACACCAATTTCGAGAACCACATCAAAAGAAAGATCACTAAGCTTTGGTATCTTTTTAGCGACTTTGGTTTTTGTTTTTGTAGTCTATAAAACTTTCGATAAATGGAACGGTTGGGTAGCGTATGTAGATACTATAACAACAGCTATTTTCTTTGTTGGTATGTGGCTTATGGCGCGACGAAAAATTGAAAACTGGATCTTTTGGATTATAGGAGATATTATCTCAGTGCCTTTATATTTTTATAAGGGGTTTACTTTCACGAGTTTTCAATATCTTGGCTTTACAATTATTGCAATATTTGGATACTTAGCATGGAAGAAGCACTTAAACAGCAACCAAGCAACTGCATAAAAGTTGTGTTGTTTGGTCCAGAGTCTACTGGTAAAACAACACTATCTAGACAGTTAGCCAGACATTACAATTCGGTTTGGGTGCCAGAGTATGCAAGAGAATACTTGCAAAACAAGTGGAATAACGAAAGAAAAACTTGTGAGCCTCACGATTTATTGCCAATAGCCATTGGCCAAATGAAATTAGAAAATGACTTGGCTCAAAAAACAGACTCGGTTCTTATTTGCGATACAGATATACTTGAAACTAAGGTCTATAGCGAGTCATACTACTCTGGTACATGTGACCCGATTTTAGAAGCACATGCTCTAAAAAATTCGTATGACCTCTATTTTTTAACCTATATTGACACGCCTTGGGAAAAAGACGATTTACGTGATAAGCCCAATGAAAGAGAACTGATGTTCAAAGCATTTGAAAATACCCTCATAAAGTACAACAGACCATATGTGCTATTAAAAGGAAATAAAGAGGAGCGTTTGAAAATAGCGGTTGAACATATTGATAACCTACTTAAAAATAAACAATGAGTTTTACAGAAAACGACATTAAACAAATTAAGGCTAAAGGCCTAACGCTGCCGCAAATAGAGTCTCAAATAGAATTGTTTAAAACAGGAATACCTTTTACAAACATTGCTGCAGCTGCTACTATTGGTGATGGAATCCTAGATTTATCCGAACGTCAGAAAGAAGAAGCCATATCACATTTTGAAAGTAATAAAAAAGGCTTGTCGCTTCTAAAGTTTGTACCTGCATCAGGCGCAGCCACAAGAATGTTTAAATTTCTATTTAAGTTTTTAAAAGAATACAACCCACAAAAAGAATCTTTAAATGCTTTTATCAATAAGAATGACTCTAAGGACTTAGCGTTTTTTTTAGTTGGATTAGAAAAATTTCCATTTTATGACCAAGTTTTAGAACGCTTACACGAAAAAGGAATAGATTTTAAAACGTTATCTACCCAAGACAAGGCAATCCATTTTATACAAATAATGCTTAATGAAAATGAGCTCAATTTTGGTAATTCACCAAAAGGACTGCTTCCATTTCATAAATATAAAAACGGTTATATTTCCACTGCTTTTGAAGAGCATTTATACGAGGCAGCCTTATATGCTTCAGAAGATAATAAGGCTGAACTTCATTTTACAATATCTGAGCGCTATAGAGACAAATTTACTGAAGAGTTTAGACGTATTGAGGAGTATGTTGAAGAAAACACATGTGTATCATTTAATATTTCATTTTCGTATCAGCAAGAATCTACAGATACTATAGCTGTAACACCTAAGGATGTACCTTTTAGAAATGATGATGATACGTTGCTCTTTAGGCCATCTGGCCATGGTGCACTATTAAAAAACTTAAATGCATTAGATGCCGACGTTATATTTATTAAAAATATAGATAATGTAGTAGTAAAACAATATAAGGAAGAGGTTGCTAAGTATAAGAAAGTCCTCGCCGGAATTTTATTAAAACTACAAAAAGAGTCATTTGAATGTCTCAGAGTGTTAGATAAGGACAATATTTCAGACAGTGAGTTTGAAACTATAGAAACCTTTTTAACCAATAAGATGTGCATTAAAATTTCGGGAGAGTACAAAAAATACCTAAATAAGTACAAAATTGAATACTTAAAAGAAAAATTAAACAGACCAATTCGTATCTGCGGTATGGTTAAAAATGAAGGAGAACCTGGCGGAGGCCCATTTTGGGTTAGAGATATGTATGGTAATTTATCCCTACAAATTGTTGAGTCTGCCCAAATAAATCTTAAGAATAAGAATCAAAAAGACATTCTTACAAACGCAACACATTTTAACCCGGTTGATTTAGTGTGTGGTGTTAAAAACTACAAAGGAGAAAAGTTTGATCTCGAAGATTTTGTGGACCACAATGCAGCATTCATTACAGCAAAAACCAAATTAGGTAAAGACCTTAAAGCTTTAGAGTTACCAGGACTATGGAATGGTAGTATGGCACATTGGAACACTATTTTTGTTGAGGTGCCTATCATTACATTTAACCCTGTAAAAACTGTAAATGACTTACTAAAAGCTCCACATCAAATCGACTAGTTGTGGATGTTGAAGCTTTAAAATCTAAGTTAACTTATAAAGCCGTCCGAAGCTCTGGTAGTGGTGGGCAACACGTAAATAAGGTAGCTTCAAAAGTTGTGCTATATTTTAATCTTGAAACTTCAGTACAATTTACTGATGACGAAAAAGCACGCTTGGCTGAATTTTTTCAAAACAGGTTAAACAAGCAAGGTGTTTTAATATTAGACTCTAGCGAAAGCCGAAGCCAGTTTAGAAATAAAGCCTTAGTCACCCAAAAGTTTTTAGATCTTATTGTAGAAGGCTTAAAAGAAGAAAAAGAGCGAAAAACAACCAAAGTACCCAAGGCAGCAAAACGCAAGCGTCTCGATACCAAACGAAAAAACGCTGAAAAAAAGGCAAATAGAAAACCGCCTAAAATCGATTAGGATTTTACATTGAAAAAAATCAAAAATCGTCATTCAAAAATCGTAATTAGGTTTTATCTTTGTAGCGTTCTCAAAAAAGGGGTGCTATTTTTAGTAAGCAGTAATCAGTAAGCAGTAATCAGTAAGCAGGAACAGAGAAGCTACTTTACACTTTTACTTCATGCTTAATACTAAAAAAGGCTGAGATCATACCCATTGAACCTAGAACAGGTAATGCTGTTTAGGAAGCGAGCATCAAGAAAATGTTTTGAAGACATTTTTAGCGAGTGCGATTAGGTCATCAATGTTGGTTTACTTCTAAGCATTTAATGACGTGAAAATATCCATTTAATGCTTTAGAATTTTACCAACAAGCATCAAGTCTCATTCTAAAGCTGCTCAACAAACCAATTATTAACAAAGAATAATGACCTCTTTTTATTCGATTATAAACTTATAGTCGCATGAAATTTTTATTCAACAATCTCTCAAAAATAAAACGACAGAGATTAACAATTTTCATTTTTATTTTAAGCCTTTGTTCAGCTTATGGACAAGAAAAATTTACAGTTTCAGGTATGGTAACAATTGATGCAGAGCCTTTGCCTGGAGTAAGTGTGTACGTGCAAGGAACCGAAAAAAGTGTACAAACCGATCTGGACGGTAAATATGTATTGAGTCTTCCACGAGGTGAATATGAATTGGTGTTCGGTTATATGGCTCCAAATCCTATTCAGAAAGCAATTATTTTGGATAGAGACCTAGTACTAAATGTAGAAATTAATGAACAGCTTGGCAAGCTAGATGAAGTATTGGTAAAAGCCGTTCGCGTAAAAGAAAGAGCGCCAATTACGCACTCTAACGTTACTAAAGAAGAGATTGCAAAACGTAATTTAGGGCAAGACATACCTATATTGTTAAACTTTCTACCCTCAGTGGTAACAACTACTGATGCAGGTGCTGGTGTTGGCTATACAGGCATTAGAGTAAGAGGTGTAAGTCCACAATCTACCAACGTTACTATTAATGGTATACCTTATAATGATGCCGAATCTTTAGGAACATTTTGGGTTAATTTAGGCGACATAGCTTCTTCTGTAGAAAGCTTACAGTTGCAACGTGGTGTGGGTACCTCTACCAATGGCTCAGGTGCGTTTGGTGCAAGTATAAATGTATTAACAGATGCTGTTTCTAAGGATGCTTATGGAGAAATTTCAAATTCTTTCGGTAGTTTTAATACTAGAAAGCATACCGTAAAATTTAGTACAGGATTAATGAACGACCATTTCGAGATTGCTGGTCGTTTGTCTAATATTTCTTCGGACGGTTATATTGATCGTGCCTCAGCAGACTTAAAATCGTACTTTTTACAAGGAGCTTATGTCGATAATAATACCTTGCTAAAAGCAATAGTTTTTGGTGGTAATGAAGTAACCTACCAAGCGTGGTATGGTATTGATGCGCAAACTTTAGAGGAAGACAGAACGTTTAATTTTGCCGGAATTTACACAGACGATGATGGTAACACGCGGTTTTACGATAATGAAGTAGACAACTACAGCCAAGACCACTATCAATTGCATTGGAATCAACGTTACAACAACCGTTGGTCTACAACTTTAGGCTTAAACTACACCTACGGTCGTGGCTATTTTGAGCAGTTTAGAGAAGACGATGATTTTTCTATTTATGGTTTTGAAGAACTGACCGTTAATGGCGAAACCGTAAATACTACAGATCTTATTCGTCGTCGTTGGTTAGATAATGATTTTTATGTAATTAACGCCACAGCAAATTACAAAACCTCTGATATCGATGTCGTTTTTGGTGGATCTTTTAGTCATTACGATGGAGATCATTTTGGTGAGGTTATTTGGGCAGAATTTGCCAGCCAGAGTGAGATAAGAGATAGATATTATGAGGGAAACGGTAAAAAGAATGACTTCTCAACATTTGCTAAAGCTAATTACAGATTAAGTGATAAAATTCAATTATATGCCGATGTGCAAGTGAGAAATGTTAATTACGAAACATCTGGTATTAACTCTAATCTAACGCTTTTTAATGTTGACGAAAACTATACGTTTTTTAACCCAAAAGCGGGTTTAACCTATAAAGTGGATGCAAATAATGATTTGTATTTTTCGTATGCTAGAGCCAATAGAGAACCAACGCGAGACGAATTTGAAAATGACTCAAACATAGAGCCCGAACAACTCAACGATTTTGAATTGGGATGGAGACATAAAAAAGGCAACTTTAGTTTTAATGCCAACGGTTTTGCGATGTTGTACAATCAACAGTTAGTACTTACAGGAGAGATAAATGATGTGGGCGCTCAATTGAGACGAAATAGTGGCGAAAGTTACCGATTAGGATTAGAATTGGAAGCTATAATTCCTATAGCATCAAAATTAACATTACAACCAAATATGACATTAAGTACTAACAAGAATAGGGAAACCATCGTATCTCTAAATGGTGAGTTAATCAATTTGGATAAAACCGACATAGCCTTTTCACCAGAAATAGTTGCTGCCAACGCTATTGTATTTCAACCAGTAAAGCGTTTACAAATATCTTTATTAAGTAAGTACGTTGGTGAACAATTTATGGGCAATACAGAAAACCCTGAATCAAAATTAGATAGCTTTTTTGTTAATGACTTTAATGTTACCTATAAAATAGAAACCGATTCATTTTTTAAATCGATAGTTTTTACAGGTTTAGTGAATAATATATTCAATGAAAAGTATGTGTCTAATGGTTACTTTGGATCGTTCGATTTTGAAGACCCTAATAGTCCAACAGGTATTTCCACAGGCTTTTTCTCAGGTTTTTATCCACAGGCAACCACTAACTTTTTGGTGGGTATGACCTTGAATTTTTAGAAAATGTAAAACTTTAATATAAAAACCCTGTAAGATTAGCTTACAGGGTTTTTATATAAAAATAAATTATTTTATTAATTAGAGACTAAAAATTGGCCATTTCCCAAATCATCAACCCTGTATGGCTGTAGGGTACAGGGTTGTGTGTTTCCGTCTAAACCTAAACCGGTGGCTAAACTGTATCGGTTAGCGTCCTCACAACCACAGACAACAATATCGCCACTGCCAGAGTCTGTAAGTGTAGAACAAGCTGCTGGTGCATGGCTTGGGTCTGCAGCATCCCAAGCATAAAGCGTAGAAGAGGTTAAACGGTATAACCAAATACCGTTATTACCTTGGTTGGCAACAAAGACAGCATTACCGTTAAACTGTAGTTGGTTAAATTGCGGAAAATTGGTGTTTACTGTTAGGTTAACACCAGCATCAAATAAGAAGTTACAGTTATTGATGTTATTATCGTCACTATTACAAGACAGCGCTATTATTGAGAGGATTATAATCAGTTTTTTCATCTTAAATTTTGGGGTTCAATTTACAATTATTTAAGCTATGCAGTAAATATTTTATATATTTGTACTGGTAATCTCGTTGGCGCGAGATTTTTTCTTTAGTCCCGAACTCGCTTCGGGATCTTTTTTGGAATAGCACTAGAGATTACAGTATATAAAACGAATGAACTATGAGTAAAGTATCTTATTATACGGCAGAAGGATTAAAAAAATTAAGAGAAGAATTAAATCATCTTAAAGACGTAGAGCGCCCAAAAGCGTCTCAAGCTATTGCAGAGGCTAGAGATAAAGGGGATTTAAGTGAAAATGCTGAGTACGATGCAGCTAAAGAAGCACAAGGTATGTTAGAAATGAAAATTTCTAAAATGGAGGAAACTTTAGCAAATGCTCGTGTTATAGACGAATCTCAATTAGATACTTCAAAAGTATTGGCCTTATCTAAGGTGAAGATTAAGAATCAAACCAATGGCATGGAAATGACTTACACTTTAGTTGCTGAAAGTGAAGCCGATTTAGCATCGGGTAAAATCTCTGTAAACTCGCCAATAGGCAAAGGTTTGTTGGGTAAATCTGTTGGTGATGTAGCCGAAATCCAAGTGCCCAACGGGATCTTGAAGTTTGATATTTTAGAAATATCGAGATAGTTCAGTTTTGCGAAAGTAGAAATCTCAAATTATAAAACATATAAAAGATTCCTTACTCAAGGAATCTTTTTATATTTATGGAGTACTGAAAATACCTTTACAATGGCCACACTGTTTACAAAAATTATTAATGGAGAGATTCCGTCTTATAAAGTTGCAGAAACAGAAGACTTTTATGCGTTTTTAGATATTAATCCCAACTCAAAAGGCCACACCCTTTGCATTCCTAAAAAAGAAGTTGATAAAATTTTTGACTTGGACGAGGCAACTTACATGGGTCTAATGCAGTTTTCTAGACGGGTAGCACTGGCTATAGAAAAGGTAATTCCTTGCCAGCGTGTAGGCATGTCTGTTATTGGTCTAGAAGTGCCTCATGTACATGTACATTTAATACCGCTTCATACTATGGAAAACGCACGTTTTACCCATAAAGAAAAATTGACTTCAGAAGAATTTGAAACTATAGCCAAAAAAATAGCCGATAACTTTAGCTAAAAAGAAATTACACCTGTTGCAAATAAGATTATTGTCGTTACAATCAGTAAATCAAAAAGGATAAATGCCCACGCTAGTGGTTTTAGCTTTATAGATTTTGGTCTAAGGTCTACAGCACGTTGCTGATAATCTACAACACGCTCAATATCATCGGTCCAACGTATTGGGAAGATATCGGTATTGCAATTGTAACAGTGTATATGCTGCGATGTTTCGGAAGTTATAGCCTTGTAAAAAATATTTTCTGTTAACTTTTGTTTAAAGGTAATCTCTAGACCGTCATTAGCGTAACACTCTGGGCAATTATTGCTTAGTCTAGCTTCCTTTAGCGTAAAGAATTTTGAAGAACCCATACCCAAATTTAAAGTATTTTTTTAAATCCTTAAAGATGAATTGTTTACAAAAACACAGAATTAAACGTTTATTTTAGTTTATACAGTTTTTAAGCAAATCTGTATGGTAGTGCCTTTACCAATTTCAGACTGAATCACTTTTATTTTTCCTTTATGATAATCTTCAATGATACGTTTGGCTAACGATAAGCCAAGTCCCCAACCACGTTTTTTTGTGGTGTAACCAGGTTCAAAAATTTTAGTAAACAATTGTTTAGGGATTCCTTTGCCAGTGTCAGAAATATTTACATATACTTGCTTTTCAATTTGAGAAATACTTAGTTTTAAGTCGCCTTTACCTTTCATGGCATCAATGGCATTTTTTACTAAATTTTCAATCGTCCAACTGTATAATTGTGCATTTAAATTTACAGAAATTTCAGT
Organism: Winogradskyella sp. J14-2; assembly: GCF_001971725.1. Taxonomy (NCBI): domain Bacteria; kingdom Pseudomonadati; phylum Bacteroidota; class Flavobacteriia; order Flavobacteriales; family Flavobacteriaceae; genus Winogradskyella; species Winogradskyella sp. J14-2. The sequence goes on along the minus strand of NZ_CP019388.1, from coordinate 1,616,763 downwards.
GTCAGGATGTTCTATTTCAAAATTAATGAGCTTTGAAGATCTAGACTTTAAATATTCATAAGAAGCTATAGTTACGGCGACTACATCTAAAGTTTCTAAAGTTGGTGCAGAACCAATTTTACTAAACCGATCTGTAATGGTTTGTAAGCGATCGATGTCTTTTTCAATTTCTGCAATGTAATCTGGTTTTACATTTTCGGTTTTCAAAATTTCTGTCCACCCCACAAGTGACGATAATGGAGTGCCGATTTGGTGTGCAGTTTCTTTTGCCATGCCTGTCCAGAGTTTATTTTGTTCAGCAGTTTTGGTGCTTTTGTAAAAAAAGTAAACAACAGAAGCGAATAGCAAAATAATGAGTAATAAAGCTAGTGGATAATATCCTATTTTTTTAAGAAGAGGAGAGTTGCCATAATATATAGTAAGAAAGACTTCGTCTTTTATTATTACTTCTATAGGGTCATTTTCACTTGAGAATTTCTTTATTAAATAGCTAATGTAGATTGGGTCTTTGAGTTTTTCTTCATTAAGATTTATATGATTATTAACTTTACCATGTTTGTCTATGACTAACATTGGAGTACTAGTCGTAGTCTCCGTAAGCACATATGTGGTTACAGGATCTACCTCTGCCTCTAAGTCATCTATACTTCTTAAAAAATTATTTTGAGCAACAGACCAAGTTTTAATTTTTACGCGTTCTTCAGCCTTAAATTTTTGAAAAAAGGAATACGTATTCCAGAGAATGAGCGATATAATAATAAAGGATGAGGCTATAATTACCCAACGGAAGACATTACGATTTAATCTAATGGCCATTAGTGAATACAATTTCTTTTAAATATAATGCAAAACTGTTAATAATATTGTTTAGATACAATGGTAAAACATTTTCATTGGCGTGGCAATATAATTATCTTTGTTGAAAATCAGCAGGCTACATGATTTCATTTGATCCAAAAGACCTTTCAACAAGTAAGCTACACGGGTATTTACTAAGTGCGGTAGCACCTAGACCTATTGCTTTTGCTAGCACAATTGACAAAAAGGGGAATCCAAATTTATCTCCTTTTAGTTTTTTTAATGTATTTAGTGCAAACCCACCGATATTAATTTTTTCTCCTGCCAGGCGTGTAAGAAATAATACAACAAAGCATACATTAGAAAATGTTGAAGCGGTTAACGAAGTAGTGATTAATGTTGTAAATTATGATATTGTACACCAAATGTCTTTGAGTAGTACAGAATATCCTGAAGGTGTTAATGAGTTTGAAAAAGCTGGTTTAACAATGTTGGCTTCAGAAAATGTAAAACCCTTTAGAGTTGCAGAATCACCAATTCAAATGGAATGTAAAGTCAATGATATTGTAACACTAGGTACTGAAGGCGGAGCCGGAAATTTAGTGATTTGTGAGGTGGTAAAGCTTCATATTTCAGAAGAAGTATTGAATGAAGATCACACTATAAATCAAGAAGATTTAGATTTAGTTGCTAGAGCAGGCGGCAGTTATTATAGCAGAGCTAAAAGTGGATTTTTTGAAATCCCAAAACCACTACAAACTCTAGGAATAGGTGTTGATAATTTGCCAGACCATGTTAGAAATAGTATGATTTTAACAGGAAACAACTTAGGGATGCTGGCAAACGTAGCAACCTTGCCAACTAAAGCCGAGGTTAAGCAATTTGTAAACGATATTAGCGAGCGTTACCCAGATATTAAAACAGCAACACATAGAGAAAAACATAAGCTGGCAAGAAATTATTTAAGCTATGGCGATGTAGAAAGTGCATGGAAGTTATTACTTTCGTAAACTCAATTAATATAGAAAGAAAACAAAATTAGATTAAACAAAATGGAAGTACAAGGAAGAATTAAGGTGATTGGAGAGACTCAAACTTTTGGAAGTAACGGGTTTAGAAAAAGAGAGGTAGTTGTAACAACAGAAGAACAATATCCTCAGCACCTTATGATAGAGTTTATTCAAGACAAAACAGATTTACTAAATAACTATCAAGTAGGGCAGCAGGTTAAGGTAAGTATTAACCTAAGAGGACGTGAGTGGGTTAATCCACAAGGCGAAACTAAATATTTTAACTCTATACAAGGATGGAGAATAGAAGCTTTACAAGCTGATGCGCCTAGTGGCGATATGCCACCAGTACCACCAACAGAAGCTTTTGAACCTGTTAGTGATTTAAATGAAGACGATCATGACGATCTACCTTTTTAGTGATTAAAAACATTATACAATTAAAAAAAAGACTTGTTAAAAAAATAAACAAGTCTTTTTTTATGTGAAATAAAAAAGTCCCAATGGTTAGTTGGGACTTAGTATTGTGGTTTTAGGTTTTGACCTTCACAAACAAACTTAAAAAAAAAGCAATGATGAACAAAAAATTTATTTAATAAAGATCAGTTCAAATATCAATAAAATTCTTATACTATCAAAACCAAGCCCTTTTTTTAACAGTAAAAATCGCTAAAAAGCTTAACTGATGTACTTTTTAACTGATAAAATAGAGTTTCCGGACGTGTCTAAAGCCACTTATGAAGGCCTATTGGCCATTGGTGGCGATTTGTCTCCAGAACGCTTAATACATGCATATTCTAGTGGGATTTTCCCGTGGTTTGAAGACGAAGAACCACTACTATGGTGGTCACCAGACCCAAGATTTGTACTGTTTCCTAAAAATTTGAAAATTTCAAAGAGTATGAAACAGGTTTTGAAAAAAGGTGAATTTAAAGTTACTGTTAATAAGAACTTTAAAACGGTTATTGAGGAATGCGCTGTAGCAAAGCGCGAAGGGCAAAATGGTACCTGGATTACGAACCAAATGATAGAGGCTTACATTAAACTTCATCAATTAGGATACGCTAAGTCAGTTGAGGTATGGCAAAACAGCAAATTAGTTGGCGGACTTTATGGTGTAGATTTGGGCAACAACGTATTTTGTGGAGAGAGCATGTTTGCCAAAGTCAGCAATGCTAGTAAATTTGGGTTTATAACCTTTGTACAAAACTCTTGTTATAACTTAATAGACTGTCAGGTACACACCAAGCACCTAGAAAGCTTGGGTGCAAAAAATATTTCAAGGACTGATTTTTTAAAATTTCTCTAAATCTTAAGAATTGCTGAAGTTAAAAGAAACAGTCTTTGCTCAGTTTTTAGATTAAGAGCTTCAAATCGATACTCCATACCTAGTTGAAGCTTTAGAGGTTTTGAGACTAACCATCCTAAGTGGGCTGTTGTTCTATGGTCTATTTCTGGTTTTTCGTTTTTGCTGTTACTTAATAGCCCTTCCATAGAACCAACAAAATAGGCCTCACCAATATCTAATTTTTCGCCATTAAGTGGAAAATCTAAGGCAAAACGATAACGAGATCTGAGGATGGTTAAATCTTCTAAAATACGTTGTTCAAATCGTAGGCGGTGCCCAAATCGTATGGCTTCTTGTTTTTTTGTATAATTAAACTGCTGGGTTAAACGCAGTTCATTGCTACCACCATCTATAGATTCTCTGATACGGTATTGTATGCCTAAGCTAACAGAATGATTATAATCTAAGTTTAATGTTGAAAAATGAACAAAATCGAGTTGTCTGTTTTCAAAGTTAAAATCTTCATATTGATATAAATAATACCTAGAACGAATAGCGAAATTTACTTTGTAAATACTACTAAGGTCTGCGTTAACTGCAAAACTAGATTCACCTAAACCTTCAAAATTAGACTGAGAAAATAAGGTATTATGGACTGAGAAACATGCCAATAAAACTAAAAGTATTTTAATATAAGACATGCTCGTATGAGGTTGGGTTTATAATTCTAAAATTCACAAATTCGCCAGATGTGTTGAACGTAAACTCTCTAATATCTCGTTTTTTATCTGTTTTAACTTCTGCAATGATTTCAAAATTTGGAGCTTCGGTTGCTGTGTTTTTCAATATGTTTTTAATAAAAGCCACTGGGTCTAATTCTTTTTTATAGATAAATTGCTTTTGTACTTTTATAACTTTGTATTTGCTGAAGTTAGATTTAAAATAGTTTTTAATTTTAGATTTTTTTGATTCGTTTATAGTTTTAAATTTGGTAAGGACTTCCAAATCTTCAATAACTCCATCATTCGTAAACTCAAGGCTATAGCGCTTTTTTTTGTATTTGAATTTCACCTCAAAACTCTGTTTTTCACCATCAGTTTCTTTGTAGAATTTTAAACGCTTACAATCATCAGGTAGGTTCTTTATAACTTCAATAGCAACTTCTGGAAATTCTGATTTAGTGATACGCTCTTCCTTTTCATTTTTAGTTTGACTAAAAACGAATTGGCAAATAAGCATTAAAGCAAAGAGTGTTTTTGTCTTCATTTTTTAAACTTCGTTATATCTAAAACAAGAAACTTCATGGTCGTTTACCATACCAGTAGCTTGCATGTGTGCATAAATAACAGTAGTGCCAACAAATTTAAACCCTCTTTTTTTGAGGTCCTTACTTATTTTGTCGCTAAGCTCAGTATTGGCTGGCGCTTCTTTATAATTTTTAACACTGTTCTTTATAGGTTTTCCATCTACAAAATCCCAAATGTATTTTGAAAAACTCCCAAACTCGTCCTGTATTTTCATAAAAGCTTCTGCATTAGTCACTGTAGCATTGACCTTCAACTTGTTTCTTATTATACCTTTATCCTGAAGAAGTGTTTCAATTTTAGCTTGCTTATAGTTTGCAATCTTGTTATAATCAAAATTATCAAAAGCTTTTCTGAAATTTTCACGCTTGCGTAAAACAGTAATCCAACTCAGACCAGCCTGAAAAGTTTCGAGAATTAAGAATTCAAATAAGGTGTCATCATCATAAATAGGAACTCCCCATTCTTGGTCGTGGTAGGCTTCATAAAGCGGATCGCCAACACACCAGCCACATCTGTGCTTTGTCATTTTGTAAGGTTTAGATTTTTATGCTACTAAGGTAACAAGAGTCACATAATTAATGGCTAATTACCTTTATTTTTGCTAAACATAACAGCCTGCAAAAGATATTTAATATGGAAATCGTAAAAAGCACAATGATTACAGATATCATCAAAGAAAGTTTAAATAAATCAATAAGCTACCAAGATTACCGAACTTTAGTTGCCTCTCTTGTTGAACAACAATCAACAACAGGGAATGAAAAAACAGAAGCCTTGGTAGATTATACAAAAATGAATGACAGACGTATGAAGCGTTGGGATAAAACGGTCAGACTATCGTATGATGCTATTGAAAAAATTACTGCATATACTAAAAATGTAACTTGGTTAGTGCTAACCGAAAGTTGGTGTGGAGACGCAGCGCATATAATGCCTGTAATTAACAAGGTGGCTGAGCAAAATAAAAATATAGATTATAAAGTAGTACTGAGAGATGAGAATGAAGTTTTAATGAATCAGTTTTTAACCAATGGAGGTAAGGCTATACCGAAGTTAATTGCGATTGATAATGAAACATTAGAGGTTTTAGATACTTTTGGCCCAAGACCTTCAATAGCCACAGAAATGGTTAATGTATATAAAGCGCAACATGGAAAGCTAACAACAGAATTTAAAGAAGATTTACAACGTTGGTACAATAAGGATAAAGGACAATCTACAATTGAAGACTTGGTTAAACTTTTAAGTTAAATTATAGCTGACTGAGCGCAGTCGAAGTCAACTTTTTCCTCTAAACAAAAATGTAATTGTACCAATTTGCTTATTCTGAGAAGAAGTATCGAATTGAGTTTCTTTAGCATATTCTAAAGCACGATTTATTAAACATTGGTTGCTGGAATTTGAAGAACCATTAACAGTGGCATCGGTAACGATGCCTTTTCCATTTACCACAATGTTTACGACTATTTTACCACCGCTTTCACATAAGTAGCGCGGAATATCATAGTCTTGCATCGTTCTTCCTACTAGAGAATAGATAAGTGTACTTTTAGTTTTAGCGTGTTCGTCCGCTATTTTTTTATTTTCTAAACGCTTGTTTAATTCTTCCTGAAGTTTTTTATAAGATTCGGTTTCTTCAGAGTTTAATGCATAAGCATTACTGTTGGCATACGATTTGGTAATACTGGTTTCTTCTGTAATATCACTTGTTTTGGCTTCTTCTAAAGCTTTAGTGGTACGTTCAAAATCATTTGCGCTTATAGTTTTAAAGTTGTGCATTAGGTCTTTGTATTCTTGGTCTTCGTTAAAAGCTTTGTTGGTAGATTTACCGTCTAGCGCATCAATTAATTCTTGTTTTTCTTCAGTAGTTTTGGGTTCTGGTAAAATCTCGTAATAACTTTCTGTAATGCGTTTGCCTTTTTGTTTTAGTTGAATACTAAACATACTTAACACCACAATTCCTGTAAGCAGGAATGTAATTATTGCAGCTTTATGTTGTTCAATAAACTTCAAAGTTATAAGAGATTCGTGTGTTTAGATATACGAATATAACCATGAAAAAGTTTAAATCGTATTAACTAAACGCTTATTAACTTGAATGATGTATAAGGTTAAGTCGTCAATTCGAGTGAAATTCTGAAAAGAATTTTGTATGGAGAAGTAAAGTTATAAAAGAAATTTTCTTGTTTTCGATGCAAATTTCACTCACTTCAATCGTGAAATTCACTCTAACTGACGAAAATTTATGTCTTGGTAAATCATTGATCTAGTGGAAGCGTAGCTATATAATCTTCAGGACTTAGTGCGTTTTCAACCTTAAAATCACCAATTCGGGTTCGTCTTAAAACCGATAGATGTGCGCCAGAGTTTAAGGCTTTTCCAAAGTCGTGCGCAAGCGATCGAATGTAAGTACCTTTGCTACAAACCACTCTAAAATTCAGCTCTAAGGTATTGTCGAGTGCATTTATATCTGTGATTTCGAACTCAGAGATTTCAATTTCTCTCGACTTAATTTCTACAGCTTCACCTGCTCTTGCAAATTCGTACAAGCGTTTGCCATCTTTCTTTATAGCTGAAAATACTGGAGGAAATTGCTCTATTTTACCAATAAATTGTTTGGTTGTTTCGTGAATTAGTTCTTCGGAAATATGGTCTATCGGAAAGGTAGCATCAATTTCGGTTTCCAAATCGTAAGATGGAGTGGTACTACCCACAACAAAAGTACCTGTGTATTCTTTTTCCTGACCTTGAAAGGTGTTAATTTGTTTGGTCATTTTACCAGTGCAAATCACTAATAAACCTGTGGCTAGCGGGTCTAAAGTACCAGCATGTCCAACCTTTATTTTCTTAATGGCATAGGCTTTTCTAATGGCCCAACGTAGCTTGTTGACCGCCTGAAATGAAGTCCAGGTAAGAGGTTTATCAATCAATAAAACCTGACCTTCTTTGTAATCTTCCACAGTTTTCATGATGCGAATGACCAGATTATGGCGATTAGACCAACGATGATGCAGTAGATAGAAAAGTAAGTGAGTTTACTTTGTTTTACCAAAGCAATCATCCATTTACAAGCAAATAATCCTGCTACAAAAGCAGCTATAAAACCAATGCCTAGTGTTGTAAAGTTAGCACTGTCGTAAGTGATTTCACCACCTAAAATATCTTTAGCAATTTTTCCAAAAATTAAAGGAACAACCATTAAAAATGAAAAACGTGCAGCCTTGGTTTTGTCATTACCCAATAATACCGAAGTAGAAATGGTAGCACCAGAACGAGAGATACCAGGCAACATAGCAATAGCTTGAGAAATACCAATAACAAACGCATTACTAAAGGTTACATTTTTGTTGGTGTCCTTAGCTCTATCTGCCATAAATAATAGAATTGCCGTAACAATTAACATAATGCCAACTAGTAAGATATTGCCGTTAAAAAGAGCCTCGAGCTGTTCTTCAAAAAACAAACCAACAATTACAGCAGGTATCATGGAGATTACAATTTTGCTTAGAAATTGTAAATCTTCGTTCCATTCAAATTTCAAGATACCTTTTATGATATCTATAATATCTTTTCTAAAAATAACAATGGTACTTAGTGCTGTAGCAAAGTGAAGCACTACTGTAAATAATAAACTTTCTTTTGGTAGAGAATTATCACCAAGAATGGCTTTTCCTAATTCTAAATGACCACTGGAAGATACAGGTAAAAACTCAGTTAAACCCTGTACAATCCCTAAGATAATAGCATCAATAATTTCCATAGGTGACAAATATCAATTAACAATTAACAAAATCCAAAAAAAGAAGGATCAAAACTTTACTTTGAAGCCACAGCAAGGGTTTTAGACAACTGATCGAACAAGGTCTGCTTTTTATCACTGTCTGCCGCAGAAACAGAAGTTAGAAATACGAAAAAACACCAAACTAGGATGTAAATAAGATAAATGACTAGAGCTATAAAGCCTTTAAAGAGACGTTCAATACCAGAAATAGCTATATCAATATAATTGCCACCTGAATGGTGGTTGAAAAATGTGTTGTACGATAGTAAAAGAAAGATGCCTGGAATAGCAAAATACAAAACCAAATAACCGTTTCTGATTAATGAAGCTTTTAGAGAAATTGAATGAAATTCGGTGTTTACTATTTTTAAACCAACGATTTTTTTACCGACAGTATAACCAAATTTCCATTCGGTTATGATTTTATAAATAGGAAATAATAGTGCTAATGCTATTGAGGTTAGTAATTCTTTTTTTGAATAATTAAAAAATGCACTGCTTATAAATAGTTGAGATAAAATCCCAATAAAAAATGATAGACAATGACTAAATCTAATGCAAAAGCTATCACTCTTAATTTAAAACTACCAAGTGGCATTATTTCTTTTTATCAGGATTCAATAGAATGGCATATACCTGAAATCCAAAACCAATAAGCACTAAGGTTGGTGCTAAGCGAATACGTCTCCAGCTAAAAACATCTGGATTCCAAACATTAGGATCGTCACTTCCACCACCAGACATAAGGATAAACCCAACAACAATACATGCCAAACCTATAAGCATAAACTTGTAGTTCTTTTTTCCGAAGATAAACTCTGCTTTAGATTGTTCTTTACGTTTTTGTTCGCCCATATTTATTGGATTATAATTGCAAAGTAATAGTTTTATTTAAAACTTTTGCGTTAAGAGCATCTAAAATTTAATAATACAACTGATCCGTCTTTAAATTCAAGAAGCGTTGCGTAGCAATAAAAGTGCTAATCCAAGTGATGATTACGCCCAATACAAAAACACCAATAAAAAGACCTGCGATCATAACAGTATTTCTAAGCAATTCTAACTCTGGGAAATACTGGTCTAAATAATATAAAACAACTGCCATGCCTGCTAAAGCCACTATAGCACCAATGATGCCAAGTTGAACGCTTTTCCAAACAAACGGTCTACGGATAAAACTCTTTGTCGCACCAACCATTTGCATAGTTTTAATAATAAATCGTTTTGAGTATACAGCTAAACGAATAGAACTGTTAATTAATAGTACAGCGATAAGTGTAAATAACCCACTAATGATAAGGATCCAGAAACTAATCTTTTTAACATTATCGTTCATTAGTTCTACAAGATCATTATCGTATCTTATGTCTTCAATAAACGATTTGGTTGAAAGGCTTTCTGAGATTTCACTTAACTTTTCAGTTGTTACAAAATCAGCTTTTAAGTATACGTCAATCGAATTTTTTAACGGATTATAACCCACAAAATCCATAAAATCTTCGCCAGTTTCTGCTTTCATCATCTCGGCAGCTTCTTCTTTAGAGACATAGGTAGCTTCTTTAGAATACTCAGCCATGGCTAAACTTTTCTTTAGCTGATTCACTTCAACCTCTTTTGCAGTATCATTCAAATAAATTGTCATAACCACTTGCTCCTTAAAATGATCAGCTACTTTTTTAGAATTAATAACCAAAAGACCAAGACAGCCTAAAAGAAACAAAACCAACGCAATACTAATCACTACAGAGATGTATGATGATATTAATTTTCGTTTTTGATACTTGTCAAAAGATGATGCCATATAATGTGGATTAATGATGTAAAAATAAAAAAGAAAATGCTTATGTAGAGTAATACAACGTTTAGTTTTTTATTGTGTTGTAATACCACTAAATTTGCAGACTTAAATGCACGCAAAGCCACTAAGCTGCAAAGATTATTTTCTGAATTTAACTTTGCGTCTCTGCGACTTTGCGAGAAAACACGGTAAGCAGTATTATGAAATACAACTTCAACGACATAGAGAAAAAGTGGCAAGACTACTGGGCAAAAAACGAAACCTTTAAAGCGTCTAATAACAGCGACAAACCAAAATACTACGTGTTAGATATGTTCCCTTACCCAAGTGGAGCTGGTTTGCACGTTGGGCATCCGCTGGGTTATATAGCAAGTGATATTTATGCGCGTTACAAGCGTCATAAAGGGTTTAACGTGTTGCATCCACAAGGCTACGATTCGTTTGGTTTACCTGCGGAACAGTATGCGATACAAACAGGTCAGCATCCTGCAGTAACAACAGAGGCGAATATTAAAACCTATCGTCGTCAGTTAGACCAAATCGGGTTTTCATTCGATTGGAGTAGAGAAGTACGCACAAGTAATCCGGAATATTACAAATGGACACAATGGATTTTCATCCAGCTGTTTGAATCGTGGTACAACTACGATAGCAACAAAGCTGAGCATATTGATACCTTAATCAAAATGTTTGAAGCTGATGGAAATGCTAATGTAAATGCAGCCTGCGATGAGGATATTAATCTGTTTACTGCTAAAGAATGGAACGCTTTTTCAGAGACTGAAAAACAAAATATTCTTTTAAAATACAGATTGACCTATTTAGCAGAAACCGAAGTAAATTGGTGTCCTGCTTTAGGAACTGTTCTAGCCAATGACGAAATTGTAAATGGTGTTTCAGAACGTGGAGGCCATCCTGTAATCCGTAAAAAAATGACCCAATGGAGTATGCGTATTTCGGCTTACGCAGAACGTTTACTTCAAGGTTTAGATACGATTGATTGGACAGATGCGCTTAAAGACATTCAAAAAAACTGGATTGGAAAATCGGTTGGTGCTTCAGTAACTTTCAATGTCATTCCAAATGATGCTGTCACTTCGAGCGCAGTCGAGAAGTCTCAAATCGAAGTCTTCACCACAAGACCTGATACCATTTTCGGTGTGTCGTTTATGACCCTTGCACCAGAGCACGAGCTTGTATCACAAATTACAACAGGCGAACAAAAAGCTGAGGTTGAAGCCTACATAGAAGCCACCGCAAAACGTAGTGAGCGCGACCGTATGGCAGATGTAAAAACCATTTCAGGGGTGTTTACGGGTGCATATGCCGAGCATCCATTTACCAAAGAACCAATTCCGATTTGGATAGGCGATTATGTATTGGCAAGCTACGGCACAGGAGCCGTTATGGCAGTGCCTTGTGGAGATCAGCGTGATTATGATTTTGCGAAGCACTTCAATATTCCGATACCAAATATTTTTGATGGTGTCGATATTTCTGAAGAAGCCTTTGCATCTAAGGATAATGTTAAGATTGCCAATAGCGATTTCTTAGATGGTTTAAATTATAAAAAAGCAACAAAGCGCGCTATTTTCGAATTAGAACAAATCGGTCAAGGCGAAGGAAAAACCAATTATCGTTTGCGTGATGCGGTGTTTAGTCGTCAACGTTATTGGGGCGAGCCATTCCCAGTGTATTACAAGGATGGTATGCCACAAATGATAGACGAAAAGCATTTGCCATTAACCTTACCAGAAGTTGAAAAATACTTACCAACCGAAGAAGGTGAGCCACCATTAGGACGTGCAGACGTTTGGGCTTGGGACACTAATACCAATACGGTTGTGTCAAATGATCTGGTGGCTGAGGCACTCGAAGCCACAAAATCAGACACTTCGAGAACCTCAGTGTCCGATGACGGCATCTACCCATTAGAACTCAACACCATGCCAGGTTGGGCTGGGAGCTCTTGGTACTTCTTCCGCTATATGGAAGAGCAAGCCAACAGAGACGAAGCTTTTGCTACAGAAGATGCGCTAAAATATTGGGAAAATGTAGATTTATACATTGGTGGTAGCGAGCACGCTACAGGTCACTTATTGTACTCTCGTTTTTGGGTAAAGTTTTTATACGATAGAGGTTTTGTTGGAGTTGATGAGCCATTTAAAAAGCTGATTAACCAAGGGATGATACTTGGCACTAGTGCTTTTGTAACTAGAATTAATAAAGTTATAGTGCATAAATGCGAAATCATTAGTAAAAATTTAGGATTACTTAAGTCAGTTAAGATGGGTGAAATGGTTGGTGAGTTAGATTTAAAAAATCCAATTTTGGCTTCATGTCATTTACTTAATGATAAAGAATACTATAAGTCAAAAGGAATTGATACAAGTAAACCTTTTGATGCAAATATTGGAATTAATAGGGGAAAGTTAGTTAGAGAAGGAATCAAGAAGTCTGTTGATACGAAAGATTATAAATTTTTCAATGAACAGAAATATGTTTTATCTTATGTAGCTAATAATCTACATGTTGATGTCAATTTAGTCGACGCTTCTGATAAATTAGATGTTGATAAATTTCGATCTAGCCCTTTGTATAAAGATTATAAAAATGCTGTATTGATTAAAGATGAAGATAATGAAATAAAGACTTTTAGAGATGTTGAAAAAATGTCAAAATCAAAATATAATGTTGTTAATCCAGATGATATTGTAGCAGATTATGGAGCAGACAGTTTACGTTTGTACGAAATGTTCCTTGGTCCATTAGAACAATACAAACCTTGGAATACAGCAGGTATCACAGGAGTACACGGTTTCCTTAAAAAACTTTGGAAGCTATATAACGACGAAAATGGTTCTAAAGTGACTGATGTTGAGCCTACGAAGGACAATTTAAAGACGCTTCATAAAACCATAAAAAAGGTTGAGGAAGACATCGAGAACTTCTCATTTAATACGTCGGTTTCTACGTTTATGATTGCGGTAAACGAGTTAACAGCGCAAAAGTGTACAAGTAAAGCTATACTAGAGCCACTATTAGTGTTAGTGTCGCCTTATGCGCCACACATAGCTGAAGAATTGTGGGAACAACTAGGTCACACAGCATCAATTTCTACAGCGCCTTTCCCAAAATTTGAGGAAAAACATTTGGTAGAGCGTTCTAAAAATTATCCGATTTCATTTAATGGTAAAATGCGTTTCACGCTAGAATTACCATTAGATATGAGCAAGGATGAGATTGAAAAAACAGTGTTAGCACACGACAAAACACAAGAGCAGTTACAAGGTCGCACACCTAAAAAAGTGATAGTAGTACCAGGTAAGATTGTGAATATTGTAGGGTAACTAATTCCTGCGTGTCACACTGAGCTTGTCGAAGTGAAAGCAGGAATCTCAATATCAATCGTCAATTCGAGTATTCCAACCGGTAGTGTCGGAATGTATCGAGAACGTAATAGCTAATAAATAAAATAAAAGATTATGCAACTAAAAAGAATTGGTAAAATAAGTCTATTCTTTTTAGTAGCTGTAATTTTAGCGTTTATTCTTTTTAATGCTTTAGAGAAACCTTTTGATGCGCAAAAGTGGCAATCAGAACCATTAAAACGCTACGAAATGGTAGACGATATCATAGAATCTCAAATGTTATTAGGCAAGTCAAAGTCTGAAATTATTGAAATTTTAGGTCAACCAGATTCAAAACTACATACATCAAAAGACGCTTTTATTTATACTATTGGAGATCCGCCAAGTTTTTTTTCATCTCAAAAAGAGTATTTACTTATTGTTTTTAAAAATGAACGTGTTGAAGATGTTTCTTTAGCTGTTGATTAAGTTTCGTCATAGCATCTCGATACAATTTTTCGTGCCTCAAAATCACTCGATGTGACGCTATGTTGTTTTTAGTTCACGTCAGTTCGAGTGAAATCGCCATAAGCGATTTTATATCGAGAACTATTTTTAGGCATATTTTTAAAAGCATCTCGATACAATTTTTCGTGCCTCAAAATCACTCGATGTGACGTTCTGTTGTTTTTCACTTTGTCAGTTCGAGTGAAATCTCTATAACGTGATTTTGCACTTCGACAAGCTCTGCAGAACTATCGAGAACTATCAGAGGATATACTTTTTCTTTGTGACTTAGAAACGCTTGATGTGACATTGTAGTTTTCCCTTAATCGAAAAAATAATAATTTCATCTATTGCTGTATTATCTTGGATAACAGTGTTTTATTTCGAATAGTTTAAAATAAAATCTTCAAAATAATAATTCCGTAAAAATGATGCTCAAATCACCTTATTATTTGGATAGCTAGATTTTTTGAGTGTATTTCATAGTGCTATTAACCACAATACAACAGCAAATGAAAATCGGAGTCCCAGAAGAAATCAAGAACAACGAAAACCGTGTTGGTATGACACCAGCTGGCGTTTATGAACTTATTAAAAATGACCACACTGTTTATGTTCAAAAAAATGCTGGATTAGGCAGTGGCTTTTTTGATGAAGATTACAAAGAGGTTGGCGCTACCATTCTCGATACGATAGAGGAGGTTTATGCTTCTGCCGAAATGATTGTAAAAGTAAAAGAACCTATTACCGTTGAATATGATTTAATTAAACCACATCATGTGGTATTTACCTATTTCCATTTTGCGTCTAGCGAACCCCTAACTAAAGCGATGTTAAAAAGCAAAGCAGTTTGTATTGCCTATGAAACTGTTGAAGACGAAGATGGCACATTACCATTATTAACACCAATGTCTGAAGTGGCAGGTCGTATGGCGATTCAACAAGGAGCAAAATATCTTGAAAAACCAATTAAAGGACGTGGAGTTTTACTCGGAGGTGTGCCTGGAGTACCACCAGGAAAAGTACTGGTTTTAGGTGCTGGTACTGTTGGTACACAAGCCGCTAAAATGGCAGCCGGTTTGGGTGCTCATGTTACGATTATGGATATTAACATGAAGCAATTACGTTATGTTAATGATGTAATGCCAAACCATGTAGTTACGGAATTTTCTAGCGAATTCAATATTAGAAAACGTATTAAAGATCACGATTTAATAGTTGGTGGTGTATTATTAAAAGGCGCAAAAGCGCCAAACTTAATCACCAGAGATATGCTTAAAGATATGCGACCAGGAACTGTTATAGTTGATGTTGCCGTAGATCAAGGAGGTTGTGTGGAGACTTCAAAACCAACTACTCACGAAGACCCAACTTACATTATAGATGATGTGGTACACTATTGTGTGGCAAATATGCCGGGAGCTGTGCCATATACATCGACATTAGCGTTAACAAATGTCACTTTACCTTATGTGATTAGATTGGCCAATCAAGGCTGGGAAGTAGCTTGTGCTAAAGACCAATCGCTGAAAAAAGGAATAAATATAGCTAAGGGTAAAATTATTTATGAAGAGATTGCAGAAGCTTTCAATTGGTCGGTAGATGCTATTTGAAATTTCAATAACTGACATTTTTACTTAACGTTAATTTGGCGCATTTTTTGCTATTCATTTAGTACATTTACATAAATTAAAAAAAGAAAATTATGTTAGGATATTATATATTGATTGGAGCCATTGCGCTTGTAAGCTGGGCAGTAAGCAGCCAGCTAAAGCGTAAATTTGCAAAGTATTCAAAAGTCCAGTTAAGAAATGGTATGTCAGGTAGAGAAATTGCAGAGAAAATGCTTGCGGATAATGGAATATACGATGTAGAGGTGATTTCTACACCAGGACAATTAACAGATCACTATAACCCAAAGAACAAGACAGTAAACCTTAGTGAAGCCGTTTATAATCAGCGCAATGCCGCCGCCGCTGCTGTTGCAGCTCATGAGGTTGGTCACGCGGTACAACATGCGCAAGCGTATGGTGCGTTGGGTATGCGCTCTGCTTTGGTGCCAATAGTTAGTGTTACTTCTGGAATGTCACAATGGTTAGTGATCGGTGGTTTAATTTTGGGTGCAGCAGCTGGTGTGGGCTTAGGCTACTGGGTAGCTGTAGCTGGTTTGGTATTTATGGGCTTTGCGACATTATTTAGCTTTATAACATTACCTGTAGAATACGATGCAAGTAACAGAGCCTTAGCTTGGTTAAAAGCAAAAAACATGGTGACTCCAGAAGAATATAAAGGCTCTGAAGATGCGCTTAAATGGGCAGCTCGGACGTATTTAGTAGCCGCAATAGGTGCGTTAGCCTCATTATTATATTGGGCGCTACAAGTGTTTGGCGGAAGAGATTAAAAAAATTATAATAAAAAAGGCCCTGAGAAATCAGGGCTTTGTGTTTTTAGAAAGTACCTATTATTTTTTCACTTTAGGATTATAGATAACAATAATTTGTATAACTATAGCAAGAAATACTAATAGATAAATTTCAATCTGTGTAAAAAGTTCTACTGTATTTATTGCTTTTTTGCTGATAGCCAATTGTTTACTGCCCTCACTAATTTGTATTATAGACAGATCATCTAAATTATCATTTATATCAGCAATAAGGGCAAATAATGTTGTGTAGTTTTCGGCATTTGAATTTAGTTTGTTCTTCTCAGCATCAAATAACGAGTTAAAGTTTGATTTTAAATCTTCAAATATTTTACTTTCTTCTTGAGTAAGCTTTGTTTGTTCAAAACGTGATATGTAGTTGTTTATCTGGCTGTTTAGTTTTGGGTTTTTTTCTATAAAAAAGCTAGAATCTCTTGTTGTTAAAGCGATTTCCTTTTTATTAACCGATTTAGAAATTTTGTAGATTAATTCCTTAGCTACCAATCGGTCTTCATAGATTGTTACAACAGAATCTCTTACTCTTACAAAGTTGTTTCTATCAATAAGATTAGTAATAGCAATCAATACAAAAACCAAAAGAATACCCAGAATCCATTTTATTTTATTGAAGAACGTCATGAAGGGATGAATTTAAAGTTGATAATATCTAAATATAAATAATAGAACTAAATTTTACAGGGCAATTAGCGTCTATTTAACAATTTTATTGATAAACCATTAGATTTTAATCTGTCTATTAATCTGTTGTTGTAGAGAAATAAAAGTTTCAGTCCGAGACACTCCTTTAATTGCCTGTATTTCTGTATTAAGTAAATGCATTAAGTGTTCATTGTCTTTAGAAAGTATTTTTATAAAAATACTCCACTCTCCGGTAGTGTAGTGACATTCTATAACTTCTGGTACACGCAGAAGCTGTTTTACAGCTTCAGGATTACTCACAGCTTTATCTAAGTATACACCAACAAAAGCCATAGTATTATACCCAAGAACTCTAGGGTTAATGATAAACTTAGAGCCTGCTAAAAGACCTGATTTTTCTAGTTTTTTAAGACGCTGATGAATGGCAGCACCAGAAATACCTACATTTCTGGCAATTTCTAAAATTGGAGTTCTGGCATCTTCCATTAAGGCTCTTAGTATCTTTTTATCAATGCCGTCTATGTAAATTCCTTTGTCACTAACTTTCATGATATATGTATTGAATTGAAAGCTAAAAGTAATAAAAGGATTATAAATTTTTAAAGATTAAGTAGGTTATACCCTAAATATGGTACTTTCTTCTCATTAAATTGAACACCATAAGTTTTCAGTTCTTCTAAAATAGGTGTATAAACTTCTTTAGAGATAGGAATTTGTACACCAGGCGTTTCGATCTTTCCATTTAAAATATCTAACGTCGCCATGGCCACTGGTAAACCCACAGTTTTAGACATTGCAGTATATGTTTGATCTTCACCAACCACAACCATAGTAGCATCTATTTGGCGCTTTTCACCATTAAGCTCATAGCCAAATTTATGATACATCACTATCATGTCCTTATCTTCATGGTCTAGCGTCCAGCTATCCATTAAAATTTTCTGTAGAATTTGAGCTGGAGTTGCTTTATCTAATTCTACCATTTTATCAGCACTAAAAAGATCGAGCTCTAAAAACTTATCCCAAACAATATCATCTTGGTCAATTTTGAGTGCATGCCTAAACTTTAACTCTACAGAATCTGTTGGGCTGTATGGTAAAAACGCATTAACAAAATCGCGATAGCTCATGTTAATACTATCGTCTATAGTATAGCTATCGTCTGTCATACCAAGTTGTACAAAAACATGCCACGCCCTACTAAAACCAACTCGTCTCATAGTGCCCCTGTATAATGTATGCGCATGGTCTAAGCCATAAACATGCTGATACTTTAAAGAGTCTCTATTCGCATAGGCTTCAAAACGACCATAACCATCAATATCTAAAAACTCTGTACGTCTAAACAATCTACCATAGGGTATGTACTTAAACTGATTTTCTTGTAAAAATTTCGCAGCACCGCCTTGTCCCGCAACAACGACATTTCTTGGATTCCAGGTAAACTTATAATTCCACAGATTATCATCACTTTCTGGTGCTACAAGTCCTCCTGTAAAAGATTCAAATAATATCATTTTACCACCATTATCTCTAATACGATCAATGACTTGCATGGCGCTCATGTGGTCAATACCTGGATCTACACCTATTTCATTCATAAAAATAAGGTTGTTGGCTTTGGCATCATCATCCAAAGCTTCCATTTCTTTGCTCACGTAAGATGCCGTAACCATATGTTTCTTATAAGTAATACAATCTTTGGCTACTTCAATATGAAAACGTGCTGGCAACATAGAAATTACAATATCAGCATCTTTTACAGCTTTACTTCTAGATTCTGAATTAAAAACATCTAAGTGAATGATATTAACATCAGCGTTTTTTCCAACAAGCTTTTCTGCATTTTCAACGTTGACATCTCCAATAGTAATTTCAAGGTTTTCAGGCTGAGATTTATCTAGTAAATATTTTATGAGGTATGATGAGGATTTTCCTGCACCAATGATTAAAATCTTTCGCATAGTGACTTTATATGAGTAAATTTGTAATGCACGAATGTAATAAATACACCGAGCAAACAAAACCAAAACCCTACTTTACTTATGAACAAAAAAATATTAATTACAGGTTCAGTTTTAGGAATCTTAGGAATTATTCTGGGAGCCTTTGCAGCACATGGTTTAGAAAAATTGGTTGACGTTAATGCTCTAAATACATTTGAAACAGGGGTGCGCTATCAAATATATCATGCCTTTTTTCTTTTAATGTTGGGCGGAACTTCTTTTGTAAATCTTAAGTTTAAAAAGGTTATTTTTTATCTTATATTAATTGGTATTTTATTCTTTTCTGGTTCAATTTATGGATTGGCAACCAACGTATTGTTTAGTTTTGATTTTAAGACTATTGCAATGATTACACCTGTAGGCGGATTACTATTAATTAGTGCGTGGGTCTTATTGTTAATCGGTATTATAAACAATGGACCCGATTAATGGCCTTAAGCAATGACTTTTTTAAAATAAAGTTATAATTTTGCGACTTAAACAACACAAAAATTATGGTAAACCATACACAATCGACGAAATCGATTTCGTTAGAAAATTATGGCATTAAAAACGCTAAGGTTCATTATCAGCTAGAACCATCAAAGCTTCAAGAAATTACTTTAGAAAAAGGCATGGGAAAAGAAACTGCCAACGGTACTTTGGCAATAAGTACTGGTAAATTCACTGGCCGTTCTCCCGAAGATCGTTTTTTAGTTAAAGATAATTACACCGAAGATCGCATTTGGTGGGGCAAGTCTAATAAACCGATCTCTTCAGAACACTTCGATTTTCTACAAAGCGAAATCGAAAACTACTTAAGTGGTAAAGAAATCTATGCAAGGGATGGCTATGTGTGCGCGGATCCAAATTATAAAATGAACGTTAGAACCATTACTGAATACCCTTGGTCTAATATGTTTGTTTACAACATGTTTTTGAGACCTTCTGAAGAAGAGTTGAAAGATTTTAAAGAAGAATGGTTAGTGCTTTGTGCACCTGGTTACGAATGTCCAAACCCAGAAGCTCATGGTTTAAGGCAAGGAAACTTCTCTATTCTCAATTTTACAAAGAAAATTGCTCTTGTTGGTGGTTCTGCGTACACTGGTGAAATGAAGAAAGGTATCTTTACAGCCTTGAATTTTATCTTACCTGTTGAAAAAAACGTACTGCCAATGCATTGCTCAGCTAATGTTGGTGAAAACGGTGAAACTGCTATTTTCTTTGGTCTTTCTGGTACAGGAAAAACAACGCTATCTACAGATCATAGTAGAAGGTTAATTGGAGATGATGAGCATGGATGGACAGCAGAAAATACCGTATTTAACTTTGAAGGTGGTTGTTATGCTAAGGCCATTAATCTCTCGGAAGAACAAGAGCCAGAAATTTTTGGTGCCATTAAACCAGGCGCCTTGTTAGAAAATATTATTATGGATGACCAAGGTAATGTTGACTTTGCAGATACATCTATTACACAAAATACAAGGGTCAGTTATCCAATTTATCACATAGACAATATACAACAGCCTTCTATAGGCAAAAACCCTAAAAATATTTTCTTTTTAACCGCAGATGCCTTTGGTGTATTACCTCCAATTTCTAAGCTAACGCCAGCACAAGCTGCTTATCACTTTATATCTGGTTACACGGCAAAAGTTGCTGGTACCGAAGCAGGTGTGGTTGAACCACAGCCGTCGTTCTCTGCTTGTTTTGGTGCTCCTTTTATGCCACTGCACCCAGCAGAATATGCAGATATGCTCAGCAAAAAAATGAAAGAAGCTGGTGTAAATGTTTGGTTGGTAAATACTGGTTGGACAGGCGGCCCTTACGGAGTGGGCACACGTATGAAACTAAAATATACAAGAGCCATGATTAATGCCGCATTAAATGGTGATTTGGGTCTTTACGATTATGATCATTACCACATTCATTCTGTATTTGGTGTAGCTCAACCGAGACAATGTCCTGGTGTCCCAACAGAAGTGTTAAGTCCAAGAACAACTTGGAACGATGATGAGGCTTATTATAAAATGGCGTTTAAACTCGCCAACTCATTTAGAAATAATTTTAAACAATTTGAGTCTTACGCTTCAGAAGAAATAAGAAGAGGTGGGCCACAACGTTATGCATTTTAAGATAAACATAGTATATAAATAAACAAAAAAGCGATTCTAAATTTAGAATCGCTTTTTTATATCAATGTTGTCTTGTTATTTTCCTTTGTTAACACTATCAATGTACTTCTGTAGTGCCATAGTCATAGATGGTGTTTCTGGTGTTGGGGCAGCAATATCTACGCGCAAGCCCTTTTCTTTTACAGCCTTTATGGTTGTGTTTCCAAATACTGCGATACGCGTATCGTTTTGCTTAAAGTCTGGGAAATTATGAAACAAAGATTCAATACCTGATGGACTAAAAAACACCAAAATATCATAGTATACATTAGCTAAATCAGATAAATCACTGATTACCGTTCTGTAAAACGTAGCTTGTTTCCAATTTACCTCTAGACTATCTAAAGTTTCAGGAATAATGGGTTTAACCTTATCTGTGGTAGGTAATAAAAATGATTCGTCCTTGTACTTTTTAATTAAAGGTGTTAAATCTTCAAAATTACGCTTACCTACATATATCTTTCGCTTTCTATAGACGACATACTTTTGTAAATAGTAGGCAACAGCCTCGGATTGACAGAAGTATTTCATGGTGTCGGGCACTTTAAAGCGCATTTCATCTGCTACTCTAAAGAAGTGATCTACAGAATTTCTACTGGTAAGAATAATTGCAGTAAACTTATTAAGATCTATTTTTTGCTGTCTAATTTCTTTTGCAGAAACACCCTCTACGTGTATAAAAGGTCTAAAGTCAACTTTAACCTTTTGCTTTTCTTGCAAGTCAAAGTATGGAGAATTTTCTATTTTAGGCTCTGGCTGCGATACTAAAATCGTCTTCACTTTCATATGTAAACCCCTTTATTTATACGTTATACTCGCTAATTACCTTATATAAAAGGATATAAGGTGCAATTTCGAGAGCGCAAAGATACAATAAAAAATAGAAAAAGTTGGGATTTATTATTTTTTGATGGTTTTTAAATGATGTCATAAATCCAATGAGATTTATTAATAAAATCGTACCAAAAGATGTAATTATCACAATTTTTGAATCTAAGCTTGTATACAATAACAATAAATTACTTAAAATGAGGATTAAACCAGAATAATTAAGAAAAGTAATCTTTTGAAACAGGTAGGCGTCTACAATATTGTCTATTTCAAAAAGACTAGCTATAAGACGCTCTAGAAGCGTTTTAATAATAACTACAGTTGCAAGTGCTAAAAGTAATTTTAAGAATGAAACCAACTCAAAGGTCAATGGAGAAACAAAGATAGAGTAGGCAAAAAATAAAAAAATACTACCCGAAAAGGTTAGATTAAGAAACAGTAGACCGTCAAAAGGATCTATAAATTTCTGGTCTTTACTATATATTTTTAAATACTTGGAGTTTCCTATAATGGATATAAAATCACTGAAACGTAATGCGTTAATATACTTAGCCGTTGTTAGAGCAAAAATCCCCAATATAGTCAGTATCGTAAACCACTCGTAAGTAACGTAATCCCTCATAATGCTAAATTATAAAGAAATTAAGGCAATACATAATTAAAATCTTAATAAAGCTATAACAGTTTTTAATGCGCTAAAAACTTTACATTTGTCAAAATTCTATCAGCAACACAAAAGCAAGTTTTTTTAAAAGTATTTACATGTCGGACGCACTTGTTATAATCCCAACATATAATGAGGTCGAAAATATAGAAACCATAATAAGAGCTGTATTTTCACAAGACAAATCATTTCATGTTTTAGTGGTCGACGATAACTCACCAGATGGCACTGCTAAAGAGGTTAAATCCCTTCAGAAAGCGTACGCTGTGCAATTACATCTTTTACAACGCAAACAAAAAGATGGTCTTGGTGCAGCCTATATTGCAGGTTTTAAATGGGCGTTAGAGCATGCTTATAACTACGTTTTTGAAATGGATGCCGATTTTTCTCATAATCCAGATGATTTAATAAAGTTGTACAATGCATGCGCAGTTCATAATGCCGATATAGCAGTTGGCTCAAGATATGTTAAGGGCATTACAGTAGTTAACTGGCCTCTATCTAGAATATTATTGTCTTACGGTGCATCACGTTATGTTAGATTAATTACAGGTATGCAGGTAAAAGATTCTACAGCAGGTTTTGTATGCTATAAGAAAAACGTATTAGAATCTATAAATCTTGACAAAGTGAAGTTTGTGGGCTATGCTTTTCAGATTGAAATGAAATTTAAAGCGCACAAAAAAGGTTTTAAAATTGTAGAAATTCCTGTTATTTTTAAAGATAGAATTAAAGGCAAATCAAAAATGAGCGGAAGCATAATTTTTGAAGCTATTTTTGGAGTTATTAGTTTGAAATTGAAAAGTTTAATTACAAAGTATTAAGAAGGATGAAACGACAAACCCTCATTAAAAATGCCAAAATTGTCAACGAAGGAAAAATAGTTGAAGGCGATATACACATTGAAGACGATTTTATTAAAGAAATAGATAGTTCTATTAGCGTAAAGTCTGCGGACATAACGGTGATTGATGCCGAAGGCAATTACGTTCTGCCAGGCATGATTGATGATCAAGTGCATTTTAGAGAGCCAGGACTAACACACAAAGCAAATATACAAACAGAGTCTAAGGCTGCATTAGCAGGTGGTATTACTTCGTTTATAGAAATGCCAAATACCAACCCTCAAACCACAACTGTAGAAAAGCTTGAAGAAAAATTTGCCATGGCTGCAGAGACCTCTTACGCTAACTATTCATTTATGTTTGGAGGTACCAATGATAATCTAGATGAGATATTAAAAGTAAATCCCAAAACCGTTGCAGGATTAAAATTGTTTCTAGGCTCATCTACCGGAAACATGTTAGTAGACAACCCAAAAGTGCTTGAGAAAATTTTTTCTAGTACCGATATGGTGATCTCAGTACATTGCGAAGATGAAGCCACAATACGCAAAAACTTAGCAAAATACAAAGCAGAATACGGTGACAATATCCCAATGGAATTACACCCAGTTATTAGAAGTGAGGAGGCATGCTATTTGTCATCTTCAAAAGCTATAGAACTAGCAAAAAAGACAGGTGCCAGATTGCACGTTTTTCATTTATCTACAGGAAAGGAAACTAACCTCTTTACCAATAAAATCCCTTTAAAAGATAAAAAAATTACATCAGAGGTTTGTATACACCACCTTTGGTTTTCGGACGAAGATTACGCTAAGAAGGGAAGTCATATCAAATGGAATCCTGCGGTAAAAACAGCGAATGACAGAGCGCAATTGCTAAAGGCATTACTAGACGACAGAATCGATGTCATAGCTACAGACCACGCGCCGCATACCCTCGAAGAGAAAAGTAATCCTTACACAAGCGCTCCTTCCGGAGGTCCATTAGTGCAACACGCCTTAGTTGCATTGCTAGAAATGCATCATCAGGGCAAAATTTCTATTGAAAAAATCGTTGAAAAAGCATGTCATAATCCTGCTATTCTTTTTGATGTAGAGAAACGCGGTTATATCAGAGAAGGTTATTATGCAGATTTAGTTATTGTAGATATTAATAACCCTTGGACGGTTAACAAAGGAAATATTTTATATAAATGTGGTTGGTCACCTTTTGAGGGTAATACCTTTAAGAGTAGAGTAACACACACCATTTTAAATGGCCAGTTGGTATACAACAATTTTAAGGTACTAAATGTTAAAGCTGCAAAGCGACTAACCTTTAATAGATGAAAAAGTATTTACTTGTAATAGTGTTATTGATCTTGGTGTTTTCTTGTGATAAGAAAAACAAACCACCAAAACCTAATAATCTTATTTCTAAAGAACAGATGGAAGATATTCTGTATGACTTATATGTAATCAATGCAGCTAAAGGGGTTAACAGAAAACTCTTAGAAGATAATGGTGTGGTGCCAGAGTCTTACATCTTAAACAAACATTTAATAGATAGTGTTCAGTTTGCAGAGAGCAATGCTTATTATGCTTTTGATCCGGATTTATATAAAGAAATGGTGGAGAAAGTAAAAGTTAGGCTAGAAAACAAAAAAACATCAATTGAAGCTCTAGAAGAGAAAGAGAGCAAAAAAGCTCAGAAAAGACGAGACTCTATTACTAAATTAAATGAAAAGAGACGAGATTCTATAAAAAAAGCTTTAAAAGCACAAGTAAGTAATTAATTTAAAGGCGCTTTAAATCTTTTTTATACAATTCGCAAATTTCGTTTATGGATTGGTCAATAGGTTTAAATAAAAAACCTAACGCATCTTTAATCTTGGTATTGTCATACTTTGTAATACTAACAGCAGATTTTGCAGTATGTTTTGAAAAACTTCTTCGAGAGCCCGTAATTTTGTGCCTTAACCAGTCTAAGCGCCAAGCGATGCTTAGAAGCCATGCTTTTGCCTCCTTTTTAGGCGGATTAACACTTAACTCATTAGCAACTTTAATTTGAAAATCTTTAAAACTGAGATTTTCAGAAACTAAAATAAAACGTTCATTTTTTATAGAACTTTTCATCAACGCTGCCATTGTATCAACTACATCAAAAACATCAACATACCCAACAACACCTTTTACATAATACACCATACCGCTATGTATTTTTCTAAATAAATTACCACTACTACCACCATTCCAGTAGCCAGCACCAAGTATAATTCCAGGGTTTACAATAATAGCATTAAGTCCTTCTTGCGTGCCTCTCCATACTTCGAGCTCTGCACCATATTTGGTAATGGCATAAACACTGTTGTCGTCTTCAGGATTCCAAGTGGTTTTTTCTGTAATGAGTTTTGAGGAATCTTCATGATGTCCAATAGCAGCAATAGAGCTTACGTAACATAGTTTGTCTACTGCATTGCTTATACAAAGGTTAACAATGTTGGCGGTACCTTCAATATTAATTTTGCGTAATTGATGGTACTTATCTGGTTCAAAAGAAACAAAAGCTGCACAATGATAAACATGTGTAATACCTTTAAAAGCCCTCTGAAGTTTTGGAATATCATTAAGGTCGGCTTCTACCCAGTCAATGGTGTTAAATAGCGTCTCTGCATCATCAGAAAAATAACTAAACACGTGAGCAACACGTTTTAAGGTTTTTTTACGCCTGTATATTGCACGTACCTTTTGTTGTCCATCAGAGACTAACCTGTAGAGTAAATGCGAACCTACTAATCCTGTTCCTCCTGTAACTAATATCATTTAAAATAGACTTAAATTTATTTGTGGTTACTGACTTGGTCGCTGAGCGAAGCCGAAGTAAAATTACGTTAAAATTGTCTTTTGTCTTTTAAAGTGGAAACATATCTTTGCCAACATCAAATGACACCACTATTATAATGAAAAATTTTGTCGAAGAATTAAAATGGAGAGGTATGTTACATCAAGACATGCCAGGAGTAGAAGAGCACTTGCTAGAAACTATGCGAAGTGCTTATGTGGGTTTTGACCCAACTGCAGATTCTTTACATATTGGTAATTTGGTGCCTATAATGTTGTTAGCCCATTACCAGCGTTGTGGTCATAAACCAGTAGCCTTGGTTGGTGGTGCCACAGGTATGATTGGTGATCCCTCAGGTAAATCTAGCGAACGTAATTTGTTAGATGAAAAAACACTCCGTCACAACCAAGAATCTATAAAAAAGCAACTGTCTCATTTTTTAGATTTTGAAAGCAATGATGCCAATGCAGCAGTTTTGGTAAACAACTATGATTGGATGAAAGATTTTTCATTCTTAGAGTTTATCAGAGATGTTGGTAAACATATTACGGTGAACTATATGATGGCTAAAGACTCGGTAAAGAGCAGAATATCTGGCGAATCTGCCAACGATGGCATGAGTTTTACCGAATTTACCTATCAGTTAGTACAGGGTTATGACTTTTTGCATTTATACAGAGAGAATGATTGTACCATTCAGATGGGAGGAAGTGACCAGTGGGGAAATATCACAACAGGTACGGAGCTTATACGTCGTATTGGTAACGGCAAAGGCTTTGCCATTACATGTCCATTGATTACAAAGAGCGATGGCTCAAAATTCGGTAAGTCTGAAGGAGGAAACGTTTGGCTAGATGCTAAAAGAACGTCACCTTATAAGTTTTACCAATATTGGTTAAACTCTAGTGATGAAGATGCCGAAAAATATATCAAGATTTTCACGTTTTTAACAAAAGAAGACATTAAAGCAGTTGTAGAAACTCATAGTGAAGCACCACATTTAAGAACATTGCAAAAGAAGTTAGCCGAAGAAATAACCACAATGGTACACTCTAAAGAAGAGTATGAGAACGCGGCAAAAGCTTCAAATATTTTATTCAGTAAGACGTTTAAAGAAGATATTAAGACTTTAGATGAGGCTACATTTTTAGATGTTTTTGAAGGAGTACCACAAGCCTATATCTCAAAAGCCGAATTTAATGAAGGGTTAGATATGATTGGTGCCCTAGCCGCAAAAACCAGTTTCTTAAAATCTAATGGCGAAGCCAGAAGAGCCTTAAAAGAAAATGCAATTTCAGTAAATAAAGAAAAAGTAAAAGAAGATTATCTGTTAACTTCTGAAGACTTAATCAACGATACTTATATTATTCTTAATAAAGGGAAGAAGAATACCTACATTATAAAGGTTGACCAATAAAAAGTGCCCAAAATCTCTTTTGGGCACATCTAACCAATCAATCAACTATTGAAAATCTTTCTTTTCGATAGCACTTATTCAGTCGTAATAGATTAATAAACCTTACAAGGCCATTAAATTGCAACCTCTAATATCAGAGTTGTCGAATCTGCCTATGATTTCAAATTGTCCATTTTCAGAGGTTTTACCTAAATCTTGAGAGGCAATAAATGAACAGGAATTAATGTTGGCTAAGTCAATAATATTAAGGCCGCCTGTTTTATTTGGTGGTAATATGGTTAAAGCATCCTCTGTATCTCTAATAATGATTTTCATCCAAGGAGGGCAATCAAAAATCCCATTTCCTTTAGAATAGGCTTGACTCAAAAGTTCTGTCATGCCATATTCACTATGTATATGGTTAACACCGAACCCTCCTTTAAGTCTATCGTGAAGTTCTTGTCGTATGATTTCTTTTCGTCTACCTTTCATACCTCCAGTTTCCATTACTATGGTATGTTTTAAATTAAATTGAAACTGTTCAACGACATCTAATAGCGCAAAAGAAACACCAATTAAAAGTGTTTTTTGTCCATTAGCTTCAAGTTGTTTTAAGGTTTCAGAAAGGTCCTGAAGATTGTTGAGATAGAAGCCACTTTCAGGATGTTTAGATTTTTGTATTAAATCGTTAACCATGTAAATTAATGAGGAACCTTCTCGCTCTAAATAAGAAGGTAGTAAAGCCAAAATAACATAGTCTTTAACATTGCCATAAAAATGCTGAAAACCTTTTAAATAGCTTTCTTCATAAATATTGAGGTCAGTTACTAAATGTTTACTAGTTACACTTCCTGTTGTACCAGAGCTGGTAAAAATTTTTTCAACTTTATTTTGAGAGCTTAAAACCTCATGTGTTTTAAAGAATTGAATAGGTAAAAAAGGAATATCTCTAAGATGTTTTACATCGGATGGATGCCTGTAAAGTAAATCGCAAAATGAGCGATAGACACTATTGTTCTCAAACTGAAATCTAAAGGCATTAAGAGCTAGTGCCTCAAACTCAGCATGGGTTTTTATATTAAAAATAGCATCTTTAGAAATCATTTTGCAAAAGTATTGAAAATAAAAAAGCGTAGCTAAATGTTAGCTACGCTTTCTTTATGATTAAAAATAATGATTATCTAATAACTAATTTTTTAGTCGTAGAGGCATTATTTTGAGTAATCTTTAAAATATATAAACCAGTGTTTAAATCAGAAACGTTAAGCGTGTTATTAGTTAATGTTTCATTTTTAACTTGCTTACCAAGAACATCAAACACTTGCACAGATATAGCATCATTATTAGATGACGAAATTGTTACATTACCTGTACTTGTTGGGTTAGGATAAATACTAAAAGTTGTTCTAGAAACATTTGCTGTAGAAAGCGTAACGTCGTTTTCATTGCCAGGAGAGAACAATGCACCTCCGTTGCCTGAAATGGTTGAGTGGTCTACAAACATACCTGTAAAATCAGGGCTACGTCCAACGGACTGATCTGTTGCACCAGTATAGGTGTAAGAGACAACAACAACACCTGCACCATTTCTAATAATAACATCATCACCTCCGTTGTTAAGGCCTAAACCTCCTTCAGAAGCAACTTGCACCAATCCAGAAATACCTGTTGGTGTACCACCACCAAATACTGTTATAAAACTGTTGCTAGGTATAATAGTTCCGCCTGGGAAAGTGTGTCTCAAACCAAAACCGTCCTCAATAGTAAATCCGGATATATCTAAACTACTACCGCCTACGTTATATAATTCTACAAATTCATCTTCAGAACCATCTCTAGTGCCATCGCCATTAGCATCACCTGTAAGGTCGCCAGCAGGATCAGCAAGTATTTCGTTTATAACCAAATCAGCAGTAACAGGGTCGCACTGAGCGGCAGGTACTATTCCTGATAGGGTAGTACCGTTACAATCACCTCCATTTAGAGTTACACTCCAATTGTCACCTTCGGTCAAACCAGAAATTGTAATTGTACCGTCTGCAGTTAATGCCGGATCATCACCACCAAGTGTGCCACCAGTAACAATAACACTTGCTATAGTATTGTCAGATCCTGTATAAGGAATGTTAACAGTAACGTTGTCATTATTATCTCCAACAGTGTTGGTAATACAGGTGTAGTTTTCTGTGCCTAGGGTAACATCACAAACAGCACAATCAGAAATAGGTCTAACACCTAATGCAGGACAAACACCAAAAGCAGCTAAGCTGACGTTAGAAAGATCCCAAGAAGAAAAGCTTCCGTCACTATCTAAATATTGGATACCAATGAAAATGCCAGTTCCCGAAACACCAGATAAATCTGCGCTGTAAGAACCAGAAGCACTAACCGTTAAAGCAGAAGTCCAAGTTGCTCCATCTGGGCAATTTGCACTATAGTCAGTTGTATATTGAACGTTTAAATCTGTACCATCAAAACCTTCAGTAGCATCAAAAAGTAATTCTAAGTCTGTAACGCCTGTCATATCTAAGGGGCCAAATATTAACCAAGTGTTAGATTCTTCCATACATCCGCCACCACAGAAACCATTCATAGAATATGTTCCTCCTGCTTCTGTCCACTCATCATTGTCAGAATTTGATGCAACAGTTACCAATTCAAATAATTCTATACCAGTACTAATATCGTAACATGTGCTTGGCGTTGGGTCACATTCAGCAGCTGGTACAGTGCCAGAAGTAGTTGTACCATCGCAATCGCCACCATTTAAAGTCACGCTCCAAGCATCTCCTTCAGTTACACCAGAAATAGTAATTGTACCATCGGCAGTTAAAGCTGGGTCATCACCACCAAGAGTTCCACCTGTTACTGAAACCGAAACTATTGTATTGTTAGAGCCGGTGTAAGGGATTTCTACAATAACACCATCGTTATTGTCTCCAATAGTGCTGCTCTGGCAGTTGTATGATTCGGCACCAAAAACAACACCACAAGGTGATCCTGAATAACTAAATGTGCCGATAGGGAAAGGGGAAGTACACGTAGCGTTTGTAGTTCCACCTTCGAGTTGGTTTGTGCCACTGTAAGTCCAGTTAGATGAAGTAAAGGTAGAACCTTCTGGGCCAGTGCTGTCCAATCTGTAGGCCCATCCATCTGTATGTTCCCACTCAGGACATGGAGAACCACCAGCGTTTGGGTCGCAGTCAATAGTTCCAAAAACATCAATTACAACGGGAGTTGTATCGACATTTGAAAAAAGTTCTACAGCGTCATCACCATTAATACCCATAGCACCTGCAGTATAGTTTGGAGCAAAACCAAAGAAGTTGGCAAATTCAACTGCTTCTGTAGCTACATAAATAAAAGAGCCAGATGTAACAGCATCTGCAGGAAATGTAAACTCTACTCCATCAGTTCCACCACCATTGTTTGCGCTTCCTATACCATAAGTACTTAAATCTGCAATATCATTAATTACATATATTTCAACACCTTTAGGCGTTCCTCCAGATAATGGACCATCAAACGCACCTGTGATTACTAAGTCTTGACCAAAAGCAAAAACACCTAATAAACTAAATAATAAAAAGTAAATTTTTTTCATAATTGATTTTTAAATAATTAGACTTCAAATATACTAACAAATACCGAGTTTTAGTGGATGTTTTTATAAACAACCTGCTTTTTTACAATAAGTTAACATCCATATTTCACTAATTGTTTTCTAATCATTATGTTAAATTTCAATGTTAGAGAATTGTTATCAATTTCCATATAATGTCTACTTAAGAAGATATATTTTATCTTTACGCTAGCTTAAAATTATCTTAACAGTGAAAAAAAAGGACATTAAGATTCTACTGGTTGATGATGAACCAGATATCTTAGAAATTGTTGGTTATAATTTATCTTCAGAAGGATATCAGGTTATAACTGGAGAAAATGGTGTTGAAGCTATTGAAAAAGCAAAAAAACACAAACCTCATTTAATTATACTAGATGTAATGATGCCAGAAATGGACGGTATTGAAGCCTGTGAGCGCATACGTCAAGACTCAAAACTCAATAATACCATTATTACGTTTTTAACTGCAAGAGGTGAAGATTATTCTCAAGTTGCTGGTTTTGATGCAGGTGCAGACGACTATATTACAAAACCGATAAAGCCAAAAGTACTTGTAAGTAAAGTAAAAGCCCTGCTAAGACGACTAAAAGATACCGATAACCCAAATGACTCTGTTAAAATTGGTGATTTGGTAATTAATAGAGAGGAATATAAGATTACCAAAAAGGGTGAAGAAATTATTCTACCAAGAAAAGAGTTTGAATTATTATCTTTGCTGGCAACTAAGCCTGGTAAAGTTTTTAAACGCGAAGAAATTTTAGACAAAGTTTGGGGAAATGAAGTTGTTGTTGGTGGTAGAACCATCGATGTACACATAAGAAAGCTTCGCGAAAAGATAGGAGACAAATCTTTTAAAACCGTAAAAGGCGTTGGTTACAAGTTTGTAGACTAATGCATAAAAAAAATCTAAAAAAAACATATAAGTTTGCTATAAGAACATCGTTATATGTTACGCTTTTTGCAACACTCCTTGTGAGTGTTTTTTTATACTACTACCATACATTTAACTGGCAGGTTATTCTTTTTCCGGTAATTTGTTTCCCGCTATGTTTTGCTATTATTCAATATAGAGTAGAACATTTTATCTACAGACGGGTAAAAAAAATATACGACGATCTCACGCTTTTAGAATCCACAAGCCTAAGACAACAACCTATAACAACAGATATGGGCACGCTAACCAAGGAGATTGATAAGTATGCAAGAGACAAAAAAATTGAAATAGAAACTTTAAAGGTTAGAGAGGAGTATAGAAAAGAATTTATTGGCAATGTATCTCACGAGCTTAAAACCCCTTTGTTTACTGTTCAAGGTTATATAGACACGTTGTTAGATGGTGGTATAGAAGACGAAAAAATAAGAAAAAAATATTTACAAAGGGCTAGTAAAGGAGTTGAGCGTTTAACCTACATTATCAAAGACTTGGATATGATTACAAAACTCGAAGTGGGTGATCTGAGCCTAAACAAAGAGAAATTTGATATTGTAAAACTCGTTCAGAATGTATTTGAACTTTTTGAAATGAAAGCCGCAAAAAAAGATATTACGCTCACCTTTGATATGGATTACCCAAACCCAATTTATGTTTATGCAGATATAGAGCGAATTCAGCAGGTACTGACCAATCTTATAGTAAATTCTATAAAATACGGGAGAAAAAAAGGAACCACGGAGGTAAGTATAGAAAACCTTATAAAAAATAAAGCCATAATAAGAGTAACCGATAATGGTGAGGGAATAAAGAAAGAAAATCTACCACGTTTGTTTGAAAGGTTTTACAGAGTTGATAAAAGTGGTTCTCGAAAAGAAGGTGGCTCTGGCCTGGGACTATCTATTGTTAAACACATTATAGAAGCTCACGAAGAAAAGATGTATGTAGAGAGCGAATTGGGAGTGGGTAGTGAGTTTTCCTTTACGCTAGAAAAGACCGAATAGCTTTTTGTAATTAAGGTCGTACTGTAAATATTTAAAGCCGTGATAATTTTCTATTTCATTAAGCATTTCCGTTTTAAAGTCCCTCTGTTTGCAGGTAGGCGCAACTTGTTCTTCTTCAAACCTTTTAGCTAAATATTCTTGCTCAAATTGACCAGGAGTTGGTATAAAAAAGGCTTTTTTTTCGAGCTTTGCATAGTCCATAATAGAGGTATAACCAGATCGGCTTAAAACCAACTCACTCTCATTAAGAGCTTTTTCAAGTTCTTGGCTTGCCATAAAATTGTAGGTTGTAATATGGTTAATTTGTGTCTTGCGTTGTTCCTTTTCAATAAGACCTTTTACAAAACAGATTTTACCATTAAAATGTTGAAGTTCGTCAAAAAGTTTTACTTCTAAAAATGAGCGTTGAGGTTCTGGGCCCGATAAAACCACAAGAAGGTCGTATTTTTTTTCTAGATCTTGTTTTTCAAATCTACTCAAAGGACCTAAATACTTTATAGAGGATTCATAGCCTTCAATATGGCCCAAGGCACCACTTAAATTATTTGTTCCTGTATGGTCTGGTACCCAACACTCATCAAATTTAGAGATGATGTTTTGATGGAGTTTAGAGCTTAACCAAGTTGTGCTTCCGCTGAGCACACGCAGCTGGTGTGTAATAAAAACAGAGGGAATACTTTTATCCCTAACACCAAATCTGTTATCTGAAATAATACCAGAAATATTTTCAGACTCCACAATACTTTCAGTAATCTTTTTCTCTCTCTTTATTGTTTTGAGCAGACTAGGGGAGTCTTTAATGAGCTTTAGCTTAAAACTATTGGCCTTTTTAGAATAGGTGATATTGTAAGAAGGAAGCTCAAGAGTTTGAAGTTGCGGATACTCTTTTTGCAATAACCTTAAAGCCTCACCGTCACTAGCAATAACTGGTTCAAATTTATTTGCTATTAAAGCATTTATAATAGGAATGCTTCTGGTTGCATGTCCTAAACCCCAATTTAATGGAGCTACTAAAATCCTTTTCATTAAAAGCAAAGATAAACCTTAAAATGTTTCCTTAATTTTACCAAATTATTAATAAGCAGTAAAACGTGGGAAGTAAAAATAAACTTAAAAGATTTAGAGAAAACGAAACCTTTGATAATGTGTTTCAACCAACCAGAGACGAACTTACAGGTGGTAATTTCAGCTTAAAAGGTAAATGGAGAGAAAAGGTATTTAAAAACAAAAATCCTTTAGTATTAGAACTAGGTTGCGGCAAAGGCGAATACACTGTTGGTTTAGCACAACGTTACCCAAACAAAAATTTTATTGGCATAGATATAAAAGGAGCTCGATTTTGGAGAGGAGCAAAAACTGCAATAGAAGAGGGTATAAACAATGCTGCTTTTTTTAGAACACAAATAGAGTTAATAGAATTTGCTTTTGGTGAAAATGAAGTGGATGAGATATGGATTAC
The DNA here is from genome assembly GCF_001971725.1 of Winogradskyella sp. J14-2. Taxonomy (NCBI): domain Bacteria; kingdom Pseudomonadati; phylum Bacteroidota; class Flavobacteriia; order Flavobacteriales; family Flavobacteriaceae; genus Winogradskyella; species Winogradskyella sp. J14-2. The sequence continues at coordinate 1,582,108 of NZ_CP019388.1, read as the reverse complement.
ATTTCCAGATCCACAGATTAAGTACAAAAGAACAAAGCATAGACTAACCAATATTCAATTTTTAGAGCGGTACAAAAAGGTTCTTAAACCAAATGGATTAATGCATCTTAAAACCGACAGTGAATTTATGCATGGCTATACACTCGGTCTATTACATGGCTTAGGTTGTGAAGTGTTATATGCCAACCACAATGTTTACAAATTAGAGGGCAGCCCAGATGAGGTAACACAGATTCAGACCTTTTACGAGAATCAGTATTTAGAAAAAGACAAAGCAATTACGTATATTAGATTCAAAATCAACTAAAACTTGAGTATTACAGTTGTTTTCTTCCTCGGACTTTTTGTAGCGCTTATTGGTGTTATTCCACCAGGTTTGCTTAATATGACAGCCGCAAGGATAAGTCTTAAAGAAGGTCCCGGACGTGGTATTACGTTTTCTTCAGGAGTGTGCTTAGTTGTTTTTATTCAAACCTATATAGCAGCCATTTTTGCACGGTATTTATCCAACAGGCCAGATATTGTTGAGATTCTTCAGCGCGTCGCTTTTGTGATTTTTGTGCTTATTACGATTTATTTTTTGGTTATTGCAAGAAATCAAAAAGAAACAAAAGTTGAAGCAGATACTCGAAGCAAAAGAAGTCGTTTTTTTCATGGTATGCTTCTATCTGCCCTTAATGTTTTCCCAATTCCGTATCAAGCTTATATGACCATAACTTTGGCTTCTTTCGGTTGGATGAACTTTGAGAAAACCAGCATTGTAACCTACGTTACAGGTGCTGCTATGGGTACGTTTGTAATGCTTTACTTCTATATTTTCTTTTTCGACAAGATAAAAGATAAAAAATTCACGTCTCAAAAAAGTATGAACTACAGTATTGGGATCATAACAGGAATCGTAGCTTTAGTCACCTTTATAAATATTCTTAAAGAGTTGTAATGAAACATGAAACACTCGGTTTTTTTGAAAAAGTGTATAATGTAGTTAGGTGTATTCCATACGGAAGAGTCTCCAGCTATGGTGCAATTGCAAAATATTTAGGAGCCACCAAAAGCGCACGTATCGTTGGTTATGCTATGAATAATTCTGGTGGAAAAGATGTGCCAGCGCACCGAGTAGTTAACAGAAAAGGATTGCTAACAGGAAAGCACCATTTTGAAGGAACAAATCTTATGCAGCAACTTTTAGAGAATGAAGGGGTTGAGGTTGTAGAAAATCAAATACAAAATTTTGATACATTATTTTGGGATCCTTCAAAAGAGTTGGGAGAATTATAAAACCCAATCCATCCATTCTTCAATTCAATTTAAGGACTTCAAAATCTAAACTTTTAGCAGTATCTTTGCATTTAGATTAAATCTAGATAAAAACGTGAAACTTAATAAGAAAGATATATTAGAAGCCCTAAAAACCATCACTGCTCCTGGTGAAGGAGAAAATATGGTAGATAGTGGCGCGGTGACAAACGTTGTAACATTTGCAGATGAGGTTATCGTAGATGTAACTATTAAAAATCCGAGCCTTCAGGCGAAGAAAAAAACTGAGGTTGAAATTTTGCAAACCATCCATAAAGAGGTTTATGAAAAGGCAAAAATAAAAGTAAATATCAAGGTAGATGCACCTGCTAAACCAACAAAAAACGAAATTAAAGGAAAACCAATTCCTGGAATACAAAATATTGTCGCTGTAGCCTCTGGTAAAGGTGGTGTTGGTAAATCTACGGTAACAGCTAACTTGGCAGTAACATTAGCTAAAATGGGCTTTAAGGTTGGAGTGTTAGATGCAGATATCTATGGACCTTCAATTCCAATAATGTTCGATGTGGCAAACGAAAGGCCACTGTCTGTCAACGTAGACGGTAAATCTAAGATGAAACCTGTAGAGAGTTACGGAGTTAAAGTGCTTTCTATAGGCTTTTTTACAAAACCGGATCAGGCAGTGATATGGCGAGGGCCAATGGCGTCAAAAGCATTAAACCAAATGATATTTGATGCAGCCTGGGGCGAATTAGATTTTCTCTTGCTCGATTTGCCACCAGGAACAGGAGACATTCACCTTAGTATTATGCAGGCACTTCCTATAACAGGTGCAGTTGTTGTAAGTACACCTCAAAATGTAGCTTTAGCAGATGCTAAAAAAGGTGTAGCAATGTTTCAGCAAGACAGTATCAATGTACCTGTGTTAGGTATCATTGAAAATATGGCGTATTTTACACCAGCCGAATTACCAGAGAATAAATATTATATTTTTGGGCAAGAAGGAGCTAAGAATTTAGCCGAAGATTTAGACGTTCCGTTTTTGGGGGAAGTACCAATTGTACAAACCATAAGAGAAGCAGGAGATGTAGGTAGGCCTGCCGCTTTACAGACTGCAACACCAGTAGAAAAAGCGTTTGAAGATATAACTAAAAATGTAGTGCAACAAGTTGTTGATAGAAACGAAAATTTACCAGCAACCGAGGCAATAAAAATTACAACAATGGCAGGATGTTCTGCAGTAAAGAAAAAGTAGATGAGCCCAGAAGAACTTAAATTAAATGTAGAAAAGGCGTTAGACGAAATCCGTCCGTTTTTACAAAGCGATGGAGGTGATATTAACCTTTTATCCATAGATGACGGCAAATTAGTTAAAGTACAATTAGTTGGTGCATGTACATCTTGTAGCGTAAATCAAATGACTTTAAAGTCTGGCGTGGAGATGACAATTAAAAAGTACGCACCACAAATAGAACGCGTCATTAATGTAGAATAACTAGTGTGACATTTGTCACTTTCTAAGTCATACCACATTATTAAATTTGTCTCCAATTCTAAATAACATGATTACAACAGACATACTCATTATAGGTGCTGGCCCTACTGGGCTATTTACTGTTTTTGAAGCAGGATTATTGAAGTTAAAATGTCACCTTATCGATGCACTTCCACAACCAGGAGGACAATGTTCAGAGATTTACCCCAAAAAACCCATTTACGATATTCCGGCTTATCCAGAGATATTAGCAGGCGATTTAACCGATAAATTAATGGAACAGTGTAAGCAGTTTGAGCCTGGTTTTACTCTAGGAGAACGTGCTGATACCATTGAGAAGCAAGAAGATGGGTCGTTTATTGTAACTACAAACAAAGGAACTAAGCATAAAGCACCAGTGGTTGCCATTGCAGGCGGTTTAGGTAGTTTTGAGCCTAGAAAGCCGCTGATAGATACCATTGCCAACTACGAAGACAAAGGTGTGGAGTACATGATTAAAGAGCCAGAAATGTACCGTAACAAGCGTGTGGTCATAGCTGGAGGTGGAGATTCTGCATTAGATTGGAGTATTTTTCTGGCTGATGTTGCTTCCGAAGTTACATTAATTCATAGACGAAATGAATTTAGAGGTCATTTAGATTCTGTTGAAAAAGTCCAAGAATTAAAGTCTGAGGGTAAAATTAATTTAATCACACCAGCGGAAGTTATTGGATTAGAAGGTGATGGAAAAATAGAAAGTGTTACCATTAAGCAAGAAGCCAAAGTTTTTAAGAAGGAATGTGATCATTTTATACCATTATTTGGCTTGTCTCCAAAATTAGGGCCAATTGCAAATTGGGGATTAGAGATTGAAAAAAATGCTATAAAGGTTAATAATGCTTTGGATTATCAGACTAATATTCCAGGGATCTTTGCTATTGGAGATGTTAATACTTATCCAGGAAAATTAAAACTAATTCTTTGTGGTTTCCATGAGGCAACTTTGATGTGTCAGGCAGCTTATCAGATTATTAACCCAGGAAAACGTTATGTGTTAAAATATACAACAGTTGCTGGCGTTGATGGTTTTGATGGTACACGTAAAGAAGCACCAAAAGCCGTTGTAAAGGCTATTGAGTAGTTAGTAAATAGTAGAAAGTAATTAGTAAATGGCCGTTCAAAAATTTGAAGATTTATTAGTTTGGCAAAAGTCTCAGGCTTTAGCTGTTACTATTTATAAGGTTTTCAAAGATAATAATGACTTTTCTTTTAGAGATCAAATAAAAAGAGCGTCAGTTTCAATTTCTAATAACATTGCAGAAGGTTTTGATAGGAACTCAAATGCAGACTTTTCAAGATTTTTATATATAGCTTTGTCATCGAATAGTGAAGTAAGGTCAATGTTATATTTATCTATTAGTTTAAATTTTTTAAGTCAAGATGAATCAAGAGAATTAATAGAAATGAACAACGAGATTTCTAAAATGTTACATGGTTTAATCAAATCTATCAAAAACTAACTACTATTTCCTAACAACTAATTACTATGGACATAAATATAACAATCATTGATCGCGATGGTGTAACACATCAAATCGAAGCACCAACAGATATGGCAATGAATCTTATGGAAGTAGTACGTTCTTACGAACTAGCTCCTGAAGGTACCATTGGTGTTTGTGGTGGCATGGCCATGTGTGCATCTTGCCAATGCTATGTCTTAAGTGATACCGAATTACCAGAAATGCAGGATGATGAAGAGGCTATGCTTTCCGAAGCTTTTTATGTAAAAGACAATTCTCGATTAGGTTGCCAGATACCAATTACGCCAGAGCTAGAAGGTTTGGAAGTAGAGCTGGCACCAGAAAGCTAAAATTCCTGCGGAAGCAGGAATCTCTTATTTAACTACACAAACTACTGTATATAGTAACTAACACTTCATAGGTTTTCTAAAACATGTGAGAGTTTTTTATTTCCAAGAGTTGTTATTAAGCATCTGATTTATTTTGAAGCAATTTATTCCGTCTTATAGTCAATCAAAGGAGTAGGTCCTTCTAACAAAAAACGATCAATTTTTAATGTACCATCTTCGGTAGTGACGATTTGCCATTTAATGAGAGAAATTTTTCCGTTTTCAATCTCAAGACCAGTAATACTTCTTGGATGTACACAGCTACCATCGTTAAAAAAAGCAATATCACCTGGCTCTGGGAAACGCGGTCTATGTGTATGACCAGCAATGGTTACCAAGTTGTTGTTTTCTAAAATCCACTTTTTAGTTCTGCGTTCTACTTTTATGAGCTCTTTGTAGTTTTTAGCAGGACTTGTAGGGTCTGCTATTCCCATAACATTTAAGGGTTTCCAAAGAATACGAACCATAAACCGGCTCCATTTCCAGAATAGGTAATTCCACCAATCCGCTTGGTGGCCATGGCAGAGAAACAATTCTTGTCCTGTTTCAGAATGTTTTAAAACAATACCTTCATGATATTGTATATTACAAAACAGGTCAACATCTTCTCCCACTTTAGGATCAAAATAGGTAGATAAATATTTCTCTACATATTTAGGGTCGCGATATACCATATCGTGATTTCCCCAAATCATGTGCAATCTATCCTCTTCATGAAATTGCTTCATGAGCAAGTAGACATTCTTGTGTGCATTTAATATAGATTCAAACGACAAATTTTCCCATAGTTCGTCACCATCACCTAGTTCGCAATAACTAAAACCTTCGGTATAATAATGTTTCAGTGCATGAAAATATATGTTCCTGTTATTAGCGAAATCGTCTGCAAAGCTGTTATCACCACGATGGCAATCACTAAATAAAATGAATTTTGAAGCGTCATCAAAACCAATGCGATGAGCATTTTTGTAAGCACGATCTAATCTCGATTTTGATGACATCAGTATAGTTTACTAAATAACTAAAATAGGAAAACTTATTGGATTTTTTCGATGGCCAAAGGAAGTAGTCTTTCTACAAATCTTGTATAAGCAAGTTCTGATGGATGCAAGTCATCCGAAGCTACCAAATCAGGATTGTTTAATCCTTCGCGAGTGATATCGGTTATATTTACAAAAGTAATATTGTTTTCATTGCAATAGTTTTCTGCAAATGCATTGTACATGTCAATTTCTGTTGAAGTTAAGGACGGATCGCCACTAAACTGCCCAAATGGTGTGTAGGCATAATCTGGAATTGACACTATAATCACTTTAGTTTTATCTCCTTGTACTTTACTCATTGCCATCTGTACTAATTGCGGAAATTCTGATTCGTAAAGCGAGAAGGGTGCGCCTTGGTATTGGTTGTTTACGCCTATCAATAAGGTAACTAAGTCATAGTTGTTTGATGGGTTTTCGGAAACAATATTACTAATTAGATCGCTTGTGGTCCATCCTGTTTGGGCTATTATGTTTAACTCAAAAGTAACGCCATCGTTGTTATTTACTAGGCTATCCTTTAATTGCTTTGGGAAACTACAGCTCTCACAGACACTTTGGCCTATGGTGTAGCTGTCACCCAAACTTAGAATTCTTTTTGAGTTATCAATAGGGTCTTGTAAATCATCAGTATTATAATCTTCGGACGCACTGCACGAATAAAAGAAACATAATAGCGTACTAAATAATAATTTGTAAAAGATAATTTTCATCTTAAATAAAAATATAATGTATTACTAATTAGTTTCCTAAAAGTCTATGCTAAATTAAAAGCCTTGAGATATCAAGGCTTTTAATTTATTATTTAAAGGCATTTAAACCTGTAATATCTAAGCCTGTAATTAGTAAGTGGATGTCGTGCGTACCCTCATAGGTTATTACACTTTCTAAGTTCATAGAATGACGCATTATGCTGTACTCACCAGTAATTCCCATTCCTCCAAGCATTTGTCTTGCTTCTCGAGCAATGTTTATAGCCATTTCCACATTGTTACGTTTCGCCATAGAAATTTGTGCAGAAGTAGCCTTGTCTTCGTTACGCAATACACCTAATCGCCATGTTAACAATTGTGCTTTGGTAATTTCGGTAATCATTTCGGCTAACTTCTTTTGTTGTAACTGAAACTGGCCAATAGGCTTACCAAATTGAATACGCTCTTTGCTATATCTCAAAGCCGTATCGTAACAGTCCATAGCTGCACCAATCGCTCCCCAAGCAATACCATAACGTGCAGAATCTAAGCAGCCAAGTGGTGCACCTAAACCAGATTTGTTTGGTAATAAATTTTCTTTAGGAACTTTAACGTTATCAAAAATTAGCTCACCTGTAGCAGAAGCTCTAAGCGACCATTTGTTATGCGTTTCAGGTGTAGAGAATCCTTCCATACCACGCTCAACAATTAAGCCGTGAATACGTCCTTCTTCATTTTTTGCCCAAACTACAGCTACTTGGCAGAAAGGAGCGTTAGAAATCCACATTTTAGCACCATTTAAAAGGTAGTGATCTCCCATATCTTTATAATTGGTCGTCATGCCACCTGGATTACTTCCATGATCTGGTTCAGTTAAACCGAAAGAACCCATCCATTCACCAGAAGCTAATTTTGGCAAATATTTTTGACGTTGTTCTTCTGTACCATATTTCCAGATAGGATACATTACTAAAGACGACTGTACGGATGCCGTACTGCGTACTCCGGAATCTCCACGTTCTATTTCTTGCATAATTAAACCGTAAGAAATCTGGTCTAATCCTGCGCCACCGTATTCTTCAGGAATGTATGGTCCAAAAGCACCAATTTCTGCTAACCCACCAATAATAGATTTTGGAAATTCTGCTTTTTGAGCAGCCTCTTCTATTATTGGAGAAACATCTCGTTTTACCCATTCTCTGGCTGCATCACGAACCAATTTGTGTTCTTCAGTGAGTAATTCGTCTAAGTTATAATAGTCAGGAGCTTCAAATAAATCTGGTTTCATTCTGATTATGATATTTATAACTTCTAATTTTGAAGATTTATCAAAATAGGAGCTGTTATTTTATTAGTTTCACAAAAGTAACGAAATCGATTTCATTGCCCAACAGAAGTGTTACATTTTCAAATAAAAATCTTTTGTTAGATTGATGTAATCCTTAGTGTAGTTGTGACGTTCAGTTTCAATAATTAAGTCTGAAGCTTCAACGTCTTTTTCAGCATAGCTAAATTCAATTAAGCTGCGTTTTACATCGGCATCTGGATTGCCTCGAACGTAAAGAATTCGATTGGGAAAAAGGCCAATTGTATTGGCTAAAGCTATAAAATCCTTTTCCTCTTTTCTGGGAATAACTATTGAAAACAAACCATCTTCGGCTAGTAAATGTTCTACAGCATAGATAATATGTTTAAAAGGCATAGCATCGTTAAAACGCGCCAAGTTTCTGGATTTATTTTCGGTTTTATAATCTTCGGAATAAAAAGGTGGATTACAAATAATTAAATCGAAAGCATCTTCAACCTCTTCAACAAACTCTAAAAGCGAAGCATGGTAACAAAACAAGCGATCGTTCCAAGGTGAATTCTCGAAGTTTTCAGAGCACTGTTCATAAGCATCGTCATCAATTTCTATTGCTTCAATTTGCTCTGCATAACTTCTTTGAGCCATCATAAGACTTAGAATTCCTGTGCCAGAGCCAATGTCTAAAATGTGAAAAGGATTATGTTTTACAGAAGTCCAGGAACCTAGTAAAACACCATCTGTACCAATTTTCATGGCACAACGATCTTGGTTGACTGAGAATTGTTTGAATTTAAAAGGCTTTTCCATGAGAGAGAAAGTCCTTCCCTTTGGGAAGGATTTAGGATGGGCTTGTGTAAAGTTCTATTAATCCTTCGGGAGTTTCAACCTCTATGATTTTGTTTGGTTTATCTACTTTAACGATAAACTCATCATTCATAGGTATTAAAATTTCAATACCATTTCTGTCAATTTCAAAAAGCGCTTGTGCTGTAGTATCATTAATAGCTTTTATAATTCCAACAGTGCCAAAATTGCTGTCTGTGATAGTAAAACCTATAACTTCGTGGTAGTAAAACTTATCTCCTTCTAATTTAGGAAGCAAGTCTAGAGGTAAATACAATTCGGCCTTTATTAAGGCATCTGCATCAGCTTCATTATCTACATCTTCAAACTTTAATCTAAGTAAATCAGATTTGTGTAATTGCGAAGATTCGATAAAAAACGGTACAAGATTACCTCTAAGATCTATAAAAACCGCATCAATATTTTCATAAAGGTCTGGTTCGTCCGTGTCTAGCTTAGCGAGTAGTTCTCCTTTATAACTGTATTTTTTTACAATTTTCCCTAAGTAAAAACAATCTTCTTTTTTCATAACAAATTACTGATTTATCAATCTGAATTTATTTCAGGGTCTTTAATCGTTCTGGTTTTAGATACTGAAACAAATTCGGCATTATACAAAAGAAAGTTTTTTGCATAAAAAACCCTGACAATAAATGTCAGGGTTTAAAAGTATAAAAATAAATTTTTTACTCTTCTTCGTTAGAAGCCGTTGTCTCTTCAGCAACTTCTTCTTCAACTACTGGTGCATTTGCAGCAATACGAGCTTCGTTAACTGCTTTTTCTGCTTCAAGTGCTTTAGCTTTAGCATCGGCATCTGCTTTAGATAAGCCATCTGCTTTAGCTTGTACTTTAGCTGCCTTTTCTTCTAACCAAGCGTTAAATTTAGCTTCTGCTTGCTCTTCGGTTAAAGCACCTTTTTTAACACCACCTGCTAAATGCTTCTTTAATAAAGCTCCTTTGTAAGATAATATTGCTTTAGCAGTATCTGTTGGTTGTGCACCGTTTTCTAACCACTTTACAGCACCATCTACATCAAGGTCTATTGTTGCAGGATTTGTGTTTGGATTGTAAGCACCTAATTTTTCTAAGTACTTACCATCTCTTTTAGCGCGAGAGTCCGCGGCTACGATCCAGTAATAAGGTTTTCCTTTTTTACCGTGTCTTTGTAATCTAATTTTTACAGGCATAATGATTAATTAGTGAGGTTCGCGACCTCTGTTATTAATAAGGGCGCAAAGATAATACAATTTTTTAATTTTCAAGCCTTTTGGTCATTTTAACTAAAAGATTATCACTTTAAACAAAAGTGCTGAAGAAGAGTAAGTCTAGTATAAAAAAATATTATACTTTTGAGATTCTTGTTTCGTTATATTTGAAACAACGATTAATTTCCGCTTAATAATGAAAAAATTAATAGTCTTATCTCTTATCTTAATATCGGTATTTAGCTGTGGTGATGAAGTAGAATTTAACACACCAGCATTTCAAGGTTCCCTAGATGGTACGTCTTGGAGAGCAAAAGCCTTTTCCGCAAGTATAGATGAAAATGATTTTTTAACGCTTTTTGGTTCAAACAATATCGAGACTTTAGAGTTAATAGTGCCTACTGTTGCTGTTGGTGTTTATGTCTTTGGTGATGTTAATACCATTGAAGCAAGATTTACAACTGCAGACGGCACAATATATTCTACAAACAACAGGCCGCATCCAGATGTGTCTATATATCCAGAGTATGGGGAAATACGTATAAATGAGATAGAAAATAATAGGTTTACAGGGACATTTAGATTTACAGCCTTTAACGAATCAGGCCTTCAATCAGTAAATTTCACTGGTTTAACAGGTGAGGTTGGTTTAGATCCTGTAACAGGACAAAATGGGCCAATTTATGGAGGTGTGTTTTACAGAGTGCCCTTAATTTCTGGAACAATTCCGGCAGATCCTATAACGTGTACAGATACAGAAATTGCCACCGAAACAGCTGAGGCTACATATATTGCAGCACAGCAAGTTGGTGATGATGGATTTGTTAGTAGTTCTGAGTTTGAAATTGCTTGTAGCGCCTACAGACAGTCGTTAATGATGCAACGCGATTACTGTGGTGATTTAGATGGCTCAATTCAACAAAGAATTGATGATCTGGGTGATTGTCAAATAAGTTGTGAAATAGCAACAAACAATAGAAACGAAGCTGAAGTGCAGTACAATACTGCAACTATGGGCACATTTGATGCAAATTGCTCGCAATATCAGCAGTTTCTGCAGGAGCAAATAGATTTTTGTGGTGATGACGATGGTGCAATTCAAGCGGTAATCGATGATTTAGATTGTAGCGACGATGATGGAGATGGCGTACCAAACGTGTTTGAAGATTTTAATGGAGATGGTGATATTACTAATGACGACACAGATATGGATGGTATAGCAAATTACTTAGATGACGACGATGATGGTGATAGTGTGCCAACATCTTTAGAGTTGCAATTAGATGGTAATGGTAATCCTACAGATACCGATGGAGATGGTGATGCAGATTATTTAGATACAGACGATGATGGTGATGGTATACTAACCATAAACGAAGACGCCAACATGGATGGAGACCCAACTAATGATGATGTAGATGGAGATGGTGTGCCAGATTATCTACAGGTATAAAAAAGCAAAAAGTAAAATTAAAAGCGCTATTTGAAATTTTCAAATAGCGCTTTTTTTGTTAAAGGCTGTTAAAGACTATTAAATGGTGTTAAATAACTTGACTTCGTGGTGTATGAATGTTATACTATAAGTGCAGATGTGAAACAATACGCATCTATAAAGAACTTATTGAAATTAAAAAATGATTAAAGATATTATGAAGTACGAAAAAATAGTTTCAGACAAGTTAAATGAATTATTAGTAAAAAATTATGACGCCGAAAAAGGTTACATCAACGCTATGCAAGAAGTAGACAACGTTAGTGTTAAAAACTTCTTTAAAAACAGAGCGGAAGAACGCTCCAAATTTGCACGTCAATTGAGAACAGAAATTTTGACTTATGGTGAAATACCAGAAGATTCAGGAAGCTTAAAAGGAATAATGCATAGAAATTGGATGAGTCTAAAAGCCACCTTCTCCTCCAATAATGAAGAGACCATTTTAAATGAAGCCTTAAGAGGCGAAAAAGCCAGTCTAGAAGAATATAATGAGTTGCTAAGCGACAATAATTTTCCATCAAGATTAATAGAGCTATTACGCGAACAAAGAAATGCGATAGAAGCAGCTATCAACTCAGTAAAACTTTATGAAGAAGTCTTATCATAATATCTTAAGTTAGATTAAGACCCTAAAAGCCATGATTTTCATGGCTTTTATTTTAAAAATTACTTGACTAAACAACGCTAGTAGATGCAAAATCAGTAGGCATCAAATTAACTACTGTAAACAAAACACAAAACATAATGAACAATACCAAAGAAATATCAAATAAATTAAACGAACTTATAGAGAAGAATATGAACGCCAAGGATAGTTATGAAAAGGCTATCGAAAAGGTTGACAGCGCTGACATAAAAAACTTTTTTAAGTCTAGAGCAGAAGAGCGCGCAAGATTTGTGAAGGAGCTACGAAGCGAAGTTTGGGAAAATAAAGATATACCAGAAAATTCAGGTAATATTAAAGGAGAACTGCATCAAAACTGGATGTCTCTTAAGTCGCTTTTTTCATCAAACGATGAAGAAGCTATGCTACAAGAAACTGTAAGAATAGAAAAAACAAGTTTAAAAGAATATAATGAAGTTATTTCTGGACATGCAATACCATCGCCTATTATCAACACTCTCAAAAATCAAAAAAGTGCCATTGAGACAGCCATCAGAAGTGCTGAAAATTTTGAAACCATAGTGTCATAAATAAAATAGATTGTTAAGCAAAAAGCCATGCAAAGTGCATGGCTTTTTTTATGTTTAAAACTCTTAACAACTTCCATTAAAGTAAGTCGAAATTCTATGTAATTTTAAGGGCTATTTTTACGACAAATTCATATTCTTTTTCAAGGTCTAAAACAGGTAATTTATGTACTTAATCTTCGATACTGAAACCACAGGTTTACCAAAGCGTTGGGATGCACCAATAACAGATACAGATAACTGGCCAAGGTGTATTCAGATAGCATGGCAGTTGCATGATGCTATGGGTAATTGTATAGATCATCAAGATTATTTGGTTAAGCCAGATGGCTTTAATATTCCATATGATGCTGAGAAAATCCATGGTATTTCTACAGAATTGGCAGAAGAGCAAGGTATTTCTCTTGCCGAAGTTTTAGAAAAATTTAATGCTGTTTTAGAGAAAACTAAATTTGTGGTTGGTCAGAATGTTGGGTTCGATCTCAATATTATGGGAGCCGAATTTGTTAGAGAGGATGTAGCAAACCAATTACAAGAATTACCAGTATTAGATACCTGTACAGAGCATACGGCCGAATTGTGTAAAATTCCTGGCGGTAGAGGAGGAAAGTTTAAACTGCCAACCTTAACAGAGTTACACGAGTTTTTATTCAACCAGCCATTTGCCGAAGCCCATAACGCAACTGCCGATGTTGAAGCCACGACACGTTGTTTTTTAGAATTAGTTAGGCGAAAAGAATATACTAAAGAACAGTTAGATGTTCAACCAGATTATTTTGTAAAATTTTCAGAAGCCAATCCGCAACCAATTCAGCTAATTGGACTAAAACATCTTAATCTTAAACGCGAAAGTGCCAAGATAAATGCAAGGCTTCAAAAGGAGCAGTCTCAAGAAATACCAACACAAACAAACAAAGAAGCTATTGCAAAATTGGCTGATGCAGCGTTTGTGCATTTGCATAACCATTCTCAGTTTTCAATTTTACAATCTACCATCAGTATTGGTGATTTAGTAGCGGCAGCGGCAAAAGAAAATATGCCTGCCGTTGCGCTAACAGATCACGGAAATATGATGGGCGCCTTTCACTTTGTTCAAGCAGTTTCTAACCATAACAAGTCTGTAAAAGCAAAGCATAAAGAGGCTGAAGAAAATGGTGAAGAAAAGAAAGGGAAACTAATAAAACCTATTATCGGTTGTGAGTTTTTTGTTTGCGAAGATCATACCGATAAAACCCGAAAAGATAACGGTTACCAAATTGTTCTTTTAGCAAAGAATAAAAAAGGCTATCACAATTTGGCAAAGCTGTCTTCTGCAGCTTTTACTGATGGGTTTTATTATGTACCAAGAATTGATAAAAAACTCATAGAGCAGTACAAAGAAGACCTCATTTGTCTCACAGGAAACCTCTATGGTGAAGTGCCGAGTAAAGTCCTAAATATTGGTGAAAACCAAGCCGAAGAAGCCTTAATCTGGTGGAAGGACACCTTTGCAGATGATTTGTATATCGAGTTGATGCGTCATAATCAGGAAGATGAAAATCGTGTTAATCAAGTACTTATTCAATTTGCTCATAAGCACGATGTGAAGCTAATTGCTACAAATAATACTTACTACGTAGAACAAGAAAACGCCAATGCACACGATATTTTATTGTGTGTAAAAGATGGTGAAAAACAAGCCACACCAATAGGTCGTGGTCGTGGTTATCGTTACGGATTGCCAAATCAAGAATATTACTTTAAGTCAACTGAAGAGATGAAAGCGCTCTTTAGAGACATTCCTGAGGCTATTGTGAACATTCAAGAAGTGGTTGATAAAATTGAACCGTTTGAATTGGCTCGTGATGTATTACTTCCTGCTTTTGATATACCAGATGAATTCAAACATCAAGAGGATGAAGTAGATAATGGTAAGCGCGGAGAAAATGCCTATTTAAGACACTTAACATACGAAGGTGCTAAAAAGCGCTATGGAGAGATTACACCAGAAATAGCAGAACGTCTCGATTTTGAGTTGAGCGTTATTGAAAATACAGGATATCCTGGTTACTTCCTTATTGTAGAGGATTTCATTCGCGAAGCCCGAAAAATGGATGTGTCCGTTGGTCCTGGTCGTGGTTCGGCAGCAGGTTCGGTAGTAGCATACTGTTTGTGGATTACCAACATAGATCCAATAAAGTACGATTTACTTTTTGAGCGTTTCTTAAATCCAGATCGTGTGAGTATGCCAGATATCGATATCGATTTTGATGATGAAGGTCGTGGTCGCGTTATGCAATACGTTATCGATAAATATGGAGCTAATCAGGTGGCGCAGATCATTACTTATGGTACAATGGCTGCTAAATCTTCAATTAGAGATACGGCACGTGTGTTGGATTTGCCATTAAATGAAGCGGATCATATTGCTAAACTCATTCCGAATATGTCCAAACTCGGAAAGATATTTGGTAAGAGCGAAAAAGAATTAGCAAGCAAGTTTAGAGCTGAAGAATTAGAAAAAGTCAATCAACTATTAAATATCTCAGACGGTTCAGATTTACAGGCAGAAACGGTAAACCAAGCAAGAGTTTTAGAAGGTTCTGTAAGAAATACTGGCATTCATGCTTGTGGTGTTATCATTACACCAGGTGACATTACCAATTATGTACCTGTTTCGGTAGCTAAAGATTCAGATTTATACGTTACGCAGTTTGATAACTCTGTTGTAGAAAGTGCTGGATTACTGAAGATGGATTTCTTGGGATTAAAGACCTTAACTTTAATTAAAGATACGGTTAAGATTGTAAAGGCACGACACGGTATTGAACTCGATCCTGAAAACTTTCCGTTAGATGACGAAGAAACGTATGCGTTGTTCCAAAGAGGTGAAACGGTTGGGATTTTTCAGTATGAATCGCCAGGAATGCAAAAGCATATGAAGCATCTTAAGCCAACAGTTTTTGATGACCTCATTGCAATGAACGCCTTGTATCGTCCTGGACCTATGGAATATATTCCAAGTTTTATTAATAGAAAACATGGTAAAGAAGAGATTATCTACGATTTACCTGAAATGGAAGAATACCTCAAGGAAACTTATGGTATTACGGTTTATCAAGAGCAAGTAATGCTATTGTCCCAGAAACTGGCTGATTTTACCAAGGGTGAAGCCGATGTGTTGCGTAAGGCCATGGGTAAAAAGCAAAAAGCAGTACTAGATAAAATGAAACCTAAATTCATTGAACAGGCAGCTGCTAAAGGTATGGATAAAACGAAGCTTGAAAAAATCTGGAAAGATTGGGAGGCCTTTGCGAGTTACGCTTTCAATAAATCTCATTCTACGTGCTATGCTTGGATTGCATACCAAACGGCATATTTAAAGGCGCATTATCCAGCAGAATATATGGCTGCGGTATTGTCTAATAATATGAACGATATTAAGTCCGTAACCTTCTTTATGGAAGAGTGTAAACGTATGCGTTTACCAGTGCTTGGACCAAGTGTTAACGAGAGTTATTATAAATTCTCGGTAAATCAAGATAATGCAGTTCGTTTTGGTATGGGAGCTATAAAAGGTGTTGGTCATGGAGCTGTAAAAACCATTGTAGAAAATAGAAAGAAAGACGGCAACTATAAGTCTATTTTTGATTTAGCCAAACGTGTAGATCTAAGAGCAGCCAATAAAAAATCATTCGAAGGTTTAGCTTATGCTGGTGGTTTTGATTGTTTTGAAGATACACACCGTGCTCAATATTTTGCTCACGATGGTGATGGTATTACCTTTTTAGAAAAGGCCATGAAGTATGGTGCTAAACACCAAGAAAATGAAAATTCTGCACAAGTGAGTTTATTTGGTGAGGCCAGTGGAGTAGAAATTGCAGAACCACAAGTACCACCTTGTGAAGATTGGGGAACGATGGAAAAACTTTCAAGAGAAAAGGAAGTGGTTGGTATTTATATTTCTGGTCATCCGCTAGATGATTTCAAAATTGAAATGAAGAATTTCTGTAATGGTACCATCTCTGTTTTTAATGATTTAGAAGCAATCGTTAATAGAGAAATTACTTTTGGTGGTGTTGTTACAGACGTGCAACATCGTGTAAGTAAGCAAGGCAAAGGCTGGGCATTATTTACCATCGAAGATTATACAGATAGTTATGAGTTTAGAATTTTTGGGGAGGATTATCTAAAGTTTAGACATTTCTTTGTGGTAAATTCATTTGTTTATGTGCGCGCGTTTGTGCGTGAAGGTTGGACTAATAGAGAAACAGGCCAGAAAGGAGATCCTAGAATTCAGTTTAATAATTTTCAATTATTGCATGATGTAATGGAGACCTATGCTAAGAAGTTATCTATTCAGCTAAATATTCACGATTTAGAAGAAGACACAATAACTCGATTGCAAGATCTGATGCGAATGCATGAAGGCAATAAAAGCTTAAATTTTTTAGTCTACGACAATTCAGAAAAACTAAAACTAACCATGCCAAGTAGAAAGCAAAAAGTTAAGATTTCTCAGGAATTATTAAATGAGTTAAAAGGTCTAGACGTAAAGTATAAGCTGAATTAGTATAAGCCAAAACAATAAATGTATAATCAAAACAAATACAAGCATTGTAAGGTTTGGCAGAATTTTTGACTAATTTTGTGTAACTAAAGTAGAATTAAATTAATATTAGATTTTATGGCATTAGAAATAACAGATGCAACGTTTGAAGAAACAGTATTAAAAAGTGATAAACCAGTAATGGTAGATTTTTGGGCAGCTTGGTGTGGGCCATGTCGTATGGTAGGACCAATCATTGACGAAATCTCTACAGAATACGAAGGTAAAGCTGTTGTAGGTAAAGTAGATGTAGATGCTAACCAAGAGTTTGCAGCTAAGTATGGCGTAAGAAATATCCCTACGGTTTTAGTATTTCAAAATGGAGAAGTTGTAGGTCGCCAAGTAGGTGTAGCACCAAAAAATGCTTACGCTGAAGCAATCGATGCGCTTTTGTAAACATACTTTCAAAAAGAAATGATAAAAGGTTTGTCTTTACGGCAAACCTTTTTTAGTTTCGGTATTATCTTAATCAAAGTATTCTGTCACATCGAGCGCAGTCGAGAGGTCTGCAATAGAGATTTCTCGACTGCGCTCGAAATGATAGATGAATAAAAGATTTTCTATAGGATATTTTGAATTTACAACAAGAATTAAACAAAGCAGGTGGTTTTAAAAACCTTGAACTTTTAGCAAAACAAGTTGTTGAAGGCTTTATTGCTGGGATGCATAAAAGTCCGTTTCATGGCTTTTCGGCAGAGTTTGCTGAACATAAGATTTACAATCAAGGTGAAAGCACCAAGCATATTGATTGGAAGCTTTTTGCTAAAACAGATCGGTTGTACACTAAGCGCTATGATGAAGAAACCAATTTAAGATGTCATCTCATCTTGGATAACAGTACTTCTATGCACTATCCTGAATCTGCTGGTAAAACAATAGATAACCTTAATAAATCTGCTTTTTCTGCGTTGGCATGCGCATCTTTAATGCATATTTTAAAAAAACAGCGTGATGCCGTTGGCTTAAGTATTTACAGTGATGCTTATGATTTTTATGCACCGGAGAAAGGAAGTGAACGCCATCACCAAATGTTATTAAGTAAACTGAGTGAGGCTGTAGTGTCAAAACCAGAATCAAGGAGTACGGAGACATATGCGTATTTGCATCAAATTGCAGAAAAGATTCATAGACGCTCTTTAATTTTTGTGTTTACGGATATGTTTCAAACCTCAGAAGAAGATGAAAAATTATTTGAAGCATTAAGGCATTTAAAGTATAATAAACATGAAGTTGTGCTCTTTCATGTATTTGATAGGGACAAGGAGCTGACCTTTGATTTCGACAATCGACCAAAACGATTTATCGACATTGAGACAGGCGATTTTATCAATTTGTATCCAGATAATATTAAGGGGAATTATGAAAAGGCTGTAAGTGAGTACTTCAAAACCTTAAGGTTAAAATGTGGGCAGTATAGAATAAAGTATGTGGAGGCGGACATAAAAAAAGGCTTTAATCAAATACTTACTAGTTATATGATTGAGCGTCAAAAATTTATTTAGAGTGGTGAATATTTTTTTATTTTTTGTTTGTGGAATTAAAAAGACAATGTATATTTGCCCTCGCAATTACGCAACGGTCTGGTAGTTCAGTTGGTTAGAATATCTGCCTGTCACGCAGGGGGTCGCGGGTTCGAGTCCCGTCCAGACCGCAAAAAGCTTCTGGTAATAGGAAGCTTTTTTAGTATAAAAGACGTTGTGTTGTGCTCAGAGTAATATCTGAGACGTAGTAGAAATCCAATTTAATATGGATATTTACCAATGAAAGGCTTTCCTTTTTTCTTTACAGAAAATCGGGATGCTTTTTTGTTTTTATTATAAAGAAAGGATAATTTAAATCAATTCCTACATATAAACGATGTTTTTATGCTTTTTATCGATGATTTGTTTGTGTGTATGGCAAATACTTATATATTTGTAATCCTTGTAAGCCCTCAAATCATACTTTCAAGAAAATATCCATTAAACATTTACTAAAACGTCCCTCGTTTTATTTTAGTACAATTTAAGGTGAAAACCTTAGAATAGTTAATAGTCCATTGCCTTCCCTCAACGTAGCGATTATCGCTAAAAAATAAAATGTTAACTATTTAACCCTAAATTGATACTTATGAAAACCCTAAAAATTACTTTAGCTTTAGTAGCTGTTGCTTTGTTAACTTTATCTGGTGTAGAATCTGATAAATTTGAAACTGCTGAAAAGAGTAATGTTACCCAGCCAACAAAAATTGATTTATTGGCACATGGTAAAAAAGAAATAAAACTGCCAACTCAAGGATAAATTTTATTTATATACCATAGTTTTTAGCCTACATTCTTATAAGAACTGTAGGCTAAATTTGTTGTGGACTTTTGATAATTTAATTTTAGATACTTGCTAAAAAAATTATAACTTTGAGAGTATAAAACGACACTTTTGGAGGTTAGAATATTTTTTCTCTTAATTTTTTTTGTAATCCCCTCTGTGATTTTTAGTCAAGAGAAGAATAAACTGTTAGACTCTATTTTTCTTCTTAGGGAAAACTCTAAAAACCCATCCTTGTCAAAGGAAGAGCGGATAGACTATGCTGAAAAAGCGGTTCAACTTTCATTAAAGATTAAAAGTGATTCAACGGTCTTAAAAAGCGAAAGAAATCTTTCTTACGTTTACCTACTAACAGGTGAATATGACTTGTTTAGAGATGCTACACTTAAAAATCTGTTATTTGCTAAAAAGCTCAATGATTCCTCTGCTATAGCTACATCTAGCAGTAATCTCGGTTTTTATTACTATCAGATAGATGATAATATATCAGAATCTTATGGTTATTATCTACAGGCACTAAAATATTATGATGCTTTAAATATTTTAAATGAAAAGGCTGCTGTTTTAACAGCATTGGCAACTATTCAAGACGATGAAAAGGATTATCTGGGGAGCGAACAAAATGCAATAGAGGCGCTAAAAATCATTAATAGTTTAGATGCATATAAAACTCAAAATATAGATAAATACTATGCGTACAATCTTCTAGGCCTAGTCTCCTTAAAGCTTGAAAATTATGAGCAATCTATAGATTATCATAATCAGGCATTAGAAGTAACTAAAATTATTGATGATGGTGAGTCTAAGGCCTTACAGAGTTTGAATAATTTAGCTTTTGCTTACCGAGAAAAAGGCGACTTAGATAAATCTCTTGAGATCTTTGTGGAGTTACTTCAAAACGATGAATTAAAAGAAAATGATATAACATTCTATGCCTTAATATTGAGCAATTATGCATTCACCAAGTTTTTAAAGGGAAATTATAATTATAAATCTCTGGAAAATGATTTTCAGAGAGCACTAAAAATAGCTGATAGTATAGACGATTCGTATACAAAGCTAGCAGCCTCAATAGATTTGGCAAAATTTTATAAAGCGAACGACAAGCTTGGTGCAGCTTTAAAATACTCAAAGAAGAGCTACAGGATTTCTAAGGACATACCAATAAATGATTTACTCTTAGAATCGATGCTTTTGTTGTCTGACTTAACAAAAGGGGAGGAGAGTAAGAAATACCTTAATGAGCATATTAAATTAAGCGATAGCCTACTGAAAGTCGAAAGAGCGGTTAGAAATAAATTTGCAAGAATAGAATACGAAACCGATCAGCTCGAAGCCGAAAATGAACAAATATCCAAAGAAAACTTTTACCTCCTTATTTTATCTGCTGGTCTATTGCTTACAGCAGTATTGGTGTATTTGGTTATCTCTCAACGCGCTAAAAATAGAAAACTAAAACTTATCCAAGTGCAACAAAAAGCCAATGAAGATATTTATAATCTAATGCTCAGCCAACAAGATAAAGTCGATGAGGCCAGAACATTAGAAAAAAAACGTATTTCAGAAGAACTACACGATGGTGTTTTAGGACGATTGTTTGGTACACGCTTAAGTCTGGACAGTATAAATTTTAAAGACGGCAAAGAGGCTATGGTGACTAGAGCAAGTTATATCGATCAGTTAAAAACGATAGAAGAAGATATACGTAAGATTTCTCACGAACTAAACACAGATTTTGTTTCTGGCTCTGGGTTTATGGATATAGTTTCAGAACTTATTGAAAATCAAACACAAGCATATGGCTTAACGTATAAGTTTGATTACACGGATGATATCAGTTGGGACTTTGTGTCTAATAAAACAAAGATTAATATCTACAGGATTATACAAGAGTCCATGCAAAATATATATAAACATGCCAACGCAAAAGCCATAAAAATTAGTATTTCTATAGAAAAAAATGTAATTTGCTTAGAAATCATCGATGATGGAGAAGGCTTTGATACATCAAAAAGTAAAAAAGGAATTGGTTTAAAGAACATGACATCTCGTGTTGATGAGATTAACGGTAAAATCACCTTCACTTCTCAGTCTGGTAATGGTACAACTGTTAATGTTAAGATTCCCTATAATAACCAATCTAGGCATGACATGAGTTAGAGCAGAAGTTTATAATAATTTAAATTTTATTCTAACGCATTGCATCTGTCTTATTAAAGACTAAAAAATAACCAGATGAAACATATTAACATCTTAATGGTAGATGACCATCCCATTATTATTGAAGGTTACCAAAATGTGTTAATGGCTACCAAAGAAGACGACCAAACCCTACTTATAGATACAGCGAATAACTGCGACACGGCGCAGTTAATGATAAATAAAGCTGCTAAAGAAACTCCCTACGATGTTTGTTTTTTTGATATTAGTTTGCCACCATCTGAAGACGGTAAATACGCTTCTGGTGAAGACTTGGCATTATTAACTAAGAAAGTATTGCCAAAAGCTAAAATTATTATTCTTACAATGTTCAATGAATCGTTTAGAATTCACAATATCATAAAAGAAATAAATCCAGACGGTTTTCTTATAAAAAGTGATTTAACGTCTATGGAATTAGCTGATGCTTTTCAGCAAATACTCAGATATCCTCCTTATTACAGCAGTACAGTAAATAATTATGTAAAAAAAACATTTAGTAGCGAAATTTATGTAGACGATGTCAATAGAAAAATTTTACATCTATTGGCTCAAGGCATAAAAACTAAAAGTTTGAGTGAATATATTCCATTATCGACCAGCGCAATAGAAAAGCGGAAAAAACAGCTAAAATTATTGTTCTCTATCTCCGACGGAAAGGACGAAACATTGCTTCAAGAAGCAAGAGAGAAGGGGTTTTTATAAAAAAAAGTGAAAAAAATGCGTTTTGCCGTACTCAAAAATTAGCTCAAAACCGTTGTCATTGTTGAAAACTACGGTTTTTCCGTAACAAGTCTGTGGTTTTTCCACAACAAAAAACCAAAATGATATTATATATTTACCATAAGTCAACAAGAATTAATTAATCCCTCATTTAAGTAATTGTTGAGTTAATAGCAAGAAAATTAAACCTAGTTGTTCTAATAACGACTAGGTTTTTTTCTTTTTTTATTAGTACCAACTCGCATTATGCTCCATTAGTTTGGCTATAAAAAGCCCCAAATAAATTATAGCGACAATAAACTTTAAGAAAGTTGAAGCTATAAATCCCAAAAACGAACCAAAGGCTGCCTTTATAGCCTTATTAATATCATTTCTATGAACCATTTCTCCTACTAAAGCACCAATAAAGGGACCTATTATAATTCCCAAAGGAATAGGTGTTATTAATCCAACAACCAAGCCTAAAGTAGTACCAATCATACCTTCGTTACTGCCACCAAAGCGTTTTGTTCCTAGCGCAGGTATAATATAATCTAACACATAAATAAATATGGCGAATAATAGCGTAACAATTAAAAATGTATTACCGAGTTTTACGCCTTCGGTAAAATGTAAAACTAAGAGTCCAAACCAACTCGTAAGTGGACCAGGTATTACAGGAAGAAAGCTTCCCAAAATGCCTAAGATCATTAATAGAGCACCGAGTGCGACCAGAAAAATTTCCATATAATATTGTGTGTTTACGTATATGACGTGAGAATACTATTTTAGTTACATTTTAACTAAAAAATTAGTTTAAACTAAATATTTAGTTATATTTGTTTTAATCTTCAACTAAAAAATTAGTTAAATGAAACACCTATTATCAAACTTTAATCACACAGCAGAATGTTAACTGGGTGTTCCATGTGACCTTTGAAAAAATAAATATTAACACATGAAACAATTAACCAAAGCAGAAGAAGAAATAATGCAAGCCCTTTGGCAGCTAAAAAAGGCTAATGTAAAATCTATAATTAAAGTCTTGCCAGAGCCAAAACCAGCTTATAATACAGTGTCTACAATTGTTAGAATTTTAGAATCTAAATGTTTTGTGGATTATGAAAAGGAAGGTAAAGGGCACACCTACTTCCCAATCGTTGCAAAAGAAGCGTATAGTAATCAGTCTATAAATAAGTTAATAGACAATTATTTTCAAGGCTCTTTTAAGAGTATGGTGTCTTTTTTTGTGAAAAAGAATGATGTAGATATTAATGATATAGAGCGTTTACTGAATGAAATTAATAAAGAGAAGTAATTATGTTGTACAGTATCATTCAAATTGTATTGTTTCAAACACTTTTTTTATTAGTGTACGATCTGTTTTTAAGGCGCGAAACCTTTTTTAATTATAACAGAATCTATCTATTGCTAACATCGGTTTTTTCTATTGTGTTACCATTTGTAAAACTTCAAGAATTAAGAAAAGTTACAACACAAGAAACCGTAATAAGATTACCAGAAGTCTTTATTGATGAAGCTTCAAACATTAGTACAAATCCATATTTAGTAGAACAAGTAAATGAAGTAGCTGTTACAAGCTCACAATTACCAATATGGCAGATAGTGTTATACACAGGTATGGTATTAGCAGCACTAGTGTTTGTAGTAAAACTTGCAAAACTCTATTTTATAAAAAACAATAACCCTAAACGCTGGAAGGGAGATATTCTTATTGTTAATCTTCTTAAAAGTTCAGCTGCATTTTCATTTTTTAACACCGTTTTTTTAGGAGATAACATTCCAAGTTCCGAGAAGGACACTATATATCAACACGAATTGGTTCATGTTAGAGAAAAGCACAGTTTAGATCTGTTATTTTTTGAAGTTCTAAGGATCCTCTTTTGGTTTAGTCCTTTGGTTTATATCTACCAAAATAGAGTTAAAGAATTGCACGAGTTTATTGCAGATGCCAACGCTGTAAAACATCAAGGTAAGTCTAATTATTATCAAAGTTTGTTACATCAAATATTAGACACTAACGCGCTGTCTTTTACCAATACATTTTTCAAAAAATCATTAATCAAAAAACGAATTGTTATGTTACAAAAATCAAAATCTAGCCAAAAGCGTTTGCTTAAATATGCACTTTTATTTCCTGTGATATTTGCAATGTTGGTTTATACATCAACAGAAGTTAAAGCACAGGAAAAACCTGATGTTAAAACAGAAATGCATCAGGAATTAACTGATGAAGAGCTTCTTGAAATTTACTATAATGAGATTCTTAAAATGGAAGAAGAGGGAACTAAGTTCTATGAAATTTCAAAATATGTAGGTTTCGGAGATGGAAAATTAGACAGGTATATAAAACCAAGAGAAGATTATTTAAAGTTTAAGGCATTTCTAAGATATATAGCAGATAAAAGCATAAAAACAAAATCTGAACAAGGAGAATTAACCGATTATGATGAGGAGATGCGCAAAAAAATTTCTGAAGGCCCTCATAAGAGCTATGCGGATTATTTAGAATGGAAAAGAACAGATGAAGCTAAAGAGCGTTGGATGTCAAGCGCTAGAGATAATGCCCTAAGACTATTTGTTGAGGATATGGCTAATAAAACCCAAGAAGAACAAAAACGCTTTGATGATCTAATGAAACAACTAGAAACAGATTCATATTACAAAAAGCTTATTGTTACTGACGGAAAAACCACCTTGGTTATTGATTCTCCTTTACTTATAGAAGAAGATAAAGTCGAAGTGGTAGAAGTTCCATTTAGTGCTGTGGATGAAGCACCATCACACAAAGATTGTGAAAATTTAATGTCAAAAGAAGAAAAAAAGCAATGTTTCTCTGAGTTTGTTAATGCTCATGTTAAAAAGCATTTCAATACAAATGTAGAGAAGAATTCGGAGTTACATAAAAAGCGGATTTTTGCACGTTTTTTAATAGATACAGATGGTAATGTAACCAGAATTCAAGCCAGAGCAGCTAGTAAGGTTTTAGAGGAGGAAACAATACGAGTTCTAAGCTTATTACCTCAATTTATACCAGGTCGTCAAAACGGTGAGGTGGTTGCTGTGCCATTTGCTTTGCCAATAGTTTTACAGATAGCTGATACTAGTATTGAAGGGTTAAACAAAAGCTTAAAAGAAATGATAGCACAAAGAGATCGAATTTTAAAGAACTCAAGTGAAAAAAATCCAGTAGTGATACAACTAAATAAACAGATTGAAGAATTGAAGCAAAAAATCAAAAAGGCTAAACAATCACCTAAGAATTAGGTCTTAATCTCATTGGTAATAGATTCAGAATAAATCCCAAAAATATTGTACATTTCGCTATTAGAAATGTGCTAATGAACCGACTAGCTAGTTTTTTATTAATTTTTCTGCTAACCGCTTGCGACTACTTTGAGAAGCAAAAAGTAAATTCAGAAGATTTGCTCGAAGAAGAATTACAAACCTTCAATTGGAACGATGTAGACACGTATCCAACTTTCGATAGTTGTGAGGCTATGACAACTAAAGAGGATAGTAGGGTTTGTTTTCAGAATACTTTATTACAGAACGTTAATGAGTATTTAGGAAGTCAGAACATCATAGTTGCAGAAGATGTTTATGATACCATTCGATTAAAATTAATCATTGACAACAAAGGACTTTTACAAATTGAAGATATTACCTTAAAACCAGAAACCGAATATCAAATTCCTCATATAGATAGTTTATTGCATCAAAGTTTAAAAGGTGTACCGAAAATATTTCCTGCTATAAAGAGAGGGCAACAGGTTACAACAGCTTTTGAATTGCCTGTTATAGTTAGGATAGATTAGTTTGTTAGTAGTTAGTAGTTAGTAGTTAGTAGTTAGTAGTTAGTGGTTGGCAGTTGTAAATCAATTAGATGAAAACAGAAAAAACTTTGCGTCTTTGCGCCTTAGCGAGGAAAACTAAAACCGTATAGCCAATTTCTGCATCAATCGTAATACTTCTACATACAGCCAAATAAGCGTTGCTAAAAGTCCCCAAGTTGCTAGCCATTCTTTGTGTTTTGGCGCTTTGTTTTTGTAGCGTTCTATGTAATCAAAATCTAAAAGTAGTGCAAAAGATGCTGCTATAGCCGCCAGAATATTAAAAATAATCGCAAACCAAGATGTTCCCCAAATGTAAGTTTTTATACCAAAAAAACTTAAAATAAAAGAGAGGAGGTATACAACCATAATGCTCACAGTGGCTGTTATGATAACGCTTCGGATTTTTTTGGTGATTACAATAATCCTAAATTGATAAAGCAAAAGCATTATAAAAAACGTAATGATGGTTACACCAATGGCCTGGTATGGTAAATCAGGAAAATTTCGGTGTGCATAAGAGGAAAAGCCACCTAAAAAAAGGCCTTTGGCAATAACGTAAAGCGGCACTAATATATGTGCCCAGTTTTGTCGTACAGAAATTAAAATACTCAAAACAATAGCGCCTAGCATGCCACCTAAAGTAAACCATCGCATTGGCGTCCCAGTTTCATTAAGTTTCCATAAATAAGCTGTAATGGCTGCAATAACCAAAATACCCATTATAGATTTAAAGAAAATACCAGCAACAGACATGGTTTTTGCAGACGATTTGCCATCATCCCAAAAATAGTCGTTAAAAATAGGATTAGAGGTTTTAAAATTCTTCAAACGCATTGCTATAAGTTAAATTTGTAACCAATGGCAATATCTGTAGAAAAATTACCTTGATTATCTAAAAATGCCGCAAATAATTCGCCATAAATAATAGTAATGTAGCTATTGTTACCTACTTTAATATCAGAGCCAACACCAAAAATAAATGGAATATCAAATGAAGTTTCGTAAGAGTTTACTTCCATATCACTTTCATCTAAGAATGTAAAATCCGAAAAATTGACTGTCGCTAATTTTACTTGTCCGTAAATAGAAAACGTTTCTTTGTTTATAAATCTGTAACGATATCCTAACGAAAATTCTGTAGTACTGTAAGGAAAATCATCACTTTCAAAAGCGTGTCTAGCTTGTAAAAATCCGGAATGTCTTGGTAAGCTATTTGCTTCAAAGATTTCTAGTTCTGCACCAAGCATTGGTGTTTTAGTGTTGTCAGGATTGCCCACAAATGGATTATTGGTAATGCCGCCAGAAAAACCTAATCTCAGTTGTACCTTACGTGCAGTACTAGTTGAGGTGTAGTTAGAATCTACCGAAGCATTATAATTGTCTAAATAACTTTTAATGCTGTAAAGTGTTAACTTTAGCTTGTCTGTAGGCATACCATTGGTAAGGCTGCTAAGTGTAGATTTATATTCTTCTTGATAATCATTATTATCATCTTTGGTATTCTTCAATTCAATAATACTACCATCTTCGGTTTTAATAAAATAACGGAATTTGCCCTCAATAACATTCCAAAGTAAATCGAGCTTGCCCTCAATTTCGGTTTTAAGTTCTAAAGATTCTCCATTAACAGTATAGGTTTGTTGGCTATAATTTATTTGAAAAGCTAAACAGAACAGTATGAGGATAATAATTTTTTTCATTTGTTAGGTTTTTTAGTGATTTGTGGTGGACCAACTACTGATTATGAGTGTTGGTGTTAGTAAAGCTATTAAAAATATCTTAAGTAAAGGTCACTTTTTAAAAGTTCTACCTTTCCATTTGTATGGCTTAAAAAGCGATAGTAAAACAATGTATATGCTAAAGAAAGGATAAATTAGGCAAGACCAAACATATGAAAACAAGACGCTTTCTTGTTTAAAAAAACGTGAGGTTTTAAATAATAAGAGAAAATCAATACTGAATTTTATAATCAATAAGGCTATTGCAATTCTAGTTGGTATGAATCTAAAAAACAAAAGCGGAAGTACAGAGATACAAGCAAGATTTCCTAAAAAAATAATGAGTCCAACTAACTTTGAAAACCAATTAGGGTTATGACTGGTTTTAGAAGCCCAGCGTAACCGTTGTTGAATTAAAGTACTGAGGTTTGAAACAGGTTTTGTGGTAACAATAGCCTTGTCAGATTTTAAGTAAAAAACTTTTTTAGGATGAAGTTTTTTGATTTTTTCAAGTAGAAAAATATCGTCACCACTCGCTATATCATCGTTTCTATAAAAACCATTAACCAACTGAAAAGTAGATTTTTTATACGCAAAATTAGCACCATTGCAAAGGAACGGAAGTTTAAGTCCAAAGCCACCAATAGTAGCGCCTTGTAAACTTAAAACATCAAGGATTTGAAAACGCTTTAAAAAGGAACCACCATCATTATATGTCACCGGAGCAACAATACAATTAGGCTGGTAAGTTTGAATACATTCATCAAAAGTGTCTAGCCAATATTTTGGTAAGACGCAATCTGCATCTGTGGTAATAATCCAATCGTATTTTGCAATAGCAATGGCAGAACTAATTGCATCTTTTTTTGGTGAATTAGTAACACGTATATTCTGAATAATTCTAATGTCACCTTGAGCGCAGTCGAAAGGTCTTTTGTGAAGAAAATTATTAATCACTTCCACAGAACCATCGTTAGAATCATCATCAACCAAAATAATTTCAAACATTGACTTTGGATAATTCAATCTATGTATTGAGTTCAGTAGTTCACGTAAATTTTCAGCCTCATCTTTAAAAGGAATTACAACAGAAAATTTCGTTTTTGGTTCTAAATCCTGAAGCTCAAAATCTTCAACCTTGTCAAAACCATAGATAAAGCCAACTATAAAAATTAAATAGACAATTACAATTGTTATGAGTATTGTAGAAATCATGCTTTGGTTTTAGGGAGTTTAAAATTTAAAACAAAATAGCTGCCAAGCACACTTGGGATGGCAAAATTTAGTATCCACATAATTAAAACAATGCATAAAATGGTTAGCTCATCTACACCAATATGAGTAAATAAAAAAACAGCCACACTTCCTTTTATTACAACATCGAATATAGAAATTGTTGGTATTATAGACGCTAATAAATACGTGCTTGTAATGACAACCATATTGTCATAATAGCTAAGGTTAACTTCAAAAATTGTTAACAGATAATAAAATTGAAATGAAAAAATAATGTATCGTAATAGTGATAAGATAATATTACTTACATGCACTTTTAATGTAATGTTTTTAATATAATCTATAATTTGATTAAAAGAATACCCTCTAATATTAAAGCATTTATGCTTTATTCCGAAAATAGCAAAAACAGAAATCAATAAAATTAAAGCACCAAATCTTGTGACTTTATAATAATCAAATTCTAGTTGATAGCGATTAATAAAAATTACTAGTCCTGTAACACCAAAAATGGTTGTTATGGTCATTTGCCCAATATTACCCAAGAGATTAAGTAGTAAAACACGTTTTCTATAGGTTTTGGTAAAGTAGGCAGCTTTTGCACCATAATCGCCAATTCTGTTTGGTGTAATTAGCGATGCTGTTAAACCACCAAGACTTTGCTCTAGAGCTTCTTTAAAAGAAATTGTTTTAATGGTTTTAACTAAAGTTTTCCATTTCAAAATTTCAAAAAACCAATTAAAACCACTTAAAATGACTAAAAAAACGATGTTTTTTGCAGAAAATATGTTGTTTTCTTTTAAAAAAGCTATAAAATCACTAGGCTGAAGTTGCCCATTTTCGGTGAGTTTACAATAAATAAAATAAAATGCACCTACAACGATGCTTAACTTAATCAGCACAAAGAAGAATTGCTTAGTTTTGTAAGATAAGTTGCTAAACATGCTGCAAATTAAATCAAAAACTCATACATGAAGCTAAATTTAAAACAATACCTTTTTTTAGTTGGTATTTTATGTCTTTCTATGCAGGTAAACGCACAATTTACCAAAGCAACGAGTAAGTGGAAAGCACTTTTTGCCGTAGGTTTTAATTACCCTACAAGAGATGGTTTTGTAGATGGCACATATGCGCAGTCCGTTAATTTTCCTACGGTAAATATTGGTGTGCAACACATGTTTAAGCGCACTTATGGTGTAAAGTTAGATTATGGCTTTAATCGTTTTAGAAATGATGATGCATCACCAGAATTTAAGATTAATTACTCGCGTGTAAATGCACAATTTGTATTTGACCCTACAGAACATTTAGGTTTTTTTCCACCACGTTTTAGAACCATTCTACACGCAGGACCAGGATTTAGTTTTGCAAAACCACTTGGAAATTTAGGTGATAATAAGCAATCTTTTTTAAACCTTTTAGGCGGTTTAGAATTGCACTATGCCATTAACGAAAAAGTGTCTGTCTACACAGATGTGGCATATATTTATGGTGTAACCTCTTTAGATGACTATGATCCTGCATTAAGTGGTTTAGGAGCATTCAATGGTAGTGTTTTTAATGTTACTTTCGGTATTGCGGTGTCATTAAGTGGTTGCCAGTACTGCGATTAAATAAGGGGTTTCTCAATTATTAAAGTAACAGTAATTGTACCTTTAATGTTTAAATTGCCGATTAATTAAAACACTAGTACTATGCCTTTAATAGCCATTATTAAATTACAAATTAAGAATGCTCTGCTTACTTTTATTGTACTAACATTTACATTAGGTTTAAGCTACGGTCAAGACAAGAAAACAAAAAAAGAATCCGATAGTGTTGAAATTACCGAAAAAGTAGAAATTCTAGAAATCGACGAATCAGAATTTATACCATTTTCTGTTGTAGACAAAGTGCCTTATCCCCTAGACTGTGAGTCTTATAAGACAAAAGCAAAACTAAAAAAGTGTACCGTAGAATATATACAGAACCATAGCAAAAAAAATTTCAATACGGGTTTAGGTGCAGCGCTAGGTTTAACACCAAGCGTGCAACGTATTTTAGTTAGATTTAAGTTTGATACTTCAGGTAATATAGTAGATTTGGAAGCTCGCGGTGCGCACCCAGAAATCGAAAAGGAAGCAGAGCGAGTCGTTAAGCTTTTGCCTAGGTTTATACCAGGAGAGCACCAAGGTGAAGTTGTAAAAGTAGCCTATGTTTTACCTATAGTATATGCTATACCAGAAAAGACTACTAAAGCTGATAAACAATAGTTATCTTAGCCATATATTTAAAGGCTTTGAGTATCTAAATGAGTAAAGAAAAGATAATATTAGGAATAGATCCAGGAACAACTATTATGGGCTTTGGACTTATTAAAGTGGTTGGGAAACAGATGCAGTTTATGCAACTTAATGAGTTACAGCTCAAAAAGTACGATGATCATTATTTAAAACTTAAGCTCATATTTGAGCGTACTGTAGAACTCATCGACACCTATCATCCTGATGAAATAGCCATTGAAGCACCTTTCTTTGGTAAAAACGTTCAAAGTATGCTAAAACTTGGTCGTGCTCAAGGTGTTGCCATGGCAGCAGGATTATCTCGTGAAGTACCTATTACCGAATATTCGCCTAAGAAAATTAAAATGGCAATTACAGGTAATGGTAACGCCAGTAAAGAACAGGTGGCAAAGATGTTGCAAAGCACCCTAAATCTAAAAGAACTACCAAAAAACTTAGATTCTACAGACGGTTTGGCAGCGGCTGTTTGTCATTTTTACAACCAAGGTCGCGTAGCCATTGGTAAAAGTTATACAGGCTGGGCAGCTTTTGTAAAACAGAATGAGGATAGGGTTAAAAAGCCCCTTAATCCTCAAAGGGGAAAATAAATCTAATGGATAAACAATCAAAAAAAGGATTGAGTTATCCTTCTTACCCTTTGGGGAAGTTAGAAGGGGCTGGAGGCATCTACATCCACATACCATTTTGTAAACAGGCTTGTTATTACTGCGATTTTCATTTTTCAACATCTATGAAAAAGAAAGATGAATTGGTAAACGCTTTATTAAAAGAAATACAATTACGTAAAGATGAATTCAAAAACATTGAAGTACAAAGCATCTATTTCGGTGGCGGAACACCTAGCCTATTGACGAATGACGAATTAAGATTATTAATTGAAGAAGTTTACAAAAATTATAAGGTAACTAACAATCCCGAAATCACGCTCGAAGCCAATCCAGATGATTTGATAGGAACTCAGTTGTCACCTCGAGCGCAGTCGAGAGGTCTTTACGAAAATTATAGAAGTATTGGTATTAACAGACTAAGTATTGGTATTCAATCCTTTTTTGAGAGTGATTTAAAACTGATGAATCGTGCACACAATGCGCAAGAAGCAAAGGCTTGTCTAGAGGTGGCTACCAAATATTTCGATAATATTTCAATCGATTTAATTTACGGAATTCAAGGAGCTTCAAATACACAATGGCTTCAAAATATTGATATAGCATTGAGTTATAATGTTCCTCATATTTCGAGTTATGCATTAACCGTTGAGCCCAAAACAGCTTTGGCGTCATTTATAAAAAAAGGAATAATAGATGATGTAAACGATGAGCAAGCACATGAACAATTTTATTTGCTCAAGGCTAAACTTGAAGCCTCTGACTTTATACATTACGAGCTGTCTAATTTCGGGAAAGAAGGTTACTTTAGTAAAAACAATTCGGCCTATTGGCAAGGTAAACCATATATTGGTATTGGGCCATCTGCACACTCTTTTAATGGTAAACAACGTGGTTGGAATGTTAGAAATAATACTAAGTACATCAAAACAATAGAACAAAACGAGCTGCCAATTGAGATTGAAACTTTAACCACAACAGACCGTTACAACGAGTATATAATGACAGGTTTAAGAACCATTTGGGGAGTTTCTTTAGATAAGATTGAAGAAGATTTTGGAAAAACTTATAAAGAATACTTAAAAGAACAAGCCGAAACTTTTATAAATCAACATTTATTGTATATTGATGATAAGCACATACGCGTCACTAAAAAAGGTCAGTTTTTAAGTGATGGTATAGCCAGCGAACTCTTTAAACTTAACTTAGCGTGATTGCACAAATTCAATACAACTCCAAAAAATTAAAGATAGATTTAAATCAGCCATTAGATATTTCAATACCAATAAAAGATGGCGTTTCAAATGTAAATGCGTGGTATATTGGTCCGCCAAAAATAGAACCTGAGGTTTTTGAGGAAGATGTCATTAGTGTAGAAAATGGAGCGTCAGTTAATTTTAATAGGATTACTTTTAATCCACATTCTCATGGTACACATACAGAAACTGTGGGTCATATAACAAAAGAAAAATACTCCATAAATAAACATTTAAAGCGATTTTTCTTTTTGGCCGAAGTAATTACCGTAGCGCCAGAAAAACAAGGCGAAGATTATGTAATATCTGCTAAGCAACTACAATTTGCTATTGGTAATAAAAAACGAGAAGCTCTAGTGGTAAGAACCATACCCAATACTAAGCATAAAAAAACCAAGCAATATTCTAACTCCAACTGGACCTACTTTGAAGAAGAAGCCATTAAACTATTGGTAAAAAAAGGAATAAAGCACCTATTAGTTGATTTGCCTAGTATCGATAGAGAAGAAGATGGTGGTGAATTAAAAGGGCATAATACATTTTGGAACACAAAAGGCAATATTAGAAAAGACGCCACAATAACAGAGTTTGTGTACGTATCTAACAAGATTAAAGATGGTAAATACATTCTTAACCTTCAAATAGCACCTTTTGAAAATGATGCTTCACCGAGTAAACCTGTGTTGTATAAAATATTAGACTAGATAGATAAAAACTAGGCGTGCTAAATCTATTTTGGCATCTCATGCTTTATATAAACTATAGCAAAGTGACAGTACCATAACAAAAGGGTCTAACAAACATATGGAAACATTTTTTATAATAATCATTAGTATACTAGTTACACTAGGTTTGGTAACCGTATTTAGACAATGGAAAACCAAAAAGAAAACCAGCGAACAATCCATCGTTTTATTAGATAAAATAAAGCGTGTTTGTAAATTTATAACTGTAGAAGGAGACTTTGCAGAGATTTATCATTACGAAGACGTAAAGGAAAAATTTCTGAAACTTATCTCAAGCAAAAAAAAAGCGCTAGTAGTTATTAATGCCAAAGCGCATGTAGGTTTCGATCTCAGTAAAGTACAAATGCATTCAGATTTAAAATCTAAAACTGTTGTGCTTTCTCATTTTCCTCAGCCCGAAGTCTTATCTATAGAGAGTGATATAAACTACTACGATAAAAAAGACGGAATGTTCAATAAGTTTGAAGCTTCGGACCTTACCGAACTGCACACAAAAGCAAAAGCGCATATTTTGGAAAAAATCCCAGAAAGCGGATTATATAATGTTGCAAAGTTAGAAGCGTTAGAGGCAATTAAACTTATAGAAAATCTTGTACAAACCATTGGTTGGACCTTAGATTACACTGGCTTAAAAATTGAAGGCGAAGACAAAAAGCTCTTAAAATAGTATTTGTCATTGCAAGGACGATAAAACGTGGCAATCTAGAGCAAAGACTATAATTTAATAAGAACCCTGCTTTCGCAGGTAGTTATATGAACATAGAAGATTTTAGAAATTATTGCATGAAAAAAAAGGAAGTTACAGAGCATTTTCCTTTTGATGACGATGTACTGGTTTTTAAGGTTTGTAATAAAATGTTTGCACTAGCCTCTTTATCAAAATGGGAAAACGAAGAAGGCTTTATAAACCTAAAGTGCAATCCAGATCATGCAGAAGAGTTACGTGCAGAATTTGAGGGTGTTACTCCAGGTTACCACATGCACAAAAAACTATGGAATAGCGTTAAAGTTCATAATACGGACATCTCAACAAAACATATCTTAGAATTAATAGACCATTCTTACGATGAGGTCGTAAAAAGTCTTCCTAAAAAAATCAGAGACAATTTGTAAATTATACTTGTAATTCGGGTTAAAGGGTAGAATCTTCCATTCGTCGCTCACAAATGTTAACTCGTCTAAAAAACGTATTTTAGAGATACTTGAGGTTTTAAATTTGTTACAACAAAAGCTAAACTTCCCTCTAAAATGAGCAATCTACTCAAACAACTAGCAAAGCTAAAAATCGTATTAAGTATACGCAAAATAATAAAGGCTAGCAGACATAATAACCCGATTTTTAGTTCTAATAACACAGAAGAAAAAGGTACTGTAACAGCACAAACTTCGAGCGAAAAGATTGATCAAAAGAATCATGCTATTTTAAATAAAAGCCTTAAACATTTAGACTTTATATCACAACTAGAGATGTATCTGGGTGAAAATAATTATAATAGTTTATCCGTTGAGTTTCTTCTAGAATTCGAAAAAACTAAGCGCGAAGCACAACTATCCGCACTAAAAATGGCTAAAATATTAAATAAACAGTCTTTTAAAGCTGCATAGCAAAAAACCATTCGTCGATACTTATCTGTTATTCATCGACAGTAAATTAAGATTAGTCGAAAACATGAGTTTTTACTACTTTATGAGTGTATTTTGTAACGCTAAACGAAAAAAAAACCAATTGTTTTGAAATCCCTCAATATTTTACTCATAGAAGATGACATGATCGAAGTGATGAAGCTTAAAAGAGCTACAGATTCTTTGCAACTAAATCATAAAATTACAGAAGCTAATAATGGCGAGGAAGCTCTACAATTATTAGAGAAAAAAGACAGTCTTCCAGATATTATTCTTTTAGATCTAAATATGCCAAAGATAAATGGTATTGAGTTTTTAAAAATCTTAAAAACCGATGAACGTTTAAAATATATTCCAACAATAATTTTAACCACTTCCAGCAATCAACGTGATCTTTTAGAATGTTTTAGGGTTGGGATAGCAGGCTATATCTTAAAACCTCTAAAATACGAGGAATATGTTTCAAAAATTGAAAATTTATTAGCATATTGGAGCATTAATGAACTGATTACAGTATAAGGTAACAGATACATTAAAAATAACCCTTTACCGACGCTAAAACAATTGTTTTTATTAACAATGGTTCTACATAACCATTAAAAAAAAGCAATACACATAACACATGAAAGGACTAATATTTACCGAGTTTTTAGAACTAGTAGAAGAAAAGTTTGGATTAGCTATGGTAGATAAAATCATAACCCAGTCCCAACTGCCATCTGGTGGCATCTATACATCAGTAGGAACTTATGAGTTTTCAGAAATGCTTCAACTGCTTACACACTTAAGTAAACACACGGATATTTCAAAAGACGATTTATTACTAGTTTACTCAGAGCATTTGTTTAAGGCGCTTGTGCGATCGCACCCAAATCTCGTAGAGCACTACGAGGATCCTATGAGTTTACTGGCTTCTATAGAAAGTCATATCCATGTAGAAGTACAAAAAATTTATCCAGATGCACAATTGCCAACCTTTCAATTAGAAGACAGAACAGCAAATGAGATGACTTTGGTTTACAAATCAGATAAAGCTTTGTATATGTTAGGCATGGGTCTTATGCAAGAAACATTTAAGCTTTTCAAAACACCGGTAGAAATTAATTTTAAAAAACTAAATAAAGCTGGTACAGAAGTACGTTTTTTTATTAAAAAGACACTATGAACCAACACGATGAGATAGACATTCTAAAAAGAGCTTTAGCACGCGAAAGGGCTTCTAGAAAAGCAGCTGAAAAAATTCTCGAAGAAAAATCTACGGAACTCTATAATCTTACCCAAAAATTAAAAACATCTAATACTAAGCTCGAAAAACTAGTTAAAGAACGCACATTAGAGCTAAAGGGTGTTTTTGAAAATATCATCGATGCATATGTAGTTATGGATTTATGGGGTAATGTTCTAAAGATGAATGATGCAGCAGTACATCTCTTAGGGTACGATAAAAAAGAGGAAGACTTTAACCTTGTAACTTTAGCAGACCAAACTGAGATAGACAACGTAATGGAAGCCTTTGACCTTTTAATGTCCGAAGGTGCTGTTACCAACTTTCAAGTAAAGATTAATACTAAATTTGGCGAACAAAAACTGGTTCAAATCAATGCCAGCATTATATTAGGACCAGACAACAAGCCTATAGCAGCACAAGGTATTGTTAGAGATATTACCAAAGATAAACAAGCAGAAGAGCAGCTAATTGAATCAAAAAATAGACTTTCTACACTAATACGTAATTTAGACTCTGGAGTTTTGCTCGAAGATGAGAACAGAAAAATAATACTTACAAATAACAAATTTTGTGACTTATTTAACATACCTCTAAAGCCCAGTCAATTGGTAGGTGAAGACTGTACCAACTCCGCCCAGCAAAGTAAAGATATGTTTTCTAATTCAGAAGGTTTTGTAAAAAGAATCAACGATATTGTAGAAAAAAAGGAATTGGTTATCGGTGATGAGTTAAAAATGCTAAATGGAAACATCCTTGAACGCGATTATATTCCCGTCTTTAGTGATGCAACATACAAAGGCCATTTATGGAGATATAGAGATGTTACATTAAGCAG
Organism: Winogradskyella sp. J14-2; assembly: GCF_001971725.1. Taxonomy (NCBI): domain Bacteria; kingdom Pseudomonadati; phylum Bacteroidota; class Flavobacteriia; order Flavobacteriales; family Flavobacteriaceae; genus Winogradskyella; species Winogradskyella sp. J14-2. The sequence goes on along the minus strand of NZ_CP019388.1, from coordinate 1,544,517 downwards.
AAAATACCGACACAGTATTGAGGTAGAGCGCGAAAAGTACAGAAACATTATTGCCAATATGAATTTGGGATTAATGGAAGTGGACAACAACGATCGTATACTCATGATTAATCAGAGTTTTGCAGAAATTTCTGGTTATACCGAAAAAGAACTCATTGGCAAGCAAGGAAGAAAAATCTTTACAACAGACAAGGAAGTTCAAAAGATTAAAAACGAGAGTAAAAAACGTTTAAAAGGCGAATCAAATTCCTACGAGATTAAAGTAAAAATAAAAAATGGCGAAACAAGATATTGGCTAATCAGTGGTGCCCCAAATTACGATATTAACGGAAAGGTCGTTGGCTCAATAGGTATCCATTTAGATATTACAGACCTGAAAAGTCTTGAGTTACAAAAAGAAAACCTACTCCATAAACTCGAAAAAAGTAATGACGAGTTGCAAGAATACGCGCACATAGTGTCTCACGATTTAAAGTCGCCATTACGCAGTATTGATGCTTTGGTACAATGGATTAAAGAAGACAATGAGAATAAGCTCGACGATGCAAGTTTACAAAATTTAAATCTTATAGAAACGACGCTAGAGAAGATGGAGCAACTAATTTCAGATGTTTTAGAATACTCCAGTATTAGGTCAGAGAAAGGTCAAAGCAAACCAGTAAATACAGATACTATGGTTAAAGACCTATTAAAAATATTATATATTCCAGAGCATATAGAGGTTAAAATTCATGATAAGTTACCTGTCCTTACTGGCGAAAAAACCAAGCTTCAGCAATTGTTTCAAAACCTTATTAGTAACGCTGTTAAATTTATTGATAAGCCAAAGGGAAAAATAGATATAAAACTAAAGGAATTACCATACCACTATCAATTTTCAATCTCAGATAATGGTATTGGTATTGAAGAAAAGTTTCACAATAAAATTTTTAAAATATTTCACTCACTAAATAAAAGTAAAGACTCAACAGGCGTAGGTCTTTCTATAGTAAAAAAAATAGTTGATCTCCACGATGGTAAAATATGGTTGGAGAGCACACCAGGTGTAGGCACCACATTTCATTTTACATTAACAAAATAGTATGCTAATAACAACAACAAAAACTTCTGAAATTGTAAATGCAATTTCTAATCACGTAGGTAAAAATGCTGCTTTAATTACTATTGGAGAGCAGACGGAAATTGATATAAAAGATATAATTGGTCAACTTAATGATGCGGGACTAAAGTTTATGGGTGGGTTGTTTCCAAAAGTTATTCATGGTAATTCTATTTTAGATAAAGGTATTGTAGTTAATACACTAAATAAGTTAGATTCTATGTTCTTAATAAACAACATAAGTTCTAAAAGCTATACCATACCTAAAGTTAATTTTGAAAAAGACCAAAACTATAGCCTTTTTACTTATGTAGATGGTTTAACATCCAATATTTCGCATTACTTAAGTAAGCTTTACGAAAATTACGGAATGCAAACTACTTACTTTGGTGGAGGCGCAGGGAGCCTGTCGTTAAAACAGCAGCCATGTGTGTTTAATAACGAAGGTGTTTTTAAAGATGCAGCCGTTTTTGGCATAATGAAAATGTCATCTAGTATTGGTGTAAAACACGGCTGGAGTAAGGTGGCTGGCCCCTTTATTGTTACAAGAGCTGAAGGTAATATTATAAAAGAGATAAACTGGAAAAATCCTTTTGAAGTCTATAAGGAAACTGTAGAAGAACACTCTGGTAAAATCTTTACAGAAGATAATTTCTTTGAAATCGCTAAGGGCTATCCTTTTGGAATTCTAAAAGAAAGTGCCGAGTGTATCGTTAGAGACCCATTAATGGTAAATGAAAAAGGAGAAATAGTTTGTGTTGGCGAGTTAGAGGATAATACGGTTGTCGATATTCTAAACGGAAATGAAGAATCATTAATACAGGCAGCTAAGTCAGCAACTCAAGAGAGCATTAAGCAAGCATCAGCCCCAAGAAAAGCTATTCTTATAGACTGCATCTCGAGGATTTTATTTCTAGACAAAAATTTTGATAAAGAGTTGTCGGCAGTAACTGGTACTTTAGAAGAGAGTTTTAATAATGTATCTATTGGAGGTGCATTAACATTAGGCGAAATTTCATCTTATGGCGAAGGCTTTTTAGAGTTTTATAATAAAACCATAGTTGTAGGATTGTTTGAATAATGAAAATAGAAGACCACATATTAGACATATTGCAACTTTATGAGTACGCTATGGCTATAGGAAAGTCTTTAGATTATAAAGAAAGTTGTGACCTTTTTCTTAAACTTGTACTAAAGCGAAAAAACCTCAATGCAGCTTGGATTTTAGAGTCTAGAGACAATGTGCTAAAGTCTACTTATGCTATTCCGCTGGGTAAAGAAATTGAAGTAGAAAAAGATGAAGCCAAATCAGCGCTACTAGATCATATAGATTTTGCACAAATAGTTAGTTCTGGTAATGAGATTTCAACCATGGCGCCAATTGCTATAGATGGAGGTATAACCGCAATATTTAATTTACAAGATGGAGGCTATTTGTTTTTATATTCAAAAAAAGATAATCTTACCAAAAAAGATGTATTGCAACTAGAACCGGTAATAAGTAAATTTACAATCAACCTCAAAGCATGTAAAGCATTTAAAGAGCAAGAACAACTGCTTAATAATTTAGAGGTGCAAAACAAAGAGTTAAGTGACTATGCACACATGGTATCTCACGATTTAAAATCGCCTTTGCGTAGTATAGATTCCTTAGCAACGTGGTTAAAAGAAGATTACGACGCTAAGTTAGATGATAAAGGAAAGGAAAGTCTAGGATTAATTCGCAGTAGTGTAGATAAAATGGATGCACTAATAAATGGTATATTAGAATATTCTACGATTGGTAAAAACAAAGTTGAAGTTTATGATGTAGATACCAACAAGCTTATAGACGATATTTCAGAAAGCCTACATGTACCAAGTCATTTTTCAATTATAAAAAGAAATCTGCCGGTTATTAGAGGCGATAAATACAGGCTGCAACAGTTGTTTCAGAATTTAATTACCAATGCCTTAAACTATAACGACAAGGAAAAAGGGATCATTGAAATAGGTGTCCAGGAGAAAAACCACTTTTGGCAGTTTTATGTTAAAGACAACGGCAAAGGCATAGAAAAAAAGTATTTTGATAAAATTTTTAACACCTTTGAGAAACTTGAAAATAATCTAGAATCTACCGGAATAGGTTTATCTATAGCAAAGAAAATCGTAGATATATATGGCGGAAATATTTGGTTAACTTCTAAAGTCAGTGAGGGCACAACATTCTTTTTTACTATAAAAAAATAACCAGATGGAACAACCTAATCTTAATTACATCTACAACATGTCTGGTGGAAATAAAGACTTTGAAAAAAAAATAATACATATCATCAAAACCGAATTTCCTCAAGAAAAGGCAATATATTTTAAAAATTTAGAAGCCAATAACTACAAACAAACTGCCGAAAATGTACACAAGCTTAAACATAAAATTAGTATTTTAGGCCTTGAGAATAGTTATGCTATGGCTGTTAATTATGAGAATAACCTCATGGCGCACAGTACAGAGGGTAAAATTGAATTTGAAGCAATTTTACAAAACATAACTGATTTTTTAAAGACCTTATAATCCTACTGTATGAATTGTATAATTATTGATGATGAAGCAACAGCAAGAGCAATTATATCCCAACTTTGTTCCAATGTAACTAACCTTAACGTTCTCGCAGAATTTCCAAACGCCATCCAGGCCATAAAATATCTCAACCAAAATGAAGTAGATTTAATTTTACTAGATATTCATATGCCAGATTTTACAGGTTTCGATTTTATTGAAACCATCAAGAATCCTCCAAAAATAATATTAACTACATCAGATGCCAATTTTGCTATACAGGCTTTTGAGTACGATTGTATTGTAGATTATTTGGTAAAACCCATCACACCAGAACGCTTTGCTAAAGCTATACAAAAGGCTGAAAGCACTACACAGCCAATCGAGGCAAAACCAAAAACTTCAGATGAGGTAGAAACCACCTCAGGTAATGATCTTTACGTCAATATAGATAGACGCCTTATTAAAATAGACATTCCGAGCATTTACTTGGTAGAAGCTAAAGGAGATTATATTCAAATTAAAACAGAAAATAAGAATTATACCGTTCATTCTACTTTAAAAAAGATTGAAGATAAATTACCAGATAGTCTATTCTTAAAAATTCACCGTTCTTATATTATTAATGTCGATAAAATCATCGATATAGAAGACAATAGCGTGTTAATTAAAAAGGATGTTGTTCCGGTAAGTCGCTCTAACCGTCCAGAATTAATGAAGCGATTAAACCTGTTATAAACAACTCACCGACACTAAATCGCTATTCAACGTTTCAATAAGGATAACTAGCGAATTATAGTGCCTTTACTCAAGTACCTACTCTATATTTGTACCATATTCAAAAAGGTAGGTTTAAATATTGAATTAATAGCAATTAAAGGCAGACGCAAAGAGCGTTCTGCCTTTTTTATTTGATTAAAAAATACAACTCAGTTACCGTTCGTCGACACATAATTGCATTCTATATGTAGATTAAGTCCATTCAACAAAAAGTAGAGGCTTACAGTATCCTTTAATACTACTTTTGTGAGAGGATCATAAGTTTTTATGGTTTTTGGATTGATGGTTTGAAAAGGCAAAGGCGAAAGCCTTTGTCTTTCAAAAAAATGATTAACAGCACAAACGCACAGTAGTAAGTAGTGTTTTAATACTTCATAATCGATTATTATTTAACCCTAATTAATAACGCAGTCAGAAAGGCAAAAACCTTAGTTTTTGCCTTTTGTTTTTTATAAGTAATCTATGTCTTAAAAGCAATCTCCTTTTTTTAGATTTGAGCTTAAAGCAAACAACTTCAGAAAACTAAATACTCACTTTGTACGTTAAAACAGCTGCCTAAATCCAATCTGTTTTACTGTAAAACAAAACACCAATTGTTATTGTCCATTGGTCTACACTTACTGTTTACCCATCGAAATTTATTGAACTAACAGTGCCATCGCAACTAAGTTTGCCCCAGAATTTAAAAACTAAAAACCATTAATTATGAAAATAACAATTGTAGGAAGTGGCTATGTAGGCTTAGTTACAGGCGCTTGTTTTTCGGAAGTAGGTATCGACGTTGTATGTGTTGATGTTGACAAAAAGAAAATAGACAACTTAAACAATGGCATCATTCCCATTTACGAACCAGGATTAGAAAAAATGATTACGCGTAATATGGAAAAAAACCGATTGAGCTTTTCAACCAGTTTAGCAGATTCTATATCAGATTCTGAAGTGGTATTTATAAGTGTAGGTACACCACCAGATGAAGATGGTAGTGCAGATTTAAAACACGTATTGGCTGTAGCACGCGAGTGTGGTAGAACTATGAACGATTATAAACTAATCGTAACAAAAAGTACAGTACCAGTTGGTACCTCAATAAAAGTGAAAAATGCAGTTCAAGAAGAGTTGGATAAACGTAAGACAGACATTCCGTTTGATGTAGCTTCAAACCCAGAATTTTTAAAAGAAGGTGCTGCAATTGACGATTTTATGAAACCAGACCGCATTGTAGTTGGTACAGAAAGTGAAAGAGCAGAAAAATTACTTAACAAACTTTACAAGCCATTTACATTAAATGGTCATCCCATAATTTTTATGGATATCGTTTCTGCTGAAATGACAAAGTATGCTGCAAACGCAATGTTGGCAACTAAAATTAGTTTCATCAATGATATTGCAAACTTATGTGAAGTTGTTGGTGCGGATATTAATAATGTTAGAAAAGGTATTGGTTCAGATTCTCGTATCGGTACAAAATTTATTTATCCAGGTATTGGTTACGGCGGATCTTGCTTTCCTAAAGATGTACAAGCTCTAATTAGAACAGCAAGCGAAAACAAATACGAACTACAAGTGCTTAAAGCGGTTGAGGCTGTAAATAAATCTCAGAAGTTAGTGTTGTTCAATAAAATAAATTCACATTTTAAAGGTGATTTAAGAGGGAAAACCATTGCAGTTTGGGGATTATCCTTTAAACCACAAACCGATGATATGCGTGAAGCACCATCATTACAAATCATAAAGGAATTACTTGCGGCTGGTGCAACTGTAAATGCATACGACCCTGTTGCAGCAGAAGAGGCAAAACATCATTTTGGTGATACAATAAATTATTGTGAAGAACAATACGAAGCTTTAATTGGTGCAGATTGTTTGGCAGTACTAACAGAATGGTCAGAGTTTAAGATTCCTAACTTTAAAATAATGAAACACCTGTTAAACGAAGCGGTTGTTTTTGATGGAAGAAACATCTACGATAAAGAAGAGATGCACAATCTTGGTTACCAATATTCTTGTATTGGTGTTAAAACAGTTCAAACAAAAAAAGAAACAAATAAAAGTTTAGAACTAGTGGGTTAATCCACTAGTTCATAAATCCCAAATATTATGGTCAAAAAAAGAATATTAGTTACAGGTGGCGCAGGATTTGTAGGTTCTCACCTTTGTGAAAGATTACTTTCAGAAGGACACGAAGTCTATTGTTTAGACAACTTTTTTACAGGACAAAAACAGAACATTCTTCATTTAATGTCTAACCCGTATTTTGAGCTTATTCGTCATGATGTTATTAACCCTTACTTAATAGAAGTAGATGAAATTTATAACTTGGCTTGTCCAGCTTCGCCAGTGCATTATCAATACAACCCAATTAAAACCATAAAAACATCGGTTATGGGCGCCATAAATATGTTGGGATTAGCAAAGCGTGTTAATGCTAAGATTTTACAAGCGTCAACGAGCGAAGTTTACGGTAATCCTTTAGTGCACCCTCAACCAGAATCCTATTGGGGAAATGTAAATCCTGTTGGTGAGCGTTCGTGCTACGACGAAGGTAAACGCGCAGCAGAAACCTTGTTTAGAGATTACAACAGCCAGAATAATGTAGAGACCAAAATTGTTAGAATCTTTAATACTTACGGCCCAAGAATGCATCCAAACGATGGTAGAGTAGTGTCTAATTTTATCGTGCAGGCTTTAAAAAACGAAGACATTACGGTTTATGGTAAAGGTAATCAAACTAGAAGCTTTCAATTTGTTGATGATCTTGTAGAAGGTATGATAAGAACAATGAATACCGATGCATCATTTACTAATCCTGTAAACATTGGTAATCCTGTGGAGTTTAAGATTATTGAATTGGCAGAAAAGGTAATTAAGCTTACAAATTCAAAATCTAAAATAATTTATAAAGACTTACCGTCTGACGACCCAATGATGAGAAAACCAGATATTTCTTTGGCAAAACAAGCATTGGATTGGGAACCAAAAGTAAACCTAGACGACGGTCTTGAACAAACCATTTCATTTTTCAAAGCACTTATCAAATAATCAATTTCAATCAAATTATTATGAAGAAAAAAATATTAGTTATTGATGACGAGCTCACAATGACAACGCTTTTAGAATTCTTTTTAGGAAATAACTACGAAGTGGTTTCAGTATATTCAGCCAAAGAAGCTCTGAATTGGTTAGACGCAAATTTACCAGATTTAGTCATAAGCGATATTCAAATGGAAGATATGGACGGCTTTGAGTTTTTAAAACAATTTAGATTAAGGGGTTACACTAAACATACGCCAGTTGTAATGCTTTCTGGTAAAGCCGAAAGTAAAGAACGTGTAAAATGTTACCAATTAGGTGCCCAAGATTATCTAACAAAACCATTTAACCCAGAAGAATTGGATGAGGTTGTAAAGAAAAATCTATATCCAATTCATTATGCAAGTGCTTGGTAATTAATTGTAATCATTCAAAAAAAATCAAAACCATCAAGTTATGAAAGTACTTTACGTAGGAAACGATTTAGAATTAATCAATCAGTTAAAAGAAGAAAAAAAGACAGCTGTTATCGTAAAACGAAATGGGTTAGAAGCTATCAAGATACTTAAATCTAGCACAAAAATAGATGTTGTAGTTTCAGATTACGAATTAACCGGAAACAACGGCTTGTTTTTCTACAATAAGCTAAAAGAAGAAAACCTCGCAAAAATTCCATTCATTCTTTTAGTAAAGGAATACAATCAAACGGTATTTAAAAAAGCATTTCAGGCTGGTGTAAACGACTTTTTTGTACTTACAACAACGTCTAAAAAACAAATTACTGAAAGATGCCAGGTTTTAGCAAAACAAAATTCTGAAACTAAAGTTGAGAACGGCAAAATAAACGCTAAAGTATCTTACAAAATTCCGTTATCAAAACGCATCTTTGATGTTGTAGTAGCCTCATCAATACTTATTGTATTATCGCCATTTTTGTTAGTAACTATTCTGGCTATTCGATTAGAATCTAAAGGGAAAGTTTACTACACTGCAAAACGTGTTGGTAGAAAAACCTTTGATTTTTATAAGCTGCGTTCTATGAAAGAAGGCTCAGATAAATTATTAAAAGAGTTAGCCGCCAAAAAAAATCAGTATAGCAACACTTTAACTGAAAATGAAGATTTAAAAGAAGACCAACCGTGTCCTGAATGTGCAAAATTGCCAGAAGGTTATTATTGCTCACCGTTAAAATATGCTGAAAATGAGAAAGTTTGCGACTATATGTATAATTATCGCAAAGAAGTGGCTCAGAACAAAAAATCTAGTTTCATCAAAATTGTAGACGATCCAAGAATTACAAAAATTGGTAAGGTTATAAGAAATACAAGTATAGATGAGTTGCCGCAGTTAATTAACGTCATAAAAGGTGATATGTCTTTAGTAGGTAATAGACCATTGCCAGTTTATGAGGCAGAGTGCTTAACCAAAGACCAACTGTCTAAACGCTTTTTAGCACCTGCTGGAATTACAGGAATTTGGCAAGTAGAACTTAGAGGGAAAGGTGGCAATATGTCTGAAGAGGAACGAATAGCATTAGATAATAAATATGCTGATTATTTTACAGGTAACAACTACTCATTTTGGTTTGATATAAAAATTTTGCTTAGCACCATACCTGCATTATTTCAGAAAAGTACAGTATAGTTTTATTAATTTGACTATTGTTATATAGCTACTATTTCATGGTGTTGAAATGGTAGCTTTTTTATTTAAATACGTCTAAAATAACTTAGTCATAACATCTTACCTGCTCATCTATACTTACCGTTCATCCATCGAAATATAACAGAATTCGCCCTATCGGTAACGTAAGTTTGTATCAAATTACAACTGGTCTAACAAAGACAAATGTTTAAAATTATGAAACAGATTTTTAAGATATCTAAGGTGCTTTTAACTTTCTTGTTGACTGCCAAATTAGCTTTCGCTCAAGATTCTATCGTAGATGCAAATCAAACAGAATCGTTTAAATTGTTAATACCAGAGCTCGAAGTATTAATAGATTCTGCATTAGCAAATAACGGCATGTTAGGGTATAGAAAAGATGAAATTGAAGTAAAAAAGGCCAACCTAAAATCTAAACGTCGTAACTGGACCAGAAATTTTGGGATACAGGCAGATACCAGATATGGTAATTTTAATAATTTCTCTAATAACGTTAGCGGTAATGATGTTGTAACGTTGGCAAGTGCTACAACACAGACTAACTATGGTGTTGGGTTATATCTTAAGATACCTGTATTTGATATTTTCAATAGAAAATCTGAAATCAAACAAGCTAAAACAGAAATTTCTCAAGCCGAAAATTTGGTAAAATTCCAAGAGTATGAGATTAGAGAAACTGTTATACGCTTTTACGAGGATTTAATTCTTAAAGAGCAATTATTAGAAATTCAGGCCATTAATCTTAGCGATGCTAAAGTCAATATGGAAATGGCAAAAAAAGAGTTTACCAACGGACAAATAGAAATTTATGAGTATATCAGAATTTCTGACATCACAGCTGGTGTTGCTACTGAGTTTGAAAAGGCGAAATCTAACTTACTTCTCGCTAAAAAACTTCTAGAAAACTATACAGGTATTCAAATCAACTAATGTCTTAAACACAGCAAGATGAAACCAATTGATTTTATAAAACTTATTCTAAAGCACAAGACTATTCTAACAGTTGTACCCTTAATTTTTGGGTTGCTGGCCGTATTGCTTACCATTAATCCAAAACGAAGTTACTACTCAGAAACAATGTTGTACACTGGTATTGCTTCAGGTTCGTCTATAGAAATGGACAAAACATTTAATTATCTGGCAGCCAACAATGCGTTTGATAACTTGATTAATGTTATAAAATCTAGAGATACGCAAGAAGAAGTGGCTATACGGTTGTTAAGTCAGCATTTATCCCTAAGAAAACCAAATCATAAATTTATTTCAGATGAATCTTATGAGGCATTGATGGAAATACTTCCAGAAGATTTAAAAAGCTATTTGGCAACTAATAAAAACCTAGATGAAAACGGAAATTTAGATTACGAGACAACCGTCTTATACTTAACCGAGTTGATGAACAGCGACAACTCTAATTTTGTGTATTCGTTGTTGAGTTTTGATGATCCACATTATTCGCTCGAAGCCATTTCTAAAGTAAAGGTTGAGCGTATTTCTTCTAGTGATTTGGTAAAATTAAGCTACGAAATTGACGATCCTGGTATTTGCCAACAAACCCTAAAAATATACATTGATGTTTGTACAAAAAAATATAAAGATTTAAAGGAAAATGGGTCTGATACCGTGGTAAAATATTTTGAAGCACAACTTTCAGAATCTGAAAAAAAGCTGAAAGCGATAGAGCAAAAGCTACTAAAATTTAATCAAGATAACAATATCATTAACTATTACGAACAGAGTAAAGCAGTTGCTATTGTTAAAGAAGATATGGATGTGGCCTACAAAAAAGGAATGGCGCAATTGGCAGGGTCTGAGGCTTCTGCGCAGCGATTAGAACAAAAGTTGGCAATACAAGAGTTAATTCAACAAAAAAATAATGCCATTGTAGATAGCAAAAAAGAATTGGGCGAACTTAACTATAAAATAGGAATGTATGCTGCAAAATCTAGTAATAACGAAACATCAAAACAACATTTAGAAAACCTTAAAAAGCAGGCAAAAGCACTTCAAAAGGAAATTAAAACTAATGTAGATGAGTTGTACACTTTTCAAAACTCAACCGATGGTGTTCCTATTAAAAAAGTTTTGCCAGATTGGGTAGACAAAACAGTAGAAAGTGAAGATTTAAAAGCAAAACTTTCTGTGATGAATCAACAAAACAAAGCTATTGAAAAACAATTTGCTACCTACGCACCAGCTGGTGCCAACCTTAAGCGTATAGAACGCGAAATTAATGTGGCAGAACAAGAATATTTAGAGATTTTACATGGACTTAATTTGGCAAAACTAAAGTTTCAAGATGCACAATTGTCTAGTAATTTAACTGCTGTAGATCCGCCTTTTTATCCGTTAAAGCCAATGCCGTCAAAACGAAAAATCATTATTATAGCCATAGTTTTTATCACCGGAATTATAATACTGGCTACCATTTTGTTTATGGAATTTTTTGATGATACCTTAAAAAATGAGCAAAAGGCTTCAGAAAAATTACAAATCCCATCAATTGGTATGTTGCCAAAGCTTTTTAGAGCAAAACCTCATTTAGATTTGGTAAAAATGCAAGACCGATTAATGGATTTTGTGATGCAAAATTTTCATCAAAATTTTAAGGCGCAAAATAATACCAAAACACCAAAAATTATTACGGTTTTTAGTACCAAAAGTAACGAAGGTAAAAGTGTGATTACCGCAAATATTGCTAAACGATTAAAAGCTTCTGGATACTCAGTTTTAGTATTAAATCATTCAAATGAAGATAAGTCTAAAACAAGTGTTTCTAAATCACCTTGGTTGTATAAATTTTTAGGGTATCAAGATCCGAGAATAGATTATAATCATCCGTTCTTATCACAAACAACAGCTGGTTTAAGTGCTTCAGAATACTATGTTTATAACAAAAGTATAGCTTATAGAGATGTTAAAAATTATGATGAATTAAGCTTTGAAGTATCAGAAAAAAACAACCAAAACACAGATTATATTTTAATAGAATTACCAAACTTAATCGAGTTTAATTACCCATCAGAATTAATAGCAAATTCAGATTTGGCATTACTAGTTTGTCGCTCTAACCGTTTATGGACAAAAGCAGACCATAATATTCTAGACCACGTAAAAGGATTAGTAGGTGAGAAGATTAAATTCATCATCAACGGTGTAGATATTAAAGAAGTTGAAACGGTTTTAGGTGAATTACCTAAACAACGATCAAAAACTAGAGTTAGAATAAAAAATATGTTCCGTTTTCAGTTTTTCACTAGCAACCATATTTAAGAATGAAAAAACTAATACATAGACTAATTAGAGAAGATAACTTTTTATCCTTGTCAGGAAACCTAGTTATCGCATTACTCGGTTTTGGCGGATTTGCACTGTTGGCAAGACGTTTAGACACCGAAGAATTTGCACAATGGGTACTGTTTATCTCTGGTGGATCATTAGTAGAAATGCTACGCTACGGTATTACCAACAATGGATTGGTTAGATTTTTATCTGGTGCTACAGATCAAAACAAAGAAAGATTTATTGGTGCAAATGTTGTTATTAGTGTTTTTGCCACATTGATAATAGCAACCTTATTAATTACAATAAAACTAATATTTAGCAATGCGATTAATGGGTCGTCTTATGCGTTATTTTTTAATTGGTATCCTGTTTTGGCGTTTTTAAATTTACCGCTAAACAATGCGCTTGTAGTACAACAGGCTAAAATGAAATATAATAACATCCTTTTTATTAAAGCCTTAAGTAGTGGGTTGTTTTTTAGTTTTTTGGTGGTAAATACACTGGTTTTAAAACGTTCAATTTTAGAAATTACAATTGTTTTTTTAGTAATTAACACCTTAACGTCTTTGGTATGTATTAGAAAATCTTGGGATGGTTTATTACTATATAAAAAAGCAAATAAAGCCACTTTAAATACACTGCTCAATTTTGGAAAGTATAGCACATTCACACTAATTGGTACAAATTTATTGCGCAACGCAGACATTTTAATTATAAGTATTAGTCCTTTTGGTAGTACGGCTGTAGCTTTGTTTAGTATTCCTTTAAAGTTGACTGAAATACAGCAAATACCGTTGCGAAGTTTTACCGCAACAGCATTTCCAAAAATGTCAAAAGCGAGTTTGGAAGGAAAACCTCATCAGGTTAAAGAACTCTTTAATGTGTATTCTGGCGCCATAACCTATTTGTTTTTTGCAGTGTCGCTAGTCACTTTTATTTTTGCTAAAGAATTTGTAATTCTCATTTCAGGAACACAATATTTAGATGAAACCATTACAGGAATAAACATCGTTTCAATTGTAAAAATACTATCCATATATGGTGTGTTATTACCAATCGATAGAATGACAGGAATTGGTCTTGATAGCATTAACAAACCTAATATAAACGCTATAAAGGTGCTTGTTATGTTGGTGGCAAATATTATAGGTGATTTGGTATCAATTTACGTATTTCATTCTATTGAAATGGTCGCCGTATCAACACTGGTTTTTACAACCGTTGGTATTGTGGTTGGTGCCTATTTTCTCAATAAAAACATTAAAGTTTCTGTAGTCGAAATTTTCAAAAGTGCCAATTTGTTTTACAAGAATTTATGGTTTAAATCTAAGCAATTTAGAAGAAGATATCCTGATTTATAAAAGTTGAGATTAATAGCAATGCTATAAGCTACACTATAAAAGTTGTAGCTTTTTTTATAGGTAAAACTCAAAGTTATAAACGTTAAAACGGCTTCGTCAATATTAGGTTTCTATTCGTCTACACTTAACGTTCACCCATCGAAATCTAACAGAATTCTCTCTGTCTTAAAGCTATGTTTGCAGTGTAAAACAAGCAGTAAGCTAGTTTTTTTAAAACATAAAATGAACACCATAAAAAATCATACAAATCCCTTTGAAACTAATTCTGGTTCTATGCGTATTACAAACCTAAATACCGTAATTACAGTGGTTGGGTTATTAAGCGTTTTAGGGCTTATTATTATAAAGACCGAGGTTTTAGGATTTACTTTATGTATGGGCTTATTGTTTGTAACAGCTTTGGTTTACACTGTATTTAAAACACCTAAAGTTGGTATTTATCTACTTATCATTTTAGGCTTTTTTGTTACAGGTGCAGCTAGATACGTTGTAGCACCTTGGGGATTAACTATAGACGCTGTTCTTGTACTTATTTATGTGGCTTTATTTTTTAAAGGATTTGCAATAAAATTACCGTGGATTAAGGCAAAATCTAGCTTAACTCTAGTTGTTAGCATATGGATGGCTTATGTGTTTTTAGAATTAGGCAACCCAGAAGTGTTAAGTAGAGAAGCCTGGTTTTATGCAATGCGAGGTGTTGCTTTATATCAATTTTTGGCCATTCCGTTGCTGTTTATGCTCTTTAATAAACAGAAAGATTTAGATAATTTCTTCATTATTTGGGGCATTCTTTCGGTAATAGGAACTTTAAAAGGCCTGCAGCAATTCTATTTTGGTGTAGACCCTTTTGAGCAGCGTTGGCTAGATCAAGGTGGTGCAGAAACACACGTGCTTTTTGGCAAGCTTAGAGTGTTTTCATTCTATTCAGATGCAGGACAATATGGTGCTTCACAAGCGCACGCAGGCGTTGTGTTTGGCATTTTGGCAGTATTCAAAAAGACAAGTTTTAAACTTAGAGCATTTTTTATTGGCGTAGCAATGGCTGGTTTTTTAGGGATGCTTATCTCTGGAACACGAGGCGCTATTGCTGTGCCTGCTCTAGGTGGTTTTATGTTTTTAATTCTTCGAAAAAACATTAAAGTTCTTGTCTTGGGTGCCATTTTAGGCATTGGTGTTTATGTGTTTTTTGCGCATACAACTATTGGGCAAGGTAATGCTGAAATTAGAAGAATGCGAACAGCTTTTGATCCTAACGAAGCATCGCTACAAGTACGTTTGGCTAATCAAAGAAAACTTAAAGGTTATTTGGCTTCAAGACCTTTTGGTGGCGGACTAGGTGCAACAGGAAATTGGGGACAACGCTTTACGCCACACAGTTTTTTGGCCAATACAGCAACAGATAGTTGGTACGTGATGATTTGGGCAGATACTGGCGCAGTAGGCTTAGTGTATTACTTGTTTATGCTGTTTTTTATTCTCATTTCTGGTGCCAGAAGTGTGATGTTCAAAATAAAAGATAATAATTTAAAAGTCCAGATTACAGCGCTTACCTGTGGCATGGCAGGTATAATGATGGCATCTTACGGAAATGGTGTATTTGGACAAATGCCATCAGGTATTCTTATGTACGTAACTATGGTGTTTATGTTTATTTCACCGCAATTAGATAAAAAGAAAAGTTTAACAAACGCATAAAATTTTAAGTGATGAATTATAGAAGTATTAACGATTTAAATGAAACAATATTAAGGAAACTTCACGTTATTCCGAGAGATATCGATTTGGTGGTTGGCGTACCAAGAAGTGGCATGTTACCAGCTAATTTATTGGCGCTTTACCTTAATTTACCTTATACAGATATTCACTCTTTTATTAAAGGTTTTGTATATAAAGCTGGTGCAAGAAAGCAATTTTTTGAAACTTCAGAATATAAAAATATTTTGGTAGTAGATGATAGTATTGCTTCAGGTGCTGCGTTGGCAGAATGTAAAAAAAGTTTAGAGCATTTAAACGTAACATTCAATTTTAAATATTGTGTGGTTTATGCATCACCAGAAAAAGAAAAAGCGGTAGATATTGCTTTAGAAACGGTTGCGACACCACGTTATTTTCAATGGAATATTTTTAACCATTCAACTTTAGATAAAGCGTGTTTTGATATTGATGGTGTGCTTTGTGTAGATCCAACAAAGGAACAGAATGATGATGGACCAAAATATGTTTCGTTTTTATTGAATGCTGCACCATTATACATTCCTGGTAGTAAAATTGGGACTTTAGTGACTTCAAGATTAGAAAAGTACAGAGCAGAAACCGAAACTTGGTTAAAAAATCACGGTATTAAATACGATAAATTAGTGATGTTGGACTTGCCAGATATGAAAGCAAGACAAAAAGCTAATTGTCATGGAAGCCACAAGGCAAACACCTTTAAAAACAGTAAATACAATCTGTTTGTAGAAAGTGATTTAAAACAAGCAATTGAAATTAATAAGTTAACCAAAAAGCCTGTTTTTTGTACTGAAAACTTCAAAATGATTTATGAGTCAGAATCTTTGACTTACAACATCAAAAGCGGAAAATATCTTCCGTTTTTAAGAGAAACAGCATTGCAATTAAGAGCACTATTCCAAAAGCTGAAAAGCAGAGAATTATCACTAAAATCTAACTAATTATTCAACCAATTAAAGTCAAAACCAATGGAAATTCTCAACCAAATATTTAGCTACATTTTACAGACTTTAGAAGTTGCTTTGGTAATCTATTTCGCTATATCGTGCTTGTATGTTTTGGTGTTTGCTATCGCAGGACATTTTTATAAAAAACTTAAACAAGTCACTTACGATAAACTTAATAAAATAGCAGTGTTTATACCAGCGTATAAAGAAGATTCAGTGATTGTTGATGTGGCTAAAAAAGCCTTGTTCCAACAGTATCCACCAAGCTTTTTTGATGTCATTGTCATTGCAGATTCATTACAAAATGAAACCCTAAATAATTTAAAAGAATTACCACTTAAAGTAGTTGAAGTAAGTTTTGAAAACAGTACCAAAGCCAAAGCTTTAAATGCTGCAATGAATGGCTTGCCAAAAACGTATGATTATGCCATAGTACTTGATGCGGATAACATTATGGAACCCCATTTTTTAACCAAAATGAATACAGCATTTAACAAAGGTTATAAAGTGGTGCAAGCACATAGAAAAGCTAAAAATCTAAATACGTCATTTGCCATTTTAGATGCAGCTAGTGAAGAAATAAACAATCACATTTACAGAAGAGGTCACAGTGCATTGGGCTTATCGTCTGGATTAATCGGGTCGGGTATGGGATTTGAGTATAGTTTATTCAAATCTATTATGAAAACTGTAAAAGCTGTTGGTGGTTTTGATAAAGAATTAGAGTTTGAATTTGCTAAACAAAACATCACCATAGAGTATCTTCAAGATACAGTGGTTTTAGATGAAAAAGTTCAAAAATCTTCAGATTTTTCTAAACAAAGAAAACGTTGGTTGGCAACACAATTTATATACTTAAAACGTAACTATAAATTAGGATTTAAAGCTCTTTTAAAAGGCAATATAAACTTCTTTGATAAAGTGTTCCAAATGGTTGTGCCACCAAGAATTTTGCTTTTAGGAATTACAACAATTTCAACACTTATCTATTGTGTTTTAGATTTCGGTCTTGGTATCACAACATTTGTTTCTAGTCAGTTTTGGTTAATCAATTTTGGACTTTTAGTAGCTGCATTTGTATTAGCGCTTCCAACATCTTTTTATAATTCGGCAACGCTAAAAGCTATGATTTCTATGCCTTCAGCGTTTTTTAGAATGTTTCGTTTGTTGTTCAACTTAAAAGGTGCAAACACCAAATTTATTCACACATCGCACGGTGTAATTAAAAGTTAAGATGATGAGAATTGGTATAGAGGCACAGCGATTATTTAGACCGCATAAACACGGAATGGACAGAGTAGCACTTGAGTTAATTAAGAATTTGCAAGTGTTGGATAAAGAAAATCAGTATTTCATTTTTGTAAAACCAGATGAAGACCATACCGCAATTGAAGAAACTGAAAACTTTAAAATTGTTGAAATTGAAGGCGGATTGTATCCTATTTGGGAACAGGTTAAACTGCCAAAAGTGGTAAAATCTTATAACTGCGATGTGTTGCATTGCACAAGCAATACAGCGCCATTAAATGCGAAAATTCCATTAATCACAACACTTCACGATGTTATTTTTAAAGAAGGCAGTATACTTAGCCAACTGACCACTAGTGCATCGTGGTACCAAAAAATAGGAAACCTATACAGACGTTTAATTGTAGATGCTGTTGTAAACAAAAGCCACCAAATAATAACGGTTTCAAATTTTGAAAAGCAGAATATTTCTAATGTTTGCGGTTTGGATGATTCAAAAATACAAACCGTTCATAATGGTGTAAATGCAAGTTTTACAACTGAAATTAGTGCGTCTAAAAAAGATAATGTTAGAAAAAAATACAACCTTCCAAATCAGTTTTTGCTACATATAGGAAATACAGATCCAAGGAAAAATACAGCACGAGTTTTAAAAGCATTTAATAGGTATGTCAATACTTTATCTAAAGACACAAAACTTGTTTTAGTAGGTCTTGATAACACAAAACTGAGCATCATTTTAAAAAATTTTGATTTAGAAAATGAATTAGCAGATAAAATTGTATTAACCGGATATGTTTCAGATGAAGATTTACCAGTAATATTTAACCTTTCAGAAGTGTTTTTATTTCCATCATTGCGTGAAGGTTTTGGAATACCGATTATAGAAGCTATGGCTTGTGGCGTTCCTGTAATTACTTCAAACACATCTTCAATGCCAGAAGTTGCTGGCGATGCAGCGTTGTTGGTAGATCCAAATAATGAGAAAGCGATTTTTGAAGCAATTCAAAAAATTCAATCAAACAAAATTTTTAAAAATGAATTGGTTGAAAAAGGATTGAAGCAATACCAATCATTTTCTTGGGAAAATGCAGCAAAAAAAGTGTTAAACATCTATCAACAATTTAACCACAAAAACATTTAGGAATTATGATAAAAGGAAGAGATATAATTATTGTCGGCATTCAACCTTGGGATATCGAAATTGGTAGCAATTGTAAAAATATTGCAACAGAATTTGCAAAAGATAATCGCGTGCTTTACGTCAATCCACCTTTAGACAGAATTACGAGATACAAGCAAAAGCATAAAGAAAGCATTCAAAAACGTATAAAAATCTCAAAAGGACAGCAGTCTGATATTGAAAAAATAGATGAAAACTTATGGAACTTATATCCAAAAACATTAATCGAGTCGATTAATTGGGTGCCAAATCATCAGCTTTATAATACCTTAAACAAACGCAATACAAAACGTTTTGCAGATGATATTAAAAAAGCTGTAAGTCGTTTAGGTTTTAAAGATGTGCTGTTATTTAATGATAGTTCGATGCTTTTAGGGCTCCATTTAAAAGACTATTTACAACCAGAATTATATACGTATTATGTAAGAGACAATTTGGTAAAAGTGCCTTACTGGAAAAAACACGGTGAGCAGCTAGAACCAAAAGTGATAGCAAGCGCAGATGTTGTGGTTAACAACTCAGAGTATTATGTAGACTACACTTCAAAATATAACCAAAATAGCATAATGGTTGGCCAAGGTTGTGATGTTACAATGTTTGATGATTCCGAAGGAAATATTCCTATTCCAGAAGAATTTAAAACCATTAGCGGACCAGTAATTGGCTACGTAGGTTCATTGACCACATTGCGATTAGATATAGAATTGATAGCATTTATCGCAAAACAAAGACAAGACTGGAACATTGTTTTAGTTGGGCCAGAGGATGAAAACTTTAAGCAATCTAGCTTGCATCAATTACAAAATGTTCACTTTTTTGGCAACAAACCAGCAGATCAATTGGCGTCATATATCAAAGGGTTTGATGTAGCTATAAATCCGCAAGTCGTTAACGAAATTACCATTGGAAATTACCCAAGAAAAATAGATGAATATCTAGCGATGGGAAAACCAGTAGTAGCAACAAAAACCAAAGCAATGCAGATGTTTAAAGACTTCACCTATTTAGGGGAAACTAAGGACGATTACGTAACACTAATCGAAAAAGCTTTAACAGAACACTCTGCCACCAAAGCAAAACAGCACATTGAATTTGCCAACAAACATACCTGGACAAACAGTGTAAAGGATATTTATATGGCAATGGAAGCAACTTTAAAAAGCATATAATTATGGAATTAGCAGCAAAAATAAAATCGAATACTACACTTAAACAATTAGCACATTGGTCAATTTTAATTCCAGATCAAGCACGACCAAGATTATGGATTAAATGGTTTGTTAATCCATTTATTCATAAAAGAGGAAAAAAATCGTGCATAAGAAAACGTACCAGATTAGACGTTGTTCCTTGGAATAAATTTACGCTTGGCGAAGCATCTACCATTGAGGATTTTTCAGCTGTAAACAATGGCGTAGGCGATGTAATTATTGGTGATAGATCGCGTGTTGGATTAAGCAATACCATTATTGGTCCTGTAAAAATTGGTGATGATGTAAGGTTGGCGCAAAACGTAGTGCTGTCTGGTTTAAATCATAACTATGCTGAAATTGATAGTCCAATTCACGAGCAAGGTGTATCTACAAAACCTATTGTTATAGAAAACGAATCTTGGATTGGTGCAAACGTAGTGATAGTTCCAGGTGTTACCATTGGCAAACATTCTATAGTTGCAGCAGGTAGCGTTGTGACTAAAGATATTCCTCAATATGCTGTTGCTGCTGGTAATCCGGCAAGGGTTTTAAAGCAATATAATTTTGAAACTAAAACTTGGGAAAAGGTAAATCACAAATAATTAAGCCAACTTAAAAAGCAGTCTACCGACACTAAATGGCCATTAATCTAAGCTGAAAGTCGCATTAAAGAATATTAAAAAGTCACCGCAAAAAGTCAGCTAATTTTACTCAAAAATCAACGTTATGGAAACTCTAAAAATACTATTCTGGATTTTACTATTGATCATTTTTTACACCTATGTAGGTTATGGCATTATCTTGTATGTAATGGTGAAAATCAAGCGATTATTTTCAAAAAAAGCCAGTGTCAATACTGTTGAAGAATTGCCAGAAGTTTCGCTTTTAATTCCTGCGTACAACGAAAAAGATTATGTGTTTCAAAAGATGAAAAACACGCAGAACCTTAATTATCCAAAAGATAAATTAAACATAGTTTGGGTAACCGATGGCTCTAACGATGGTACACATTCACTTTTAGAAAACTACGAGAATGTACAGTTGTTCCATAAAGATGAAAGAAAAGGAAAAATAAATGCGATGAACCGAGTGATGCCACATATAAAAACACCAATTGTGATTTTTAGTGATGCAAATACCAACCTTGGCGAAGACTCAATTATGCACATTGTAAACTGTTTTAACGATGAGAAAGTAGGTTGTGTTTCTGGTGAAAAGCGTATTGTAAATAAGGATAGTGATGCAGCAGCAGGCGCAGGCGAAGGTTTGTATTGGAAGTATGAATCTACCTTAAAAAAATGGGATGCAGAATTGTATTCAGCAGTTGGTGCTGCGGGTGAATTATTTGCTATAAGAACTGCGTTGTATAATGAAGTAGAGCAAGATACGCTTTTGGATGATTTTATTATCTCATTAAGAGTTGCACAAAAAGGGTATACTATTCAATATAACCCAGAAGCCTATGCTATTGAAACTGCTTCGGCTAATGTAAAAGAAGAATTAAAACGAAAAATTAGGATTTCAGCAGGTGGCATTCAATCAGTAATCAGATTGCGTTCGTTACTTAATGTTTTTAAATACGGATTATTGTCATTTCAATACATATCGCATCGCGTATTACGTTGGACGATAACACCTTTAAGCTTGCTATTATTAATACCGGTTTCAGCAGGTTTAGCTTTCAATGAAGGACTCAATAATTTTCAATTTTACACAGTGTTCTTTTGGTTGCAAATAGCAATGTATTTGTCGGCTTTATTAGGTTGGTTGTTAGAACATAATGCCACAAGAATAAAAGTGTTATTTGTGCCGTATTACTTCTTTATTATGAATTTATCGGTGGTTCTAGGTTTCTTCAGATTTATGAATAATACGCAATCTGTGAATTGGGAACGCGCAAAAAGAGCCGCTTAATTAAAAATTAAAGATAAATTTTCAGGATTATGTATGTAGGCCTCATTATAGTGTTTAATGATTTTAAAAATGAAGCGCTGAAGAGCAATTTTATCTCATCAATTAATAAACTTAAAGATGTTAAGATGTGTTTGGTGTGCAATAATAGTAGCGATCAGGTTTTTGAAATTCTTTCAGAAATAGGGCATCAAAACGAAAATACAACAGTTGTAAATAATAAACGTAAAAAATCTAATACAGCTTCAGTCAAAGCTGGCGCAAGGTATTTGTACAATCATAATAACTTAAAGTATGTAGGGTATATTGTAGGGTTAAATACTTTTGAAATTTTAGAAGAATTAAAAGCGTTTATAGAATATTACAAGCCTATTATAGAATTTAACCAACGCGAAATGGCTAATCAAAAAATTAGGCAGACGTATTATCAAAGCTTGTTTTCTGTTTCAGAAAGTTTAAAAAAAATAAATTTGGAAACAACTTTACGGCTCGTCGATAGTAAAAAGTAAACCACCTAAGGAGTAGGTGTTATCGCAGAATATTCTAGAGAACTGAGCGATTACAATATAATTTTACACCGAAATTAACTCAAAAAATGACTTGTTATGGCATTAAAAATTATGGAAAATAACGGTGTTTTTACGGTGAAAGGCTCACTTAATGCCGAGACTGCAAAACTATTGAAAAACCACATAGAATTACTTTTACTATACTGTGATAATGTGGTAATAAACATTAACGAACTTACGGAAATAGATTCAACAGGTTTTTCAGTTTTAAAGAAATTATCTAATTATTCTAAAAAAGAAAGTCAATCACTTTTAATTACTGGTAATGTTTGTGAGGAACTTTGTGGCAGCCCAAGTACCAATTATGTCGCATAGTGTCTATTAAGAGTTCGAAATAAGAGCAAGCGTAATAACATTGAGATCAGTTTTAATGAAGAATTTGTACAATGGCTATTACGTTAAAATCAAAGTCTCATCGAAAATTGTAAATATAAATTTTAGATGTATACGTAAGAGAAGAAGACTCGCTAAATAAAAAAGTAGCTATTTAGTAGCCTTATAATTCTATATTTGCTCATCTTTAAAATTAAATTTTGATGAGTTTAGAAAGAGAACTTCAAAAGCGAAGTGGAAATCGTTGTGAGCTAAGTGGTGATACAGAAAAATTAGCGGTTTATATTGTTCCTGATGCCAAAGATATGGCTTTGTATGCTTCAGAAACTTGTATAGAACAGATGAACGATGCTCATAAAATTGATGCGAACCATTGGAGATGTCTTAATGATAGTATGTGGAGCGAGCATGATGCTGTTAAAATCATGGCTTGGAGAATGCTTCACAGAATTGATGCAGACTGGACACAAGATTTACTCAATATGTTTTACATTGAAGATGAATTGTTAGAAATAGCAAAAGCATCGGGTGATGGAGTGGATGATGAAAATAAAATTACGCATCGCGATGTTAATGGTGTGGTTTTAGAGCATGGCGATTCAGTTGTGCTTATCAAAGATCTCAAAGTTAAAGGCTCTAGCATGGTAGCCAAACAAGGAACTGCTGTTAGAAATATTAGATTAGATCATGAAAATGCCGAGTATATAGAAGGCAAAGTAGATGGTCAGCAAATCGTCATTATTACCCAGTACGTTAAAAAGATTTAATCTTTTTTTTTTTTATTGAAAAAGTCAAAACTCAATGGTATCATAAAAACTAAAAATAAATAACGTCCAGTTATTAATCCAAATAGTGTTATTCCGGCAAGAATAACCATTAATATTACCTTATATTTATATTTCATGACGTAAAGGTAAATTCCTTATTTATTTTATTCAATATAAAAACCAAAATGTTGCAAATAAGACCAAGTTGCGAAAATTGTAACAAAAAGTTGCCGTATAACTCTAATGAGGCTATGATTTGCACTTTTGAATGTACCTTTTGTAAAGATTGTGTAGAGCTTTTACATCATATCTGTCCAAACTGTGGTGGTGGTTTTGAAAAACGACCTAGGCGTCCTGAAACATTACTCCAAAAATATCCTGTTTCTGCTAAGATAATTTATAAGCCTGTAGACTTTAAGGAGCACTACTCAAAACTAAAGATTAAGTAGTTATTTTTCTTACAATCTATATGTTTGTAAATGTGTTGTTTATCGAAAAAAAAGACATGCAATTTCAAATTATCTAAGCAAAAACACCATTTGTCGAATTTCTGGTGAGTAGAGAATATATAGTCAGATATTAGAGTCATCCCTTAAGAATTAATAGCACCAGATTTACAGATTAATAGCCCTAATTTATTATTAATGATTTAACATTATTTATTATGGATTTACAAATTACCAATTACAACAACCGTTTTCACATTAAAGGGACATTAAACAAATTAAGTCTTAAAACATTTAATTCGCATTTTGCTAATATTTTTGATAGACTTGATAATGTCTTACTTGATATTGAAAGTGTGGAAAGTATTGATAGGGCTGGTGTAATGGCCTTGGCCAGATTGCATAATGAGTCTATTACAAAATCGAAAAAGCTATCTATAGTCGGTTTAGGTTGTAAAGAGCTATATGATCACTTTAAGTCTGAAGAGTCAGCAACCATACAGGTATCTGCAGGTTCAATTGTGGCTGCGTAAACCGCGAGATTAAGATATATTTACAGAAGTGCTCTCTGGTGCGTTTATGGTGACAGATAAGCGACTTGTGAGCACTTTTTATTTAGCAAGACATATCTGCAATAATTTTCCACGCGCCGTTTATTTTTTTAAAGATGATAATGAAAATGCCATTTGCATTGCCAGCATCTCGTTTTAGATGATATTCACCCATTACCCAGTAATTATCTCCTTCGATTTTTGAAATATCATTAATAATAAACTTTAATGTGCCACTTTCAGCTTTGGTGGGATACCCCTTTTTGTAATTGTTTAATGTGTTCTCCCAACCGTAAGTTAATCCTCTGCTACCATAGAATTTTAAAGAGTCGTTCCTCCAGTAGCCATCCATAAAGCCTTTTAAGTCATGATTATTCCATGCCTTTTCCTGAGTGTTTAGTACATCTAAAATTTCTGCTTTATCTCTTTCTAAATTGACTTTTTGTTGTTCTTGATTATTACTGCAATTAAAAAGTAAAAGCGCTAGTACAAAATAGATAAATTTCATTACAAATAGGGTTTTAGGTTTTCCTAAAAGTAATGATTTACAAGTAAATCTACATAAGAGTGTTTTTAAAGCACTCCCTTTTGCTTCTTTAAAAATGCATCAGCTTGATGTTGCATCAACTCTCTAGCTTTTTTACGTTTGTAGTTCATAACCTCTTCTTCATCTGCAATTTCTGTATACACTTTATTATTAATGTCATTATCTGTTTTAACAAGTAGTTGACGTTCTGCAACTTGTTGGCTAACCCAGGATTTAATGACGGTTTCTTGATCTTCTAGTTTGTAGTCGTACTCGCCTTTTGGTGATAAAAGTTTTGCGATAATAGGTGAAGTTTCAATAGCAAGAAACAACAAGAAGATAAAGAAAGAAGGTAACCATGGCAATTTACCTAAGGCATTGACTCTAGCCATTAAGCCATCAAAATTATCAATAATAGGTTGCGATGCTGTAACGTTGGCTTTATAATCGCCTTGTAAAACGATAATTTCATTCTCTAAAGTTGTAATTTTTACTTTGTTGTCGGTTTTTAGTTGTTGTAACTCTGCTAAAGCGGCATCGTGTTTCTCGTGTTTTTCTTTGTAAACGGGTCCTTTGCCAAGCTTCATAGTGCCAGATGTCCCTTCGGCTTCTGTGATATAGGTGTCATAAAGTGCGTTGACTTCAGTTTCTTTAACATCTATTTCATTTTGTAAGCCTAAAATCTGACCTTCTAATTCTGCTATTTTAGGATTGAATTGTTGCGCAATTTGGTTTTGATTGGCAAGTGTTAAATCATTTTTCTGTTCTAATAGTACTTGATTGATCTCCTTTTCAAAAATCTTAAGTTCTAAAGGTTTTGAAATGACTACAGCAATTATCACAGCCAGAAAAATTCGTGGTGTAGCTTGTAGGATTTCATCCAGAACATTATCGCGCTTTTTTATGGTAGAAACGATGTAACGATCTAAATTAAATATGAGTAAACCCCAAATGATTCCGAAAAAAATAGATGTGTATAAATTGTCAAAAACGGTGTAGAGTGCATAGCTCGCTGCAATAGTTGCCATTAATGCTGTGAAAAACACAGTAGCACCAATGCCAGCATATTTGTTTTGCTCGCCATTAGAGCAGTTTTCTAGAATATTGGTGTCTGCTCCCGAACATAGGATAAAGAATTGTTTTAACATAACTGTTTGTTTTGATTGATTGATGATTTGTAACACTGAACTACTTTCAGTGTTTATTAGAACGCTAAAACTTTGATTTTGTTACATTTTTGAGATAAAAAAGCCTCGAAGTTCGAGGCTCTTACATGAAATCTATTTCTTTAATTGAATGATTATAGGGGGAAGTCGATTTTCTTTTTCGTCTTTAATGTCAAATACTGTAATCATGCCTTCTTCAAAGTTTTTAAGATTTTTAATGCTAGTTACTGAAATTGTGTTCCCTTTTATAAAGTCGGTTTTTATTCCTGGTATTTTTAGTTTGAAATTCTTAACATTTCCTTCAGATAAGGTTAGATTTAATTTTTTTAGCTCTTCTTTTGTTAAAGCTATATGACCTTTTATAGGTTCCTTTTCATTGACGTATATTACTGGTGTTTTGTTTGATTTATCTAATGACGCTGACACTAAATTAACTTTACCACTACTATTACCATCATCATCTATAAATTCATAAGACGCTGTGCCATAGCTTACTTTCCACGGACCATTAGAATTGTTAATACTATCTATCTTTTTTTCAGTGTCTCCAGTATTACTGAAAATTTTCCTTTCCTTGGCTTTGGCTTCTTCAACGGTTAATCCAGCGTATAAGTTTAATGATCTTTTTGGTAGGTTAGATTTAGCAATACTTTCATTATAATATATACATGTAGACCAAACATTTGCCTCTTTGAGTTTAGATTGAATAGACTTTGCTAAATCTGCACTTTTATTCTTTTCAATAGCAATTGAAGCCATAACATATTTTCTATGCTCTTCTGTAGATAAATGTTTGTTGAGTTTTTTTACTTTATTATTAATGTTAGTTACTTCAACTTCCTTTCCGTTAAATTGAATATTATTCTTACCATCAATATAGATTTCAATAGGTTGAATTTTATTGGTTTGAGAAACTCCACTAGCATTAGGACCACCTTTAGAAGATTTCTTAGGAAGTTCTGGAGCAGGTGGAGGTGGTGGAGGTGGCGGAATTTCACCATCTCCCTTTTTTACTGTTGGAGTTTCTGGAGTAGGAGGAGGCGGTGGAGGAGGTGGAAGTAATTTAGGAAATGATTCTGCCTTTTCTCTTTGTTCAGGAGTCATTAGTCCTATATATATCTTTTCATATTTCTGATATTCTTTAAAATCAAAAAATGGATACTCATCTCCTTTATAATTACCTAAACCAGATTTTTCAATGGCTTTAGTCATCTTTTTAGCCCAAGCATTGTATTCTGCTATCTGTTGTTTTGACGCTTTTTGTTGTTTGTTAGGTTTCGCATCAAGATTAGGAAAAGGAAATTCAACAGCTTCATTTTTCTGATGTTGAGACATTCTTTTATAAATTTCTGTAAATTTTATTAAGTCTTGCTCGTCAGTAGGTGGATACCATGTAGCATCATTTGAGAGCTTTTTACTTTTTGCGTTTATATTTTTAGCCCAAGCATTGTATTCAGATATTTCTGAAGCAGTTAGCTCTTTTTGCTCTAAAATATCTTCAAATTGTTGCCAGTCATTTTCTTTTGACGCTATTGGTGTTGGAGGAATTAATTGATTACGCTTAATAATTTCTGGCGTGAACTTTTTGTAATTGTAGTATAGAAATTCGTAGGTTCTTACTAACTCTTTAGAATTTATTTTTCTTTTGTTTTCAGATAATGTTATTTCATTTTCATAATCTTCTAATGTTTGTATATAATGACTTATCATTAATCTAACAAATAAATTATAGGCATCTGGTGTTACTAAGTTTAGAACAGAGTGTTCTTTCATTTCTGCTAATTCTGAAATTGGTGTGTAAGAAAATGTTATAAAGTCTGATGCTTTGTATTTTTTTAAGTCGTCTTTAGATATATAGTTTCCATCGACTTTAATAATGTAGTTTTTTGAGTTTTTAGCTTCTTCAAAATGTGCTTCTGTAACATCAATTCTATGATAAGGAATCTCATTGGCATATACCCACTTAATTTTGTTATTATAATCTAATTCAAAAAATCGTTTACTTACTTTACGACCTTGCTTGTCTTTTACTACAAAAAATTGATTTTTATAATAATTTTCTTCTGCTTTCTTTTGTAAGTCCTCACTAATTCGTTCTAGGTCAGGAACTGTTTCATTGGTCATGCCCAATTGATTAACAGCTTGTTTTTGGTTTTTTGGTAAAGAAAATGCCAAATCAACCCAAGCTGTACCTTTCAATCCACTGAGGGTTACACCAGATTGATTAGGCTCAATAGAAAATGCAAACTTATCGGTATCTAAAGTGTTGCCTTCAGAGAAGCCAAAGTCATTAATGATGTAAGGTTTTGAGTTAGGCTCAAGTACTAAATGACTCCATCGACAGCCGTTTTCGCATCTAAGCTCTAAAGTGTTACCGGTTTTTTCTACAAAAACTAAAAATGAGTTAGTTTCAGATATAGGGTTTTCTGTTTTGTCTTTTTCAACGTATTCGCGTTCAGCAAAGCTGTAAAAAAGAATAGCTAAAATTGGTAATACCAATAAGGTACTTAACCAAATTCGGGTTTTGGAGGTTTGTGTTTTCATAACTGTAAATCGTTTTTTGAATGATGAATAATTGATGGCACTCGCTAATTGATGATTGTGAGTGTTTGATGAAAATTGTAATAATATATTCTGATAACTTTTAGTAGTAACACCTTGCTGCAATACAGCGTCATCTGCTAAAAACTCGTGATTTAGTTTTACATGATGTTTTAAAATGTACACCAACGGATGAAACCAAAAGACAATTTGAAACAGTTCTAGCAACAAAATATCTAAGCTGTGCCATTGCTTGGCGTGCGCCTCTTCGTGTAGTCTAACTTCTTCAGGTATTTGGTTGTTTATAAATTGTTGCTTGTTAACAAAAATGTATTTAAAGAAGGAATGTGGTATACGATATGTTTTTAATAATACATAGATAACACTATGGTTACGTTGCTTGTCGTTTGTTGCAATTTGTCTGTATAGTTTAAAAAGGTTAACCGCAAAACGAATTGCAAATAGTGTTGCTCCAAGTATGTAGATAGACCAAAGAATAGTTTCTAAAGTAAGTACAGGTGAGGTCTCAACGGGTTGAGGTATAACTTCTGCTGCTATGGGAATAAATGCAGTTGTAATTTCAAAATCTTGAATAGTAGGTTCTATATATTCAACAATGGTAAGCTGCGGAATTATTAAAGCAAAGGCAAACACACCCAACAGATAAAATCTTTTAAAGTGGTGCATTTGTTGCTTTTCTAAGAGTAGCACATAGGTTAGCCAAAACACTAATAGACAAGCCGAAAATTTCAACAGAAATAGTTCCATGATTACTTACTTTTAATTTCCTTGTCTATAATGGCTTTTAACTCTTCTAACTCTTTTTTGGTTAAATCCGTTTTTCGAGTAAAGAAGGATGCAAACTGGGATGCACTATCGTTAAAAAAAGTTTTAATTAATCCATTAACATGCTTAGAAAAATAATCTTCTTTTTTAACCAATGGATAATACTCTCGCGACTTACCGTAGGTTTTATAATCAACAAAACCTTTTCCAATCATGCGTTTTAATAACGTAGCAACAGTTGTTGTTGCTGGTTTTGGCTCAGGATAGACCTCTAAGATGTCTTTCATAAAAGCTTTTTCTAGCTTCCAGAGGTATTGCATGAGTTGTTCTTCGGTTTTAGAAAGTTCCATTGTTCTACAAAATTAGAATTAACTCTACGAATGTAGAATAAAAATTTTAATTTCAAAACATTTGATTTTCAATTTTTTACATTTCACTATCTTTGAGGTAACTTTTATACGTTATCTATTAATGAAAAAATCTTTACTCCTATTTTGTTTTATTGCCTTTTTAGCATCTTGTGTTAAAGCGCAGTCTATTGAAGATTTAATGAGTCAAGTAAGCACGGTTAATCTTCAAACTAATGTAGCACAGCTTTCTGGTGAGCAGTCGGCAATCATAAATGGGAGTATGCAAACGATACCCTCTCGGGTTCATAGCGCTAATGATTTAGCAGCAGATTATATAAAAGAACGTTTAGAGGCATTGCCTAACCTTAATGTCGAATTTCAGGATTTTAATACAACAGGAAAGAATGTTATCGCTACGCAGTTAGGACAAACCAATCCTGATAATATTTATATTATTTGCGCACATTACGACTCTGTAACAACCTACTGTGCAGATGATAACGCTACTGGCGTTGCGGCAGTTATGGAAATAGCAAGACTCCTTTCAAATCAATGTACAGATAATACCATTGTTTATGCACTTTGGGACGAAGAGGAAATAGGTTTACGCGGTGCTAATTATTATGCACAGCAATCTGCTGACGAAACTAATGGCAATACACGAGATAATATTTTAGGTGTAATTAATATGGACATGATTGGGTATGATGGTGATGCACCTGGTACTCCTGGAGATAATCAGTTTGATATTGATGTTAGAGATATTGCAAATTCAATTGCTATAAAAGATGATTTGCTTAGTATTTTAGGAACTTACACATTCGATTTACACGAAATAGTTGTTAATCCAGGCACCACTGCCAGTGATCATTCTCGTTTTTGGAATCAAGGATATTCAGCAGTGTTAGTTGGCGAGTCTTGGGAAACTAACGATCAAACTCCAGATTATCACACCTCTAATGATAGAGTAGAGGATATTGATTTTCAGTATATGACGGAGTTGACTAAATTAGTGTTGGCTTATACAGCGACCAAAGCAGGTTTAATTGGTGTAGATAATACTATTACGCAAACAGCAACAGCTTTAATATCTAATCAAACTACAGGAACATATCAGTGGTTTAATTGTGATACCAATACACCAATATCAGGAGAAACAAATCAATCCTTCGCGCCTTCCACCAATGGGAATTATGCTGTTGAAGTGACCAATGGAGATTGTACTGAAATAAGCAATTGCGTTAATTTTTCGGTTTTGTCTTCGGAAGAATTTTTGCCTAACGAAATTAAAGTATATCCAAATCCAGTAGATTCAGTCATTAAGATTGATAATTTTACAGAGTCCGAAATTGATATCACAATTAATACTATTTCAGGGAAAGTGATTAAAAAAACAAACTCCCAAAAAGCATATATTGAAATTGAATTCGATAGTACTGCTTCAGGAGTTTATTTTGTAACGATTAAGTCTAAAACTAAAGCTTCAAATTATAAAATCATTAAAGAATAGAGTTATTCGGCTGTTTTTAACTCAGTAAAATACTTATAAAACCAAGGGATAGTTTCAATGCCTTTTAAGTAATTCCAAATACCAAAATGTTCGTTTGGTGAATGTATGGCATCGCTATCTAAACCAAAGCCCATAAGGATTGTTTTGCTTTTTAGTTCTTTTTCAAAAAGCGATACAATAGGAATACTTCCGCCACTACGTTGCGGAATAGGCGTTTTTCCAAAAGTCTCTTCATAGGCTTTTGAAGCCGCTTGATATCCAATACTGTCAATTGGTGTTACATAGCCTTGCCCTCCATGATGAGGTGTTACTTTAACTTTTACAGCATCTGGAGCAATACTTTCAAAATGGGTTTTAAACAATTGTGTAATCTCTTCCCAATCTTGGTTTGGCACTAAACGCATCGAGATTTTAGCATAAGCTTTACTAGCAATAACTGTTTTGGCGCCTTCGCCAATGTAGCCTCCCCAAATTCCATTAACATCTAATGTTGGCCTTATAGAATTACGCTCGTTAGTAGTATAGCCGTCTTCACCATAAACAGCATCAATATCTAAAGCCTTTTTATAGTTGTCTAACGAAAATGGAGCTTTTGCCATTTCTGCACGTTCTTTGTCCGAAAGGTTTTCAACCTTATCATAAAAACCAGGAATGGTAATATGGTTGTTTTCATCATGAAGCGATGCAATCATTTTAGTTAATACATTTATCGGGTTTGCTACAGCACCTCCATATAAGCCAGAGTGTAAATCTCTATTTGGTCCGGTAACTTCAACTTCAACATAACTAAGACCACGGAGTCCCGTTGTAATTGAAGGCACATCTTTAGCAATCATGCCAGTATCAGAAATTAGTATTACGTCGTTTTCTAACTTTTCACGATTAGCAGCGACAAATTTCCCAAGATTGGCACTACCAACTTCCTCTTCACCTTCAATCATAAACTTTACATTACACGGTAGCTCATTATTGGTTGTCATGTATTCTAAAGCTTTTACGTGCATGTACATTTGGCCTTTGTCGTCACAAGCACCTCTTGCAAAAATGGCACCTTCGGGATGTTTTTCCGTTTTTTGTATTAGAGGTTCAAAAGGAGGTGAATTCCATAAATCTAACGGATCTGGTGGTTGTACATCATAGTGACCATATACCAACACAGTAGGTAAATTTTTGTCAATTATTTTTTCGCCATATACAATGGGATAACCGTCTGTTTCACAAATTTCAATCTTATTACATCCTGCTTTCTCTAAACTCACTTTAATAGCATCTGCTGTGTTAAGTACATCTTTTTTGTAAGCTGAATCTGCACTTATAGAAGGGATTTTTAGTAAATCAATTAGCTCGTCAATAAAGCGTTGTTTGTGCTCATTGATATAAGAATTTATGTTTTGCATAGTAGTTATTTGATTTCTAACAAAAGTAATAATAATGAAAGGATTATTTTCTTAATTAAAACCTATTTGAATATTGAAACTATTGTTTATATTTGCAGTCCTTTTGCAGGCGTGGTGGAATTGGTAGACACGCTAGACTTAGGATCTAGTGCCGCGAGGTGTGCGAGTTCGAGTCTCGCCGCCTGTACAGATAAAAAGCCGAAACACTTGTTTTCGGCTTTTTTGTTTTCCATTTTTGATTTTTAGGTTTTTGTTATATAATAACGTATTTCTCACATTTAAAAAAAAATGTAAAACCATTTAGAGTACAAGTTAGCTCGCAAAAGGTTATAACTTTTGTTCTCAAAAACCTCTAAAAATAAAAAAGACTTCTCATTGAGAAGTCTTTTTTGCTCAAATAAACACTTAATAATTAGAGCTTGACTAACTTAGTTGTTCTGGTTTTGTTGTTACCATCTTCAACCTTAACAATGTACATTCCAGTATTTAAACTAGAAATATTAAAAGTGTCATTTTTGGTAAAATTACCTCTAAATGATTTTACCATTTTACCAGTTAAGTCATAAATTTCAATATCAGAAACATTAGAATTTATATTAAATGATGATTGCGTAGGATTTGGATAAATTGAAAATACAGATTGCGTTTGGTCATCTATACTTAACACGTTCGATGGTTGGTTACCTAAAATTCTGAATTGGCCAGCGGGTAATGATATCGTTGCTGTTGAATTAGAAACCGTAGTATTTCCGGTCGGGTCCATTAAATCATACCACGTAGTGGTTACACCTGCTGGGAAATTAGTATTAACGGTTTGCGTGTTAACATCAAAATTAGCAAGAATTATAACATTTCTAAGCTCTGTTGCTGGTATAGCGGTGTCAAAAATATCAATTCGAGGAGTGAAATCTCCAGACGACATGGTGTAATCACCTTCAAATACAGGCTCTTCAATTTTAAGCTTATGTAATTTAGACCAGTCTTCGTAAATCTGTCCTCTTATGGCATCAGTGAGCCAATTATTTACCCATTGTGGTTGCGGTTTGGTGTCTAACTTACAATCGCCATCACCACCTCCAGGTAGATTAACTGTGCCATTGTTACATGTAAAGATTGAGTTTTCCATTCCTAAATCACCAAAATGCCAAATCATTTTTGGTCCAGGAACCATGACTGATACCGCAGCTAAAGCAGACATGCGAGATAACGCAGTATTTAAATCTTGTACATTGTGGCTACTATTACTTGTATTTCCAAACTGAAGATTTTTATACATTAAGCGTTCTTCGTCATGACTTTCTGGATAACCTAAAACTCTTGGCCCATCGAAAGACGATCTTGATTTGTGTCCAATACCATTAATATTTTTGTTACCGTTTTGCCCCATGGTTAATTCATTATAAGGATCTGTCATTTTGCCCCACATCATAACACCTTTTCCTTCAGAATACCTATAATTTGCCCATTCTTTTTCTTCGTTCTCACTCCCTAAATGTTCAAAAATAACGTAGTGATCATCGTCAATTGACCACGAATAATCTGCATATTCTTTAAGCACATCGACACGATCTTGTTGGTAGGTATTAGTACAACCTTCGTTACCAGGAGAGCAATTTTGGGTAAACCCTTTGGTTAAATCCCAACGGAAACCGTCTATATTATATTCTTCAATCCAATGCTTAATTACACGCTTTACGTAGTTTTTAACTACATTGTTTTGATGATTATAGTCGTACCCTACACTGTAACTGTGGGTTGCTTGAAGGTTAAAGTATGGATTCTGAGAGGTTGGATCACCAAAACCGTTACCGTCGGGATCACTCATCCACATTCTAACCATTGGAGAGCGACCAAAGGCATGATTTAGTACCAAGTCTAAGATTACGGCGATTCCGTTTTGATGACATAGATCGATAAACTCCTTTAGCTTATCAGGTGTTCCGTAGAACTTATCGAGTGCCATATGATAAGAAGTGTTATATCCCCAACTTTCATTGCCTTCGAATTCCATTACAGGCATTAGGTGAATTGCATTGATATTTAAATTTTTAAAATAATCGATTTTATCAATTAAGTCTTGATAATTTCTGTCTGCATCAAAATCTCTAACTAAAACTTCATAAACTATTAAATCCTCTTTTTTAGGCTTTGTAAAGTCAGGGACTTGCCAATTATAGGGTGTTTGTCCAGTTTCTAAGACTGATACCTCAAAACCTGCTGCCTCTTGCGGAAAAGAAGGGAGATTAGGATATGTTGAAGCTGGTATCCAAGGATCATCGAATTCTGATAATACTAGTGTTGAGTAGGGATCTGCAACATATACAATTGAAGGAGAATTTGTTGCAGGTGTTTTATCTCCTACCCAGTATTCAAAGGTTTCAATTTGTCCTGGTGTTAGACCCGTAATTTCTAGCCAAAACAAGTTACGTGAAAAATCACGTTTCATGGCATAGCTTAAGTCAGGTTGATAGTTATTGAAACTTCCAGCTACGTAAACAAAATCTTTACCAGTAGCATAAAGCACTAATACAACGGTGTTATCATCAACGTAATTAATACCTTCGTGGTAATTCTCTGTCATAAACCCAAGAATGGAACCTGGATCTACAATAACACTAAAACTCCGTGTTATGGTTGTCCCATCTAAAACCGCAGTTAATTCGTAAGAGGTGTTAGTTGTAATATTTGTGGCTGTGTAGGAATAGTTAGCAGTACTTGGGTTAGAATTAATAACTGATCCGTTGGCTGTTAGGGTATAACTAGCATTACCGCCAATGTTACTTGCTGCTATATTAAAATTGTCCCCAGAATTAATAATGGTTGTATCTTGAGTCGGTGCACTCAGGCTTACCTGAAATGATCCCACTTGAAATATAAAATCTTGACAGCCACTGGCTTTGTATTCTTGTGAGCCATCTTCATTTCTAAAAACCATCCCCATCTGTATAACGTTAGACACTTGCTGAGGCGTAAGATTGTAATAAGTTTCTGGCACTATAGTTATGGAGTAAATGCCACCACCTTCGTTTGTCATCTCACCAACACCGTCATCTTGTCCCCAGTTTCCGATAACACTTATGCCAAATGCATTGTTACCATCACCAACTCCAGAATGCATGTACACTTTTGTTGGATTACTAAAACCGTTACAGTCTGTGGCGCTGCTATTAGTGTTTAATGTGATTGTGATGCTTTCATCTACCTCGAATGGATCTGGACTGATTGTGACTTGACCATAGGAAAGAGTGAAGCCCACTAATGTTAATATTATTGAGTAATACTTTTTCATAATTCTTTTTTTTAAAAAAAGGACTAACTGGAAATCACTTATTTAGGATTTTCAAGTAGTCCTTTTAAACGTTAAATAAAATTTAAATTAATTAATTCTATTTAGTAGATAGCTGTTGTCGTTTAAGTCTATTCTTACTCTGTAATTCCCAGCCGTTACATCTATATTGTTGTCTGGATCTTGGTCAAGGGTACCATCATTACCAGCATCACCTAAATCGTCACCACTTCCCCAATCATTGTTAGTTCTAAATTTAATTTGACCGTCAATCAGCGGTGCTAAATCCCCAACAAGAATACCATCTTGGATTTCTGTAAGTGCAAAGTCAGGACCTGCTGAGCCCCAATCATTATAACCAGAACCAACAACACCCCAAACATCATTTTCAACAATACTGTAGCTGTTGTCATTAAAGTTGATAGTGATAAGATAATTACCAGCCGTAACATCAATATTATTATCAGCATCTTGATCTAGAATACCATCATCACCTGCATCACCTAAGTCATCACCACTTCCCCAATCATTATTGGTTCTAAATTTGATTTGACCATCTACTAAAACTACGCTTACCTTAAAAGAATCTGATGTGTAATCATAGTAGAACTTTGCATCTGGTCCAGCGTTACCCCAATCATTATAACCAGAACCAACAACACCCCAAGAAAACTCATCGATTGAATATGCGTTTGTAGATGTATTGAACGTAATTCTGTAATTACCAGCTGTAACGTTAATATTATTATCCGGATCTTGATCTAAGATACCGTCACCATTTGAATCACCTAAATCTGTTCCGCTGCTCCAGTCATTATTTTCTCTAAACTTAATTTGTCCATCAACTAATGTAACATAAGCTACAATTACATCTGCGTCCATAGTAGAATAAAACGTACCATCTGGTCCAGCATTACCCCAATCATTGTATCCAGATCCTACAACACCCCAAGAAACTGGCATAATACCGCCACCTCCTGTGTCCATTTGCTCTAATAATTCTACATTTAAAATTAAGACATCAGAGAAAGCCTCGGTCCCACTGCCTGTATCTCCAGGAAAAGCTCTTAATCTTACAGAGAAGGAACCAGTGTTTGGTGCAGCCGTGCCTGGATCATTGTCTAAACCTGCTTCGGTAGCAACCGTAATCATTTGTCCTATACTCATTGCTATCTCATTGTCGGTAGAAGAACTCACTACAACTGCATCACTAAAATCACCAGTAATAGATCTTTGGAGTTCGTATGTGATGTTGGTAGGTGAACCAAAATCAGCATTACCCCAAGTGAAACGCTCACCTAAGTTTCCAGAAGTAGCGTTCGATAATATATAATTGTCTTGAAGCGAATTTGTAAATACAAATCCTTCTGGGTCTTGTGTTGTGAAAACAACGTCATCTTCCATTTCACAACTATTAAGGTTTATTAAGGCAAAGATGAAAAAGCCTAAAATTGATAATTTTTTCATAGTTAATTTATTAATATCCTGGGTTTTGTTCTAAGTTAGTGTTTAGTCCTAAGTCTGTTTCTGGTATAGGCATAATATCTCTAAAGGCCTCAGTTGTGGTACCAGATTGTATTCCACCTTTCCATTGCCATACACCATTTTCAGAAAATTGGTTGAAGCGAATTAAATCAGTTCGTCTGTGGGCTTCCCAATATAGTTCACGACCACGCTCGTTAATTATAAAATCTAAGGTAATGTCTCCGGCTGAAATATTACCGCTTGCATTACCATAGGCACGCTCTCTTAGAGTATTAATGTAAGATACTGCGGTATTAATATCACCACCAGCGCCACGCGCTACGATTTCAGCGTACATTAAATAAGCATCTGCCAATCTAAACATAGGAAAGTCAATATCAGTATGATCTCCGGTTGTATCAGAGCCTTGGTTACCATCAACGTCTACGTTGCGATATTTAAAAATACCGTAGCCGTCTGTAAATGTTGTTATAGAATTAATATCTTTTTCTTGGCCATCAGTCCACAGCAGGGCTCTGCCATCTGCAGAGTTTTCTTCATCCGGAAATAATTCTACAAAAGTTGGAGTAGTTCTAATGCCAAACCAACCTCCATTAATACCAAAAAAAGAAGTTGCTACGTCATTCATGGTTCCACCTACTGGTGCATGTGTCAAGAAAGTCATTCCACCAAAAGCTTGAGTTCTTAGTCCATCAAACGGTATGGTGAAAATAACTTCTGATTGTGCCCCATTTGTAGAATTATCTGCTAAAAATGAGTGACCATAAGGTATAGATGTATCTATGTTATAACCTGCACCTATAATATTATTAACATAGGTTAAAGCATCGCTATATCTAGCAGTACCTGTGTAAACTTCGGCATTAAGATATAATTTTGCTAAAAGCATCCACGCAGCACCACGATCAGCTCTACCATAGTATATCATAGGGTCAGCATTTGCTGGTGCCATTTCATCTAATATATCAATTAGCTCATTTTCAATATAATTGAACAAATCTGTTCTCGAGATTTGAGGCGGTAAGAATGCTCCTATTGGATCGTTTTCAGTTACAAATGGCGGATTTGCATACAAATCCATGGCATGCCAATACGATAGGGCACGAAGAAATCTCGCCTCTGCACGATATATTTGTATCTCAGCGATAAGATTTTGTTCTACACCTCTGTCGCTTAGTTTACCGTCTGTAGTTTGTCTTAAAAACTCATTGCATAAAGCTACCTGATACATTATTCTGCTGTACATGGTTCGTATAAACTCGTTTCCAGAGGTCCACACTTGATTGTGTAAATCCTGAATTGTTCCATCATTCCAAGCAATTATTGCTTCGTCTGTGGTTAATTCTTGCATTTTCCAATATAATCTTAAATAGTTGGAAAATCCTTCATCTAACCCTTGTAGGTCAGGCTGTCCTGCAGGACCTTGCTGCCCACTTAAGCTTATTCCGGCATAAAGTTTACCTAGAAATTGCTCGTAAGAGGCAGGGTCATCAAAAGCAGCGTCACCAACAAGTCTTTCATCCTCTGGTTGCAGGTCGAGTCTATCAGCACAAGATTGTACCAATATCAAACTCAGAAACGCTACAAACAGAAGTACTGTCGTTCTTTTCATCATAGCTTTAAAATTTAAATATTTAATTTTCATCGTTTTTTAAAATGTTAAGTTAAGTCCAAGTACTATATCTCTTGTTCGAGGGTACGGACTATTTTCTATACCATTACTAATTTCCGGATCTAAACCGCTATAGTCTGTTATAACAAATAGGTTTGTAGCTGTAAGTGATGTGCGTAAAGTCATTTTGTCAAAAGGGAGAGTGTAGCCTAAAGACAAGTTATCTAATCTTACAAAATCTGCACGCTCTATATAGTAATCTGAAAATAATTCTTGATTACTAAAATTAGAGTCTAAGAAACTAGCATGAGCATTAGCTATGTAACCAGGTTGATTAATGATTGAATTTAAGTTACCAGTATCAGAGGCATTATTATTATAGACATGATTACCAATGGATCCACGGAAGGTAAAGTTGAGATCAAAGTTTTTGTACGAAAAACTATTAGTGAAACCAAAGAATGCATCTGGAGTTGCCTTCTTGTAAGGCTGCCTATCAGCCTCTGTAATTTGGTTATCACCGTTTACATCTACGTATGATCCTTGTATAGGATTACCTTCATCATCATAAACTTGTCTAAATACAAAGAAGGTGAAAGGATCAAAACCTGGTTTAAACAATTGAATTTGATTACCTACACCTCCAGATATCCCTCCAGTTGGAATTATAAAACCAGAGGCATCATTAAGACTCAATTTTGTAATTTCTTGCTCCTGAAATGTGATATTAAAATTAGAGTCCCATCTAAAGTTGTCGTTTTGGGCAATAACACCATTAACAGCTATTTCTAGACCTCTGCTCGTTACAGAACCAATATTGGTTAATAATAAGTCAGTAAGGTTAGCTCCAGCCGGAACAGGAACTGTTGCAAGTAAGTCATCAGTTTCGCGATAGTATAAATCAACAGTACCTGCGAGACGATTATTGAAGAAACCAAAATCTAAACCAGCGTTATATTGCGTTGTTTCTTCCCATGTTCTGTTTGCGTCTAAGCCTTGTGGACGTAGCGTAGATATAAATCTAGGGTCTCCATTAGCTAAAAAACCAAATTGAACATTAGCCGCGTTATTTAATGATGGTGTGTAAAGACCTAGATAACCATAATTTTCATTAATTTCTTGTTGGCCTGTAACACCCCAACCACCTCTTATTTTTAAATTAGAAAAGAATGAATTTTCCATCCATGGCTCATTCATAATTTTCCAACCTACAGATACACCAGGGAATACACCCCAGCGATTATCTTCTGAAAATCTAGAAGAACCGTCTGTTCTAATAATACCAGATATTAAATATTTATCCGCAATATCAAAGCTAGCTCTGGCAAAGTAAGACTCTAAAGCATTTCTATCTATCGTCGTATCTACAAAAGAAATATTTGATTGTTCATCTACGTCTGTACGAATATAAAACTCTTGGAAGGCATATCCTGCCATTAAATCTACTTTTGTATCTAACGATTCTACATACTTTTTATAATTAAATGTGAAATCTAGGTTTGTATTTCGATTGAGACCAGATGATATGCCATTAAAATCAACGGCGTCTGGGTTGTTTGGATTACCTCTAGAAAAGCGATATCCATCATTTTCTGCATAATCTAAACCTGCATTAAGATTGAATTTCAATTCTGGTAAAAACCAAAATTTATAATCTATATTAAAGTTAGATATAATGCGTTTAATTGTTTGTCTATCATTGTAGTTAGCGTTATCTATTGTCCAAAGAGGATTGGCAGGTGCTAAAGGAGCACCTTGTCCATATTGATAAAACTCACCGTTTTCGTTTCTAATAGGCTGCGTAGGGTCGAATCTTATAGCTTGTCCTATTGCACCTTGGTTAGCATAATCATATTCGTCTTGAACCGCTCTTGCCACTAAAGTTAATTTTAAGTCATTATCCAAAAGACGTTGTTCAAAAGAGGTGTTTATACCGTTACGTTCATATAAATCCTGAAGTGGTCCTTCTTGAGAGGTGTGGTTAAAATTAATTCTGAAGTTAAAATTTTCATACCCTTTAGAGGCTGTTATATTGTGTATAGCGCCTATTCCAGTTGTAAAAAGTTCATCTTGCCAATCTGTATTAGAATTTCCTAATTCAGAGGGGTCAATACCGTTGTCGAGTGCAATGGTTCTAAAGCGTTCTGCACCTAGAACGTCTGTCATGTTTGCTACACGGCGAGTTGAGACTTGTAAACCATATTCTAATTTTAGAGGTTGGTTTGCTCTTCCTTTTTTAGTAGTAATTAAGATTACACCATTTGATGCACGCGACCCATAAATGGCTGTAGCAGACGCATCTTTAAGGACAACAAAATCTTTAATATCTTCTGGGTTAATAGCATTTAGTGCGTTTCGGCTTCCTTGGGCACCACCTCTTTGATCTATCGGTAATCCATCAATTACAATCAAAGGCGCATTAGACGCTGTTAAGGAAGCGCCACCACGTATTCTAATTTCTCCACCTTCACCGGCAGCACCACCGCCAGGAGTGACTCTTACACCTGCTGCTTTACCCGCAATTAATTGTTGCGGTGCAACAATAGCTCCTTTATTAAACTCGTCTGAGCTTACCTGTTCTACAACACCCGTAGCATCTTGCTTTGTTGTAGAACCGTAACCTATAAGTACTACTTCATCTAGTTGTGCGGCATCTTCTTCTAAAGAAACATCAATTGTAGATTGGCCATTAAAAATTATTTCTTGAGTTTTGTAACCAACATAAGAAACCACTACAGTTTCTCCTTGGTTAACGTCTATGGAGAATTTACCATCAAAATCAGTAGAGGCACCTCTAGACGTTCCCTTTATCAGTACATTTACGCCTGGTAAAGGCATAGCGTTTGCCTTATCTGTTACTGTGCCTGAAACAGTTGTTTGAGCCAACAGTGTAGCCGGTGCCATTATCAAACAGAACAGTAAAGCATTTAAGAATGTTTTCATACAATGTTTTTAAGTTAATTGCTTAGTTAATTGGTTTATATTTTCACTTCTTGGGTTAAATCTATGTAAAATTAGTGTGATTTGAATGTTAAAAAACATGACATTCGTCACGAAAACGTTTTCGTGTTAAAAACTTTTTAACAATCATTAACATTTTTAGAAAAATACCAAAAAAATAAGAAATTCGCAATATGAACGAATTAAAATTAAAGACTTAAGAATTATATTTCTTAAATAAGGTTATCTTCGTCTATTGATTTATAGCTAAAATATGAAACGAAAAATTACATTAAAACAAATAGCAAGGGAATTAGAGGTTTCTATTTCTACAGTTTCAAAAGCCTTGAGAAATAGTGCAGAAATAAGCGAAGATACCAAGCAAAAAGTACAAGCGTTTGCTAAATTATATAATTACAGACCTAATAATATTGCATTAAGCCTTAAAAACAGAAAAACCAATACAATAGGTATTATTATTCCTGAAATTGTCCATCATTTCTTTTCTAAAGTAATTCGTGGTGTAGAGTTGGTGGCCAACAAAAGAGGCTATAATGTTATTGTAGGGCTTTCAAATGAGTCTTTTTCAAAAGAGGTAATCAATATGGAAATGCTTGCCAACGGTAGCATTGATGGTTTTATCCTTTCAATATCTAAAGAAACACAACAGCTTCAAGATTACCATCATTTTAACGAAACCATGAGTCAGGGCATGCCCATTGTAATGTTTGATCGTGTGGTCTCGGATATTAATTGCGATAAGGTTATTGTAGATGACTTAAATGGAGCTAAGAATGCTGTGGAGAAGTTGATAGAAAATAAATGTAAATCTATTGCTTTAATTACCACAAAAGATTACGTAAGTGTCGGCAAGCTTAGAACACAAGGGTATCTCAACGCATTAGAAAATCATAAAATACAACCAAAGGCAGAGCTGATTTTAAAGATTGATGATACCCTAGACTACGAGTCTAATTTAGAGGCATTAGAACATGAAGTTGAGCAACTCTTTAAATCCAATGATGAAATAGACGGGATTTTTGCGGTTAACGAACTTTATGCTTTGTCGGCAATGAAGGTCGCTAGAAAATTGGGTCTAGATATTCCAAATGATATACAAGTTATTGGGTTTACTGACGGTGTTTTGTCTAAACATTCAACACCGAGTTTAACCACGGTTAGCCAACATGCACAACAGATGGGTGAGAGTGCAGCAAATTTACTTATTAATAAATTAGAAAATAAAATAGAAATAGAAGAGGAAAGGTTTCAAACCATTATTATTGAAACTGAATTGATTGAGCGCGAATCCACTAAATAGAAATTTAACATTGGTGTTCTAAAATCTTTTATATCTTTACCCGATAATCAAAACTTATATTTTCACTTCTCACAATAAGTTTTGATAAGCCTTTGCTTGTCAGAATAGTATTAATTAAATATACTATTTTATGAAAAAGCGTATTCTCGGATTCTGGGAAATTTGGAACATGAGTTTCGGTTTCTTAGGTATACAGATGGGTTTCGCCCTGCAAAATGCCAATGCTAGCAGAATTTTACAAATTTTTGGTGCGGATGTCCACGAACTCTCATGGTTTTGGCTCATTGCGCCAATTATGGGATTAATCGTACAGCCTATTATAGGTCATTATAGTGACAATACCTGGACACGTTTTGGTAGAAGAA
Source organism: Winogradskyella sp. J14-2 (assembly GCF_001971725.1). NCBI lineage: Bacteria > Pseudomonadati > Bacteroidota > Flavobacteriia > Flavobacteriales > Flavobacteriaceae > Winogradskyella > Winogradskyella sp. J14-2. The sequence continues at coordinate 1,500,597 of NZ_CP019388.1, read as the reverse complement.
AGCCTTTCTTTCTCTTAGGTGCTGTGTTGGCTTCTATTGGTATGGTGCTCATTCCGCAAGCAGATTTTATGATTGCAATTTTACCTGCCTTGTGGGTAGGTGCTGGTATGCTCATGATAATGGATGCCTCATTCAATATTGCTATGGAACCGTTTAGAGCTTTGGTGGCAGATAATTTGTCTGACGAGCAAACGACCAAGGGCTTCAGTATCCAAACAGCGCTCATAGGTATTGGTGCTGTTATCGGATCTTGGTTACCTTGGATGCTTACCAATTGGTTTAATTTTGAAAAAACATCACCAGAAGGCACTGTTCCCGAAAATTTATTATGGTCATTTATCATTGGTGCTATGGTGCTTATTGGTTCAATATTGGTAACCATATTTACAACCAATGAATACTCGCCCGAAGAACTGCAACAATTTGAAAATACAAAGCATATACAGGATGAAGCTGTAAAAATTGAAGGCGAACAGCCTAAAGCAAAGCTTGCGGATATCTTTGAAGATTTTGTTAAAATGCCAGAGACAATGCGCCAACTAAGTTGGGTACAGTTTTTTTCTTGGTTTGCCCTTTTTGGTATGTGGGTTTTTGCCGTGCCAGCAATAGCTCAGCACATCTATGGTCTGCCAGCAGACGATTCTAGTAGTGAACAATACCAAGAAGCAGGAAACTGGGTAGGTATTTTATTTGGTATTTATAACGGTATATCTGCAATAGTCGCATTTTTACTTCCTATAATTGCGAAACGCATAAGCCGAAAAAAAACACATGCTTACGCATTATTTGCAGGAGGATTAGGACTAATTCTTATTTATTTTACCTCAAACGAATATGGTCTTATTTTACCTATGGTTTTAATCGGCATTGCTTGGGCAAGTATTCTATCCATGCCTTACGCTATGTTGGCCGGATCTATATCACCAAAAAAGATGGGTGTATACATGGGTATTTTCAATTTTTTTATTGTAATTCCTCAAATTATCAACGGAATTATTGGTGGCCCCTTGGTAAAGTATGTTTACGGTAACCAAGCTATTTTCGCCATTGTAATCAGTGGTGTAAGTTTAATTGTGGCTGGCTTATTGTCTTTCAAAATTAACGATACAAAAGATAAAATTACAACAGTAAATTAATGAACAAAAAAGGCTTCATATTCGATTTAGATGGTGTTATCGTAGACACCGCAAAATACCATTTCTTGGCTTGGAAAAAACTGGCTAATGATTTGGGTATAGACTTTACCGAAGAAGAAAACGAACAACTTAAAGGAGTAAGCCGAGTAAAATCGCTCGAAAAGATATTAGCTTGGGGAAATAAGACCCTCTCAGAAAATGAATTTAACGCGCAAATGGCTAAGAAAAATGATGACTACTTAAGCTATATTGCTAAAATGGACGAATCTGAAATTCTTCCAGACGTGCCAAAAGTACTCAACTTTTTGAGTGAAAATAAGCAGCCTATATCCTTAGGTTCTGCAAGTAAAAATGCCAGAATCATTCTAGAGCGTGTTAACCTAAAAGAACAATTCGATGCTGTTGTAGATGGTAACGATGTTACCAAAGCAAAGCCAGACCCAGAAGTGTTTTTAATAGCAGCAAAATTGTTAAATGTAGCACCCGAAAAATGCATTGTTTTTGAAGATTCAGTAGCAGGTGTAGAAGCTGCCAATGTTGCCGATATGATATCTATAGGTATTGGTAGCAAGGATATATTAGGCAGCGCAAATTATGTCTTCAAGGATTTTACTGAAATCTCAGAAGACTTCATAGAACAACTTATAAACAAATAAAAATTAAGCCTTTTTCTTGGCTCAAAAAAGAAACAAATGAACTTAGATTATATCATACCTAACGCTTGGTCAATCATAGAAGAAGGATTCGACCCAAACAAAGTAAAAGCTTCAGAAAGTATCTTTAGCTTAGGAAATGGTGCAATGGGACAACGTGCCAATTTTGAAGAGAGGTATTCCGGACCTACGTTTCAAGGAAGTTACATAGCAGGTGTTTACTATCCAGATAAAACAAGAGTAGGTTGGTGGAAAAACGGTTATCCAGAGTATTTTGCTAAGGTGTTAAACGCACCAAGTTGGATTGGTATAAACGTTATGATTAATGATGAAACCTTAGACTTGCATACCTGTAAAAAGGTCGAAAACTTTAAACGCCAGCTTCATATGAAAGAAGGTTGGCTGTCCAGAAGTTTTACTGCAACACTTCAAAATGACGTAGAGGTTGAAGTTAATGTAAAGCGTTTTTTAAGTCTTACTGAAGATGAAGTTGGTGCAATAAACTATGAAATAAAACCACTAAATTCTGATGTTAAGGTAACCTTTCAACCCTATTTAGATAGCGGAATTACAAATGAAGATACCAACTGGGACGACCAGTTTTGGGATACGCAAGATGTGGTTCAAGATGGTGAAAAGGCATTCATCAAGGCCAAAACAATGAAAACGGAATTCCATACCTGTACATTTATGGAATCTCGAATTTTCCTCAATGGAACCTCAGTTGAAGCAAACGCAACAGTTGATAAAACGTCAAACAAAATAGCTTTTACGTATACGCAAGATGCGAAGCAAGGTGAAACTGTTTCTATCCATAAATTTGGTGGTTATACGGTTGATAGGAATCACGATAAAGACCGATTAATCAATGCTGCAAGTTCAGTTTTAGATACAGCTGTAAATGCTGGTTTTTCAAGTTTACTAGATTCTCAAAAAGAAGCTTGGGCTAAGATTTGGGATATGGCAGACATCACTATAGACGGTGATTTAAAAGCGCAACAAGGCATTCGATTTAATATCTTTCATTTAAATCAAACTTATTTAGGAACTGACCCACAATTAAACATAGGTCCTAAAGGATTTACAGGCGAAAAATATGGTGGAAGTACGTATTGGGACACCGAAGCCTATTGCATTCCATTTTATATGGCAACCAAAGATCAAAGTGTTGCCAGGATGTTGTTAACCTATAGATATAAGCACTTAGAAAAAGCTATTGAAAATGCCGAAAAATTAGGCTTCAAAAATGGTGCGGCTTTATATCCAATGGTAACCATGAATGGTGAAGAATGCCATAACGAGTGGGAAATTACCTTTGAAGAAATCCACAGAAATGGTGCGATAGCGTTCGCTATTTACAACTATTTCCGTTATACAGGAGACTTTAGTTATGTGCCAGAAATGGGACTAGAAGTATTAATCGGTATCGCAAGATTCTGGCACCAACGTGCTACATTTTCAACATACAGAAATAAGTATGTCATTCTTGGTGTAACAGGTCCAAACGAATACGAAAACAACATCAATAATAATTGGTACACCAACTACATTGCACAATGGTGTATAAAGTATACTGCAGAATGCATAGACAAGGTTGAAGCTGATTATAATACTGATTACACACGTATTATGAACAAAGCTAAACTCTCAAAAGCTGAAGTTAAAGAGTGGCTAGAAGTGGCAAATAATATATACTTCCCTTATTCTGAAGAACACAATGTGTATTTACAACAAGATGGTTTCTTAGATAAGGAATTAATCACTGTGGCAGATTTAGACAAGTCGCAACGCCCAATTAACCAAAAGTGGTCTTGGGACAGAATTTTACGTTCGCCATACATTAAGCAAGCTGATACATTACAAGGATTCTATTTCTTTGAAGACCATTTTACAACTGAAGAATTAGAGCGTCATTTCGATTTTTATGAGCCATTTACGGTTCACGAAAGTTCGTTGTCACCCTGCGTTCACAGTATCCAGGCTGCGAAGTTAGGCCGAATGGAACAAGCATACACGTTCTATTTAAGAACATCGCGTTTAGATTTAGATGACTATAACCACGAAGTGCACGAAGGACTTCACATTACTTCTATGGCAGGTACTTGGATGAGTATTGTAGAAGGTTTTGGTGGTATGCGTGTTAAGGACAATAGGCTAACGTTTGAACCTCGTATTCCTGAGCAATGGGAAGGCTACTCATTCAAAGTGAATTTTAGACATCAAATCTTGAAGGTTATCGTTAATCAAGGTAAAACACACTTTGAAGTTGATGGAGACCGAGATTTACAAATAATAGTTAATGATGAAAACGTAACCATTTCGCCAAACAACTTAGTAACAGTTTAGCTGTTAAATTTTACAAGAACATTAAACTTATTATTATGAAGAAACTATCATTAGTTATAACACTTTTTTCAATCGTTTTAATGTGGTCTTGTAAAGAAGAGGCAGAGTCTACTACGACTGAAACTGAAGATAAACCAGTAGTTGAAGTGAATGACATTGACAGAGTTGAACCACCATTTTGGTGGACAGGCTTTCAAAACAAAGCGCTTCAACTTTTGGTTAAACATCCAAATATTGGTAATGCTAAAGTTGAAATTTCAAAATCTGGAATCACACTTAAAGAAGTCCATAAAGCCGATAGTCCAAACTATCTGTTTTTAGATTTAGAAATTGCTGAGAGTGCTAAGCCAGGTAAATTCAATATTTTTTTTAAACAGAAAGATGGCACCGAATTAACGCAAACTTACGAGTTAAAAGCACGAGAAAAATCTGCTGAAGATTATGTAGGTTTCAATAGTTCAGATGCCATTTATCTTATTACGCCAGACCGTTTTGTTAATGGAAATACTCTAAATGATACACCATTGGGCATTGAGGGTGGTCCTAAAATGAAAGAGCAAACCATAAATAGAAATGATGACTATGCAAGACATGGTGGTGATATTGAAGGAGTTATAAAACACATTGATTACATTCACGATTTAGGTTTCACCGCAGTTTGGCCACAACCTCTATTAACCAACGATATGAAAAGAGGGTCTTATCATGGTTACGCGGTAACAGATCTGTATCAAATTGATCCACGCTTCGGAACTTTAGAGGATTACAAAGAGTTATCAGCTAAGCTGAGAGAAAAAGGGATGAAACTCGTAATGGATCAAGTGGCCAACCATTGTGGATTATACCATTGGTGGATGAAAGATTTACCATTTAAGGACTGGGTAAATCTTCAAGAAAATTACGAGGAAAACATAGAAAATTGGGGCAATGATTTCACAATTAATTCTAATCATAGACGTACTACAAATCAAGATATTTATGCTTCAAAAGCCGACCATGATGGCATGTCTCAAGGTTGGTTTGTAGCGACAATGCCAGATTTGAATCAAAAAAATCCTTTTATGGCCAAGTACATCATTCAAAATAGTATTTGGTGGATTGAAACTGCCCAACTTGGTGGTATTCGTCAAGACACTTATCCTTATCCAGACAAGGATTTTATGAGTGATTGGGCTGGCGCTATAATGACCGAGTATCCAAATTTTAGTATTGTAGGCGAAGAGTGGAGCTACAATCCGTTATTAATTGGGTATTGGCAAGAAGGTGCCAATAACAGAGATGGTTACGATTCTAATTTGCGTTCTACAATGGACTTTGCGATGCAAAAGCTCGTTGTTGATGGTATAAAGGAAGATGAAGCTTGGGACAAAGGTTTGGTAAAAATCTATGAAGGTTTGGCAAACGACTTCCATTATGCGAGTCCAAAAGACATTATGGTTTTTGAAGGTAACCATGATAAAAGCCGAATATTCACAGAAATGGAAGGTGATATTACCAATACCAAAATGGCAATGGCGACCTACGCCGTATTGCCAAGAATTATGCAGATGTATTACGGTACTGAAATCTTAATGGACGATTTTGAAAAACCTGGTGACCATGGTTTAATCAGAACTGATTTTCCGGGTGGTTGGGAAGGTGATGCTGTTAATGCGTTTACAGGTAAAGGCTTAACAGATGAACAGAAAGATATGCAGATGTTCATTAAAAAGCTTTTCAATTACAGAAAACATAGTAAAGCCATTCACGACGGAAAAACAGTGCATTTTGCACCATTCGTAGGTACGTACTTTTTGTATCGTACATTAGGAGATGAAACCGTGGTTTTAATTCTTAATAAGAATGAAGAACTCATTACGATTGATCTTAATTACCAAGAGGAAATGGGATTAAAAGGCAAGACACTTAAAAATATTATTACTGGCGAAACCGAAAAATGGGGAGAAGTTATAGAACTAAAATCTAAAGGTGTTACTATTCTAACCACAAAGCTATAAAGATGAAAAAATTGAGCATGATAATTTGCTTCAGTTTACTGGTATTTTCTTGCAAAGAAGACACTAAAAAGCATGACACATCAACACCAGTACAGAATAGTGAAGAACAATCTATGGTTAAATTCAAAATGGTTGAAGATGCCAAACTAGCTTCAGGAAAATTGTTGCGAGTTGAAGATTTTCCATCAGAATACATAAAACCAAGACCAGTTGATGTTTGGTTGCCTGAAGACTATTCCGAAGATAAAAAATACAACGTCTTATATATGCACGATGGACAAATGTTGTTTGATAGTACCACAACATGGAACAAACAAGAATGGAAAATTGATGAGTGGGCAACACAATTAAGAGAAGATGATAGAGTCGAGAATTTTATTATAGTTGGTATTAATAATATACCTAAAAACCGATGGCAAGATTTATTTCCTCAAAAGGCGTTCGATTCTTATTTAGACGAAGAAACTCGTGAAAGCTTATTAGAAGAAGCTGTAAATGCTGATAAGGATACTAAATTTTATGGCAATAATTATTTAAAGTTTATTGTTGAAGAATTAAAACCTGTAATAGATAGCACGTATTCTGTGTATACAGACCAAGAACACACTTTTGTAATGGGTTCTAGTATGGGAGGATTAATGTCTATGTATGCTATTAGTGAATATCCTGAAGTATTTGGAGGAGCTGCTTGTTTGTCTACGCATTGGATTGGTGCTGCACCAAGAGAAGATAATCCTATACCAGATGCTATATTTAAATATATGGAGGATAATCTGCCACAAGCAGGACAACACAAATTGTATTTCGATTACGGTAACAAAACTTTAGACCAACATTATCCACAATACGCACCAAGAGTTGACGCTATTTTAAAACAAAAAGGATATACAGAAGACAACGCTAAGAACTTATTTTTTGAAGGTACAGACCATTCTGAAAATTCTTGGAATGCAAGGTTAGATCAACCGTTAACGTTTTTGTTAGGTAACTAAATCCATTAATTGTCATCCTGAACTCGTTTCAGGATCTTATTAAATTATATGAAACATATCATCCTATACATCTCAATTTTCTTCATAACGGTTTCAGTAGTTGCACAAAACCCAAACCGTGTATACCAATCGCATCAACTTGAAAATGGAAAATTAAGCGTTACCACTAACGATGGTGAATATATATTTCAATTTTATTCTCAAAATACTATTGAGACCACGTTTATTCCAAAAGGCGAAAGTCAAAAAAAAGAAAGTCATGCTGTAGCTCAACATACTAAAAACTCTGATGTGAGTCTTAAAATAACTAATGGTGGTATTCTAGAATTTATTGGTTCAAACAGTTTAAAGGATTGTTTGCCTTCAAACCTCAATTGCAACTATTTTACAACAGTAAAAATCCAGAAATCACCTTTCCAAATTTCATATTACTACAAAGACAAATTCATTACTTCCGAAAAACGCGGCTACTACAAAAGTAAGCACGAGCCAATGGATATGGTAAAAGACAACATCGTTGCCGATTCCACCGAAAAAATTGAATTCAACCTATTAAAAGATGAAGTCCTTTATGGCGGAGGCGCAAGAGCTTTAGGTATGAACCGCAGAGGATACAGGTTGCCATTGTACAACCGAGCGCATTATGGTTACGAAACGCATAGCGAGTTGATGAATTACACAATGCCAATCGTATTGTCGTCCAATCAATATATGATTCACTTTGACAATGCACCAATTGGGTATTTGGATTTGGACAACAAAGGCGATAACACCTTAACTTACGAAACCGTTTCTGGTCGTAAAACCTATCAAATCATCGTAGGAGAATCGTGGTACGATATGTTGAATAATTATACCAATCTCACAGGAAAGCAACCGATGCTACCACGTTGGGCTTTAGGTAATTTTTCGAGCCGATTTGGATACCATTCACAACAAGAAGTTGAGGAAACCATAGCAAAATTCAAAGAAGAAAAAATTCCTGTAGATGCCATTATTTTAGACTTATACTGGTTTGGTAAAGATATTAAAGGCACTATGGGAAATTTGGAAATCTTCCGAGATTCATTTCCAGATTTTGAAGGTATGGTAAAACGCCTTAACGATAAAGGTGTCAAGGCCATTCCGATTACAGAACCTTTTATATTGACGACCTCTAAAAAGTGGGATGAAGCTGTGGCTAAAAATATATTAGCTAAAGATTCTTTAGGAAACGATGCTAGGTACGATTTTTACTTCGGAAACACTGGCATTATTGACATCTACAAACCAGAAGGCGAACAATGGTTTTGGGATATTTATAAAGATTTGGCCAATAAAGGTGTGGCTGGTGTTTGGGGAGATTTAGGTGAACCAGAAGTCCATCCAGATTGGGTACAACATCATACTGGTTCGGCTTCCGAAGTGCATAATATTTACGGCCACGATTGGGCACGTTTAATCTATGAAGGTTACGAACGCGATTTCCCAGAAACAAGGCCATTTATTTTAATGCGTGCTGGGTATTCTGGTAGTCAACGTTACGGAATGATACCTTGGTCTGGCGATGTTAACCGAACTTGGGGAGGACTGCAAAGTCAACCTGAAATTGCATTGCAAATGGGAATGCAAGGTTTGGCGTATATGCATAGTGATTTAGGTGGTTTTGCAGGCGCAAATTTAGATGATGAGCTTTATGTACGTTGGTTGCAGTATGGAGCATTCAATCCAATTTTTAGACCGCACGCTCAAGAAGATGTACCAAGCGAGCCAATTTACAGAAGTGAAAAAGCCAAGCGATTAGCGAGTTTTGCCATTGCAATGCGATACAGATTATTACCATATAACTATAATTTGGTATACGAAAATCACAAGTATGGAAAGCCATTAATGCGTCCATTATTATTTGAAGAACCTAACAATCCTGAATTATTCAATTATACCAAAACCTATTTATGGGGAAATGATATTTTAGTATCGCCAGTTTTAGAAGCAGGTAAAAAAGAGCAAGAAATTTACTTTCCAAAAGGTTCAAAGTGGTTTGATATTGAGACTGATAAGATTACAGAAGGAGGCACAACAAAGACCGTTCAGTTGCGAGAAGATTTTATTCCCGTTTATGTAAGAGCAGGTGCATTTATTCCATTAACCGATATGGTTCAGACTACAGAAGATTATGATGACAGTAGGTTTCAATTGCAATACTACCACGATGATTCTATAAAAGAATCTGAGCGAGAATTCTATTTTGATGATGGAAAAACAGCCAATCCAATCGAGAACGAAGCTTATCAGATTTTAGAGTTCGAAGCTGAAGTTGATGGCAATTGGTTAGAAATAGAATTTGAAGCTGAAACTGGCAAAAACTATTCAGCTAAATCAAGAACGATAGACTTAACCATTCATAACATCAAGAAGGAACCTAAAAAAATTAAAGTAGGTAAGAAAAAGGTTGAAGGAACTTATAATTCAAAACATAAAACCTTAACCCTAAATGTGAGTTGGGATACTTCAACCGAAAAGGAAATTAAAATAAAGTTAAAGAGATAAAACCAAATACCAAGACCTAGCAGGTTTTAAAACCTCGCAGGTCTACTAACAATAATGAAAACAAAAACAACATACATTATAGCGTTTCTATTGCTTACCATTTTGGCTTGCAAAGATGAAACCAAAGAAAGGACTACACTTACCGACAAAACCGAAGAAAAAATGCCCAAAATAAAAAAGAAAGAAGTCGTATATCAGGTGTTTACACGTTTATTCGGAAATACCAATACCAACAACAAACCTTGGGGAACTTTAGAAGAAAATGGAGTTGGTAAATTCAACGATTTCACGGATAAAGCACTTGCTGAAATTAAGGATTTGGGAGTGACACATATTTGGTACACAGGTGTGCCACATCACGGTGTAATTACCGACTATTCAAAATACGGAATTTCTAACGATGATCCTGATGTCGTTAAAGGTCGTGCAGGTTCGCCTTATGCGGTTAAGGATTATTATAATGTAAATCCAGATTTAGCTGAAAATGTAGAAAACCGATTACAAGAGTTTGAAGCCTTAATCGAGCGTTCGCACAACGCAGGTTTAAAAGTGTTAATAGATATTGTTCCAAACCACGTGGCTCGAAATTATCAGAGTTTAACTAATCCTGAAGGCACAACGGATTTTGGAGCAGAAGATGATAAAACTGTGACTTACGCAGTCAATAACAACTTTTATTACAATCCAGGTGAAGCTTTTAAAGTGCCCAATTGGAAAAACGGTTATCAGCCTTTAGGAGGCGAAAATCATCCCAAAGCTGACGGAAAGTTTGAAGAAATTCCTGCAAAATGGACAGGTAATGGTTCAAGAGCGTCGCAGCCCAATATGAACGATTGGTACGAAACCGTAAAAGTGAACTATGGAATCAATCCAGATGGCAAAAAAGATTTTGACGAACTTCCTGAAGGTTTCGATAACAAAGATTATAAAGCACATTATAACTTTTGGAAAGACAAAACAGTGCCTAGTTCTTGGGTAAAGTTTAAAGACGTTGCCCTGTATTGGACAGCCAAAGGTGTAGATGGTTTCCGATTTGATATGGCAGAAATGGTGCCTGTAGAATTTTGGAGTTACATGAATTCCCACATTAAAATGAAGAATCCAGAGGCATTTTTATTGGCTGAGGTTTACCAACCACATTTGTATAGAGCTTACATCAAAAAAGGAAAAATGGATTACTTGTACGACAAGGTACAATTGTATGATACCTTAAAACACGTAATGCAAGGTCATGGAAGTACGTACAACATTCCTCCAATTCAAGAGGATTTAAAAGATATTGAGCATCATATGCTTCACTTTTTAGAAAATCACGACGAGCAACGTATTGCAAGTCCAGATTTTGCTGGTAATGCTGAAAAAGGAAAACCAGCAATGGTCGTTTCTGCAACCATAAGTACCTCACCAACAATGGTCTATTTTGGTCAGGAATTGGGTGAAAAAGCTGAAGAAGATTTAGGTTTTGGTGACCCAATACGAACATCCATTTTCGATTACGGAAGTGTGCCTAGCGTTGTGCGTTGGGTAAACAACAAACAGTTTGATGGCGGCCAATCTACCGAAGCCGAAAAAAACTTGAGAGATTTCTACAAGCGCTTGTTAAACTTCACCATTACCAGTGATGCTTTAATGGGAGACTATCAAGATTTGCAACACTATAATCAGCAACATACAGAATGGTATAACGATAAAGTCTTAAGTTTTGCACGTTGGAGTGCTAATGAAAAACTCATTATAATTTCAAACTTTAATGCTGAAAACATTTATGGTTTTGAATTGCAATTACCAGAAGATTTAATCTCAAAATTAAAGTTGAAAGATGGCGACTATCAAGTTGAAGACCAGTTGTACAAGAATTATACTTCAACTTTAAAAGTTGAAGGCGGTAAAGCCCAAGTTCGTATTGATATAAAACCTTTAGAATCATTTATACTTAAGATAAAGTAATCATGAAAAAACTAATATTTACCTTTTTTGCAATTGCGCTGTTTGCAAATTGTAAAGAAGAAAAAAAAGAAAGCAAAATAATAGAAGACGAGCCAAAAACGAGTGTTGAAATTGAACCGATTTCAGATGAGGTTTTGGAAACTGCCGTGATTTACGAAGCTAACATTCGTCAATATTCACCAGAAGGTACTTTTGATGAATTTACAAAAGACATTCCAACGCTAAAAGCGTTGGGAGTCAAAGTGATATGGTTAATGCCTGTATTCCCAATTTCAGAAACGAAACGAAAGGCTGAAGGAGGAAAGTTTGCTTCAGAATTCCCAGAAGAAGAACAAGCTAAATATTTAGGAAGTTATTACGCAGTAACAGATTTTACTAAAATCAACCCTGAATTTGGTAACAAAGAAGATTTTAGAGAACTAGTTAAAACCGCTCACGAAAACGGAATTTACGTGATTTTAGATTGGGTACCAAACCATACAGGTTGGGATCACGAATGGATAAAAAATCATCCTGAATATTATACAAAAAACGAGTCTGGTGAAATCATTCATCCAAAAGGCACGGATTGGACAGACGTCGCAGATCTCAATTACGACAATCAAAGTATGCGCCAAGAAATGATTGAAGATATGTTGTACTGGGTAAAGGAAGAAGGTGTAGATGGCTTTAGATGTGATGTTGCAGGTTCGGTACCACTAGATTTCTGGAAAACGGCTATTTCAATATTAAGAAGTGAAACCAACGTTTTTATGCTTGCCGAAGCTTGGGAACCAGAATTATTAGATGGAGATTTGTTTGATATGGCGTATGCTTGGGATGGCCATCATTTAATGAACGCAATGGCAAAAGGCGAAAAAACAACAGAAGATTTTGATGCATACATAAACAAGGTTTCAAACGATTATGATGAAGACGATATCTTAATGAACTTCATCACCAATCACGATGAGAATTCTTGGAATGGTACGATAAAAGAACGAATGGGTGATAAAAAGGAATTGTTCACAGCACTTAAGTTTTTGATGCCTGGAATGCCTTTAATTTACAGCGGACAAGAATACGATATGGATCACCGTCTTAAGTTTTTTGAAAAGGATTCAATTCCTAAAACAAAAGGCGAATATTTCAATCTGTTGAAAAAATTAGGTGAACTTAAAAACACTAATCCAGCGCTTAATGGTGGTAAAAATGCTGCAGATTATAAACGACTGAATACAGAAAGCGATATTTTAATGTTTGAGCGTTCTAAAGATGAACAGACACTTTTGTTTGTTGGTAATTTTTCTGATGCAGGAAATAAAATTGCGATGCCAAAAGGCAAGTTTTTGAATTATTTGTCTAATGAAGAATTGGAATTAGTGGGTGATGCTTTTGAACTTAACCCTTGGGAATATAAAATTTTAATTAAGAAGTAATGTATAGATATTTTTTAGTAATAATTCTAGCTTTTTCATTATTTGGTTGTAAAGCTCAAAACGTTAATAGAGATGATAAGGAACAACAAACACGCTTTGATTGGGAAGGGGCTAATCTTTATTTTTTGCTAACAGATCGTTTTAATAACGGTGACACATCTAATGACATCAACTTCGATAGAACAAAAGAAACCGGAAAGCTTAGAGGTTTTAAAGGTGGCGATATCAAAGGGATTACACAAAAAATTAACGAAGGCTATTTCACCGATTTGGGTATAAATGCCATTTGGATGACACCAATTGTAGAGCAAATCCATGGCGGAACTGATGAAGGCACTGGAGTAACTTATGGTTTCCATGGGTATTGGGCTAAGGACTGGACAAACATAGACCCAAATTATGGCACAAAAGAAGATTTACATGAGTTAGTGAAAGTTGCTCACAATAATGGTATTCGCGTTGTTTTAGATGCTGTGATTAACCACACAGGTCCTGTTACTGAAAAAGATCCGGTTTGGCCAGAAGATTGGGTGAGGACAAGTCCACAGTGTCAATACAATAATTACGAAAACACGGTAACGTGTACGTTGGTAAAAAATTTACCAGACATAAAAACGGATAGCAACGAAAATGTAGAATTACCACCTCAATTGGTAAAGAAATGGAAAGCAGAAGGCCGCTACGAACAAGAAATGAAAGAACTCGATGCCTTTTTTGAAAGAACAGGACATCCTAGAGCACCACGTTTTTATATTATGAAGTGGCTAACGGATTATATCACCGAATTTGGTGTTGACGGTTACAGATGTGATACGGTAAAGCATACGGAAGCTTATGTTTGGGAGGAGTTTAAAAAAGAATGTGATTACGCGTTTGCCAAATACAAAAAGAACAATCCAGATAAAGTTTTAGACGACAATGATTTTTATTTGGTAGGCGAGGTATACAACTATGGTGTCAGTGGTGGAAAGCTATTTGATTATGGAGATAAAAAAGTAAACTTTTATGACGATATGTTTACCGAACAAATCAATTTTGAGTTTAAATGGAATGCAAAAGAACTGGATAATCAAGCGTTGTTCAAAAAGTATTCAGATATATTGAATGGTGAACTAAATGGCTTTGGCGTTTTAAATTATCTAAGTTCTCACGATGACGGTAGCCCGTTTGATCCCCAAAGGGAAAAACCATTAGAAACCGCTAACAAATTACTGTTATCTCCAGGTACTTCACAAGTATATTACGGCGACGAGTCTGCAAGACCTTTGATAATTGAAGATACGCAAGGTGATGCAACATTGCGCTCATTTATGAATTGGGATGCCATAAATTCAGACGAAAAAACAAAAGCCATTCTAACACATTGGCAAAAATTAGGTAAATTTAGAGAAAGACATCCTGCTATCGGAGCTGGTAGACATCAAATGATAACTCAAGACCCTTATTTGTTTTATAGAAGTTATCAAAACGGAGACTACAAAGATTTAGTCATTGTAGGTTTAGATTTACCAAAAGGAAAAAAAGTGATTGATGTTTCAAAGATTTTTGAAGAGGGTGATAAACTGCACGACGCCTACTCAGGTGAAAAGGCAACTGTAAAAAATGGAAATATAATTTTAGATTCAGATCATAATATCGTACTTATAGAAAAACAATAAAACAACACACTTAAATAAAACATGAAATATATCGCTTCAATAATTGTCCTAGCACTTTTAATGGTATCATGTAGTTCGTCTCTAAAAAAAGCAAGTGTCAGTTCACCAAACCAAGCAGTAACAGTTAATTTTAATTTAACGGAAAAAGGTGAGCCAACATACCAAGTGCTGTATAGAAACAGAGTGGTAGTAGATACCTCATTTTTAGGATTTGAGTTTACAGATGCAGCTCCTCTTAAAGACAATTTCGAAATAAAAGCTTTCGGGACAGTATCTAAAGATGACCCTTGGGAAATGCCTTGGGGAGAACAGTTAAAAGTAGAAAATACATACAATGAACTTATTGTGTTTTTAATTGAAAAGGATACAGAGAGATCTGTTAATGTTGTATTTAGAGTTCATGACGATGGTATTGGCTTTAGGTACGAATTTCAGCAGCAAGAGGGCTGGACGGAAGCTTTAATTAAAGAAGAAAAGACACAATTTAATCTTACAGAAGATTATAAAACTTTCTGGATTCCCGGTGATTGGGATATTTATGAGCATCTATACAATACCACAAAACTATCGGAAATTGACGCATTGCAATACGCAAATCACCAAAACCTAGCACAAACTTATATACCTAATAATGCAGTAAATACACCTGTAACTTTGGTTGGAGAAGACGGGTTGCATTTAAGTTTACATGAGGCAGGTCTAATAGATTATTCGGGTATGACACTTGGTGTAGATACCAAAAATTTAACTTTTGAAAGTATTTTAGTAGGTTCAGAAAACACAGATTACAAGGTAAAGCGACAACTACCTTTTAAAACACCTTGGAGAACAATTCAAATTACCGATAATGCACCAGACCTAATAGAATCTAACCTAATTGTAAACCTTAATGAGCCAACTAAAATCCACGACATGTCTTGGTTTACACCAATGAAGTACACAGGGATCTGGTGGGAAATGCACCTGGGAAAATCGTCTTGGGATTACGGAATGACCCAAAATATGAGTACATGGACAGACACAGGTGGTGCACACGGAAAACACGGAGCTACCACAGAAAACGTAAAACGTTTCATTGATTTTTCAGCAAAAAATAATATTGGTGGTGTTTTGGTTGAAGGTTGGAACACTGGTTGGGAACATTGGATTGGTTTTGAAGACAGAGAAGGGGTTTTTGATTTTGTAACACCATACCCAGATTACGATTTAGAGGAAGTAACAAGATACGCCAATGAAAAAGGTGTAGAAATTATAATGCACCACGAAACGTCTGCTGCTACGGAGACCTACACTAAACAACAGGATACAGCTTACGCATTAATGCAGAAATACGGAATGCATTCCGTAAAGTCGGGTTATGTTGGTAAAATTCTCCCAAAAGGAGAATATCATCACGGTCAATACATGGTCAACCACTATAACAATGCGGCCATAAAAGCTGCAAAATATCAAGTGGCAGTAAACGCACACGAACCTATTAAAGCTACAGGTCTACGTAGAACTTACCCAAATATTATCTCTCGCGAAGGTCTGCGTGGACAAGAGTTTAACGCTTGGGCAAGCGATGGTGGTAACCCACCAGAGCACCTGCCAATAGTGGCATTTACAAGAATGTTAGCAGGACCAATTGATTATACGCCAGGAATTTTCAATATTAAGTTTGATGAATACAAGCCAAATAATCAGGTGAATACTACTATTGCGCAACAATTAGCGTTATATGTTGTAATTTATAGTCCTATACAAATGGCAGCAGATTTGGTAGAGCATTACGAAGCCAATCCAGAACCCTTTCAATTTATAAAAGATGTTGGTGTAGACTGGCAACAAACCAAAGTGTTAAATGGCGAAGTTGGTGATTATGTAACTATAGCTAGGCAAGAGCGAGAAACGGGTAATTGGTTTGTTGGTGGTATTACCGATGAAAATGCCAGAACCCTAGATCTAACCTTCGACTTTTTAGATGAGGACCAAAAATATGAAGCCATTATTTATAGGGATGGTGAAAATGCTCATTGGGACAATAATCCGTTAGACATTTCCATTGAAAAAATTGATATTTCAAAAGGTTCAAAATTGAGTGTAAATCTAGCTGAAGGTGGAGGTTTTGCAATAAGCTTGATTAAAATATAACCACAAGATAATAGCGCTAAAAGAAGTGATAAACTAAAGTTTTAGGGTCACAAATTGTCTGTAAGGAAGTCTATACATAAACGACTACCATAATATTTGTAACTTTACATTGCAAAGATCCCTAAAGTATGGATATAAATCAACAGATAGAATCACCTTTTATTCTCAAAGTTAGCTTTAATAAACTTCTAGAAAAGTACGAGGAGTTTTTAGAATCTGACAATAAGGCTGTAGTTGAGAATGCTAAGCAAATTCTAGAGATAGCCAATACTAACCCTGTCTTAAAAGATGGGTTTAGTGACCTTTCGGTATTTGAAAAACAAGAAGAAAATATTGCGATAATATTAAGGGATACGTTTAATCCACTATTAACTCACAATGAGATAAAAGCAGCGGTAGTACCGTTTTACGACCACGTTTTTAGTTGTTCAGAGCGTCTCAAGACCATTATAAGAAATGCTGGTGACAACTTTCGCCTCAAGGTTATGGACACGCCAATAGAGCAAACATATATCTTAGCCTGTACTATAATTTTAAAGGATTGCTATGGTTACGATCTAAACTTTAAACGTCCTTTTTTGTACGAAATACCAGACGTTAAGGGTATAACTAGGTACTATAAAATCTTATACAATGTAGATTTTATGGAAATTTTACCAAGACCTAATGCGCCAAAAATTACAGAAAAAGACTATGAGGAGCTGCTAGATAACTTTGATAATTTAGAATTATGGAAAGAAAAATTTCCACCCAATAGCTATGACTTTAAAGGATTTGTTATTTCTAACATTTTTGATGTAACGGACGACCAGTCTATATCTAATATAAAATCCTCATTAATTAGTGAAAATAAGCGTCAAGATGAAAATTTCATGCAAAATTTCTACGAAATTTTCAGATCCCTATTTGGATTTAGAAATATAGAAGTAGGTTTTTCTATCTATAATGAAGAAGATAATGCTTTTGAGCGCGTAAATGGTGCAGGCATAAAAAGTTTTTTACTTAATAAGGAAGACAAGATAGTTTGTGAAGATGCTTTATGCAGTTGGTCTTACAAAAAATTGTTAGAGGACAACTCTTATTTTTCTATTTCAGATGTTGATCATTTTTACAATAAATCTCAGGGTAAGTCACCACATCTAAGCGCATTACATTTGCAAGGTTTTAAAAGTGCTATTTTAGCACCTATAGCCAATGAAACAGGTTTAATGGGTGTGTTAGAAATTGTATCTAAAGAACCAAAGCTCCTTAACAGTATTAATGCTATTAAATTGGTAGATATTATGCCCTATATTGTATCTGCTGTTGAGCGCTCAAAGAGTGAAGAAGAGAACCTAATAGAAGCCATTATTCAAAAAGAATGCACATCTATACACCCAAGTGTACATTGGAAATTTGTGCAAAAAGCCAAAACCTTCATAAAAACCGAGTACGAAACTGGAGAATCACCAACTTTTGGAAAAATTGTCTTTGAAAATGTTTACCCATTATATGGCCAAGTAGATGTTAAAGGATCTTCCAATGCAAGAAACGAAGCAACTCAAAAAGATTTATCCCTTCAGTTAAATTTAGCAGAAAAAATACTAACTAAAGCCATTAAAAATAGAAGCTTACCAATATTTGAGCAGATTAAATTTCAGGTAAGTGAGTATTATAATAGCCTCAAGACCGATTTTAAGGTAGATAGCGAACACGAGATTACAGTATTTTTGAGGGATGAAGTTAAGCCTGTTTTTGATTTAATTGCAAAAACCCATTCAGACTTAATAGAAGATGTTGAAGACTACTTAAATAAGATAGATAAAGATCTAAGTGTTATCTACTTTTATAGAAAGCACTATGACGATACTGTAAAATTGATTAATACTAACATGTCATCTTTAATTGATGAGAAGCAATTAGAGGCTCAAGCCATGTATCCACATTTTTTTGAACGTTTTAAAACCGATGGTGTTGAGCATAATATGTATATTGGCGAGTCCATTACTAAGCAAGATAGTTTTAATGTAATTTACCTTTATAACTTAAGATTATGGCAGTTGCAGGTCATGTGCGAAATGGAAAATTATTACTACCAAAATCAGCACGAATATCCAATTAGCCTAGATGTTGCCTCAATGGTCTTGGTATTTAACCAGCCACTTTCTATTCGTTTTAGAATGGATGAAAAGCGGTTTGATGTTGATGGTACTTACAACGCACGTTACGAAGTAGTAAAAAAACGTGTAGACAAGGCGTTTATTAAAGGAACTGAAGAACGAATTACCGAAAAAGGCAAGTTAACCATAGTATATTCGCAAAAGGAGGATGAGGACGAATACAAAAGATATATTGGTTTTCTTCAGTCAAAAAATATATTAGATAAAGATTTAGAAGTGTTAGAGCTCGAAGACTTACAAGGTGTTACAGGGCTTAAGGCTTTGAGGGTTAGTATTTTATATCATAATAAAAATGATAATAAAAACTTTTATACCTATAACGATTTAATGGATACTATTAAATCGTAAAGTCGTTATTACTGTGTTTTGTAAAGTTAATAAAACCTGTTTCAGTATTAGTTTCAGGTATTACGTCTTCAATATCAACGTTAGGGTTGTTCTTAACCGCAATAGCAAAAGATACTAGGGATATAATGATACCAATCATAAAAACAGTATAGGTAATGCGAAGTAATCTGTATTTTCGCTCCAATACTTTCCCTAAGAAGTATAAGTCTTTAGTTAAGGCTTTATAAATGTAGTCTTTATCTTTTACCATTTCTGTAATAGCCCATTCAAATTCCTTTAGTTCCATTTTATGAAAGTTACCAAAAAAACTGAGGTTAACCTCTTGGTTTCTTACATCCTCCTTGGTAAATTCACCACTAGTAACGTTAGGTCTAGTAGCAATTATAGAAAGTACCATAGAAATAACACAAAAGAACAAGAAAATAATAGTTGGCCACGTTAAATATGGGTTAGTATCTAACTTAGAAATAAGATTAGCAAGTACAACCGAAATAATAATAGCATTTACCGAAAGTAATATATTGGCTTTAGTATCTGCAATGTCACTCAATTTAATATGATTTCTTAGTGCAGTTCTGTAAAATGTTTGTACACCGCGCTCTGGACTCTCATTTTTATACTGTGCTTTGTATTTAGCTTTTAGTTTTTCAACATCAAGTTTCTTTTTGCGTTTTTTCTTTTTGCCCATTAACTTGGCTAAGTTCTTCTCTTTTCGAGGTTGCCAGTTTTTTAGTGCATATTCTGTGTAAAAATTATGCTCTGTTAGAACCCTTATGTTTTCTGTACGCCACTCGGCAGGAGTATAATTTTTAATGCCACGTAACTCTAGCTCTTTTCTAAGAAATTCACTAGCTTCATCAAAGTATTTTTTACCAAAGTGCGAAGCATCGGCATCTCTAATAATTTCTTGAAGTTTATTATTAGGCTTTTCATCAAATTTTGTTGCCATTATGCAGGCTGAAACAGCTGCAATAATTCTCTCGTCAACTCCCTTTTCTTTCAAAAAAATCTTTGCAAGTTTTACACTTTCGGTCTCATGATTTTCAGCACTAACAGAATAGCCAATATCATGTAACAAGGCTGCGAGTTCGAGTATTTCAGCTTCTTCTTTAGACACATCAGAATTTTCAATAAGCTCTTTAGTGCTTTTTAATACACGCTGTGTATGCGTATAGTTATGGTATATAAAAGTATTAGGAAGCTTATCGGTTAAGAGGTTAAAAACATATTTTTGTGTGTCTTCAATAAGAGACTGTGCCATAAGTAACGTACATTATTTTGTTACGTCTAAATTACAAAAATTACAAGACTTAACATTTAATTAGAGCTATTAGTAATTACTAAATCGTATTTTTATAAATCAGACATGCTTCTTAGTCTGTCTGTTAAGACAAGGAATAATTTCATACAAAACAAAAGCTAACTTCGCTTAATGAATTTAAATATTGCAGACACATTTAATAAAGTGTTATCGCCAGACAGAAATTTAGAAAATACGAGACGTAAAGTATTTGGCGCAATGTTTTCTTTTGTTACCCCAAAAGTACCCACGTCTCCAAAATTAATCCATGCATCACCAGAAATGATTAAAAATTTAGGGATAAAAAACAATGAAGTTGATTCTGATGCTTTTTTAAATATTTTTTCTGGTGCTGAGGTGTATAAAAATACCCACCCATATGCAATGGCCTATGCAGGCCATCAATTTGGTAATTGGGCTGGTCAGCTAGGAGATGGTAGAGCAATCAATTTATTCGAAGTACAACACAACCAAAAACGCTGGGCTGTACAGCTTAAAGGTGCTGGAGAAACACCCTACTCTAGACAAGGCGATGGGTTAGCCGTTTTAAGATCTTCGGTAAGAGAATATTTGTGTAGCGAAGCTATGCATCATTTAGGAGTGCCAACAACAAGAGCTTTAAGCCTTATAAGCTCTGGGGACAATGTTTTAAGAGATATGCTATATAATGGTAATGCAGCTTATGAAAAAGGGGCTATTGTGTGCAGAGTAGCACCTTCATTTATTCGTTTTGGTAATTTTGAATTGTTTGCTTCTAGAAACGATACGGAAAGTCTTAAAAAGCTTACAGATTACACTATAAAGCATTTTTATCCAGAACTCGGTACACCTTCAAAAGATGTCTATATACACTTTTTTAAAGCAGTTACAGATAAAACTTTAAAAATGATTATTCATTGGCAACGTGTCGGTTTTGTACACGGCGTAATGAATACTGATAATATGTCAATTTTAGGATTAACAATAGACTATGGACCTTATGGCTGGTTAGAAGGTTTTGATTTTGGCTGGACACCAAACACTACAGACCGAGAGCATAAGCGTTATCGTTACGGTAATCAGCCCAATATTGCACTTTGGAATTTACTGCAACTTGCCAATGCCTTATATCCTTTAGTTGAAGAAGCAAAACCGTTTGAAACTATACTCAATTACTATCAAAAAGATTTTGAAACCCAATTTTTAGATATGATGCGTTCAAAATTGGGGTTAGATATCAAAGCTGAAGGCGATAAACAATTAATTAAAGATTTAGAAGATTGCCTTTTACTTTCAGAAACGGATATGACGATTTTTTATCGTTTACTATCTAATCATGAGAAAGGTAGTGTTGATGAGGGAATAAAAACAGTTCAAGCTGCCTTTTACAATCCAGAAGAAATAAGGGATGACAAGAAAAAAAAATGGGAAGTATGGTTTAATACATACGATAAAAGATTAAATTCAGAATCATTAACAGATTCCGAGAGACAATTAAAAATGAACGCCATAAACCCTAAGTACGTACTTAGAAATTATATGGCACAGTTAGCAATAGACAAAGCAAACGAAGGTGATTATAGTTTAATTGATGAATTATTCAAAATGCTAAAAAAACCATATAATAATCAACCAGAAAACCAAAAGTGGTTTGCTAAACGCCCAGAATGGGCAAGACACAAAGCAGGATGCTCCATGCTCTCATGCAGTTCTTAACTTTATCTCATACCATTTTAAGCTACAAAAACAAAATATGAAATTGATATACAGAAAAATTACAATACTTATTTTAGTTATTTTAAGTCATGCATGTGCTACATATAAAGTACAGTATGCAAAAGACGATTTTACCATTCAAAATTTACCAGATAAGCCAGTTGACAATGTGTTTTATTTGGTAGGTGATGCTGGTAAATCTCCAATAAATGGTTATTCGGACGCTTTAATGGCTTTTAAAAAACATCTTGCTGTCCAAAACAATTCTAAAGACGACTATGCAATTTACTTAGGTGATAATATTTACCCTGCAGGTTTACCAAAAAAAGAACATAAAAACAGAACTGATGCTGAGAATGCACTTAACGCTCAAATTGG
This sequence comes from Winogradskyella sp. J14-2, assembly GCF_001971725.1. Lineage (NCBI taxonomy): Bacteria > Pseudomonadati > Bacteroidota > Flavobacteriia > Flavobacteriales > Flavobacteriaceae > Winogradskyella > Winogradskyella sp. J14-2. The sequence goes on along the minus strand of NZ_CP019388.1, from coordinate 1,477,908 downwards.
TGCAGTTAACGGTTTTAAAGGAGAAACCATATTTATTCCTGGTAACCACGATTGGTATGCAGATGGAATAAAAGGAGTAAAGCGCCAAGAAAAGTATATAGAAAAAGCGTTAGGGAAAAACACATTTCAACCAGAAAATGGTTGCCCTCTAGAAAGCTTAGATGTTAGTGAAACCGTACAACTTATTATTATAGACACACAATGGTACCTAGAAAATTGGAATGATAATCCAGGAATAAATGACGACTGCGAAATTAAAACCAGAGAACGTTTTTTTTTAGAGGTAGAAGGAGAATTAAAAAAAGCACAAAATAAAACTATTGTCTTTGCAATGCATCATCCAATGTATACTAATGGCGTACATGGAGGGCAATTTGCAGCTTCAAAACATATTTTTCCTGGCCAGAAAAAAATACCAGTGCCAGGTTTAGCAACTATTGTTGCTCAAATTAGAACACAAGGAGGTGTGTCAATTCAGGATCGTTACAACGAGCGTTATAATGAATTAATGAAACGATTAGAAACCTTGGCCGTCGATAGCCCAAAATTAGTTTTTGTATCTGGCCACGAGCACACCTTACAATATATCGAAGAAGGAAGGATAAAACAGATTGTTTCTGGGTCTGGCGCCAAAGAATCTTATGCAACTTTAAGTGATAATGGCTTGTTTTCGTATGGTAAACAGGGTTTTGCAAAGCTTGTGGTTTTTAAGGATGGTAGTTCTTGGGTGCAGTTCTTTAGTGCTGTAAATGGGGAGCCAAAAGCCATTTTTCAAAAAGAAATAATACCACCTAACAAACCAGATTTTGATATTTCTAAATTACCAGATAGCTTTCCAAATACAGTAGAAGTCTCTATATATTCAAAAGAAGAAACTAATAAAACAGGTTTTTTTGAGGCTGTTTGGGGTGAAAACTACAGAGATGTCTACAGCAAAAAGATTACAGCAAAAGTCGCTACTTTAGATACGCTATACGGTGGCTTAGATATTGTACGTAAAGGTGGTGGCCACCAGACACGTTCTTTAAGATTAAAGTTAAAAGACGGAAGGGAGTTAAACATGCGCGCTTTGCGTAAGAGCGCAACGCAGTATATTCAAACTGTTGTATTTAAAGATAATTTTGTAAAAAATGAATTTGACGAAACTATTGTTGAAGATCTCATTTTAGATTTCTATACCGCTGCACACCCTTATGCCTTTCTGGCTATACCTAAATTATCAGATGCAGCCCACGTACTGCACACAAATCCAAAATTGTATTATATACCAAAACATAAACATTTAGGAAAGTATAACGATGCGTATGGCGGAGAGTTATACATGATAGAAGAACGTCCAGAAGACAACTACACAGACGAAGAAAATTTTGGATATGCAGATGATATAGAAAGTACACACGATATCATTGAAAAAATTAGAAAGGACGAAGAGTACAAAATCGATGAGGTTGCTTTTGTTAGGGCACGACTATTTGATATGCTTGTAGGTGATTGGGATAGACACCAAGACCAATGGCGCTGGGCACAATTTAATCAACCTAATGGCGATAAATTATATAGAGCTATCCCTAGAGATAGAGATCAGGTGTTTTCTAATTTTGATGGTACTTTACTAGATGTAGGACGCGCAATTTCAAGCGCAACCAATCAACTTCAGGTCTATGATGCAGAATTAAAAGATATAAGATGGATGAATAGTGCTGGGCATAAGTTAGATAAAGCACTAATAAAACAATCCGATAAGTCCGTATGGTTAGAGCAGGCAAAATTTCTTCAAACTCAAATAACGGATGAGGTGGTAGAGGATGCATTTTCAAATTTACCAAAAGCTATTCAAGGAAAAACCATAGAAGACATAAAGACAAAATTAAAAGGTAGGCGAGATAACTTGTTAGACATTGCAACGCGTTATTCAAACTATTTAGATGAATTGGTAATACTTACAGCAACGGACAAGGATGATTTTATTGAAATTACCAGAATAGCAGATAATGAAACCAGAGTGCAGATTTGGCGAAATAAAGGTGGCGAAAAAGCAGATGTAATTGTAGACAGAACGTATCATAGAGATGTTACTAAAGAAATTTGGGTCTATGCCCTAGACGATGATGATATTATTGAAGTTAACGGTAAGGCCAATAACTTAATTTACACACGCATAATTGGTGGGCAAGGCAATGATATTTATAAAATTAATAACGGTAGACGTATAAAGGTGTACGACCATAAATCTAAAAAAAATACGATTGAACAAAACAAAGGCGCAAAAATTAAATTTACCGATAACTATAAATCTAATTTGTACGATTTTCAGAAGTTTATAAAAAGAACGAGCATTGTTACACCTAGCATAGGTTTTAATCCAGATGATGGATTTAAAGTTGGTGTTAGTTTAACAAAAACAACTAAGGGGTTTGAGCGCAATCCGTTTTCGCAACAGCATAAGTTTAGGTCAGGTTATTATTTTGCCACCAAAGGTTTTGATCTAAGATACAAAGGACAGTTTGCTAATATTTTTGGCGAGTGGAATTTAAATTTAGGAGGTGTTTTTACAAGTGCAAATTTTACAAACAACTTTTTTGGTATCGGAAATGAAACCGAAAATAATGACGACGATCTAGATTTAGATTACAATCGTGTAAAAACAAGTATTATTGGTGTTAATGTAGGTGCAGTTAAAAATTCTGGGTATGGAAGTGAGTATGGACTTAGAGCTGTTTTTGAAGGTATAGAGTTAGATGCCACTGAAAATAGATTTATTACCGATTTTATACCACCTTCAAATAAGGATTTTTACAAGAGACGTTTCTTTACAGCTCTTGAGGCTCAGTATAAATATCACAGTGCAGATGATGAAATTGCAACCTCTCGTGGTATGGATTTTAATATAGTAGCAGGTACAAAAACAGAAATAGAAGCGTTTAATAACATCTTTGGTTATGTAAATGCACATTTAGGATTATACAATGCATTAAGTGTTAATAGAAAACTTGTTCTAAAAACAGATATAAGAACTCAATTGCGTTTTGGAGATGACTTTTTGTTTTATCAAGGCGCAAATATTGGAGATGGTGGTGCAGGACTAAGAGGTTACCGTACAGAACGATTTACCGGTAAAAACTCTTTAGTTACTAACGCAGATTTACGTTATAGTTTTAATACTTTTAAAACAGGTTGGTTCCCTATGCAAATCGGTGTTTTTTCAGGTTTAGATGTAGGTAGAGTATGGGTAAAAAATGACAATTCTAGAAAATGGCATAACTCTTATGGTGGAGGATTTTGGGTAGCAGCAGCAGAGTCTGTAGCAGGTACGTTTAACTTCTTTACAGGTGCAGATGGTTTAAGATTTTCATTTGGTTTTGGACTTAATTTTTAGTTAAGCACAAAACTGTATATATTGCCACCTTCATCACCATTGCGTTCGTCCGTGATATAAACTTCAGAACTGGTTTTAAAACAAACACCTTCTTTTTGGGTATTGTTATTAAACTGTAGTTCTTCAATCACTCCAGAGAAGAAATCATCATCGTTAAAATTAGAGAGTTTCCATAGTTTATCATGGTTTAGTAACACAATAGTTTTGCCGTCATCACTAATATCTGCAGAGGTAATTTTATTATGCTTACCATTTAAATTAAATTCATGATTTAATACAGCTTCATGCTTACCCGGAGAATTAGGAACTTTCAAGATAATAAACTTCTTTGTCTCTTTGCTAAAAATGTAAAAGGCGTCTTTGTACAAAAAGAATGCTTCAAAGTCTTTAGAATACTTCTTTTTTGGTACAGTGAAATCAATGATTTCTGCTTCAGCAGTTTCGCGGTCTAGGTCGTCATGATTTATTTTCAAAATCCTAAAATGCTTTCGTTTTTCGTTATTGTTTCCAAAATCGCCTATATATAAATTACCTTGTTTATCAGATGTTAAATCTTCCCAATCAATATTGCTAGCGTTGGTTATTGCCATTTTTTTTACAATTTTTCCACTAGCGTCTAATCCAAACAAGTCACTGTCGTTTCCAGAATCTTCAATGGTCCAGATGAGGTCAGATTGAGGTATAAACTCTGCAGCAGAAGCTTCTTCTAATGCATTATTAATACTGCCTTCTATTTTAAGCTGACCAGCAGATTGGCAAGAAACCGCAATAAGCATTATTAATATTAATCTTTTAAGGTGTATCATTGTACTGTGTTTTCTAACGATAAGAATAACTATTGACATAATTAATAGCAAAGATTTAGTCATAAAATCTTCTTAAATCAAAATTTTGAAAGAACAAAAAGATATCATTGTTATTGGAGGAGGTGCAGCTGGTTTTTTTGCTGCAATCAATATTGCAGAACAACATCCAGAATTGTCAGTTGCTGTTCTAGAACGAGGCAAAGAAGGTCTCCAAAAAGTAAAAATTTCTGGTGGAGGACGTTGCAATGTTACACATGCAGAGTTTATACCTTCAGAGTTGGTGCAAAATTATCCAAGAGGCGAAAAGGAATTACTTGGTCCATTTCATACTTTTATGACAGGAGATACCATTGCTTGGTTTGAAGAGCGTGGAGTAGAATTGAAAATTGAGGAGGATGGCAGAATGTTTCCAATCTCTAACTCTTCGCAAACCATTATAGATTGCTTTTTGTTTGAAGCCAAAAAGCATAAGGTTGAGGTGTTCTATAATCATTCTGTAAAATCAATAAAACCAATTGATAATAGATTTAAGGTTACTACATCTCAAGGAGATGTTGAAGCCAAAAAAATAGTTTTGGCAACAGGAAGCAACCCAAAAGTATGGAAGCTATTGGAAGATATGGGTCATACCATTGTTCCGCCAGTGCCATCACTATTTACGTTTGATATAAAAGACAAACGTATAAAAGATATACCAGGAGTTGTAGCCCAAAATGTAGAAGTAAAAGTTTTAAATACAGGCCTTTTTTCTGAAGGGCCATTACTTGTAACACATGTAGGCATGAGTGCACCAGCAATCTTAAAATTATCGGCTTATGGAGCGGTGGAGTTAGCAAAGCTTAATTATAATTTTGAAATAGAAATCAACTTTATAAAACAAGATTTTGAAAATTGTATAAATCAATTAAAAGATTTAAAACAAGAATTAGCCAAGAAACAGATTTGTGGCACTGCGCAGTTCGATCTACCAAAACGATTGTGGAGGAAACTAGTCTTAGCTTCAAATATTTCTGAGAACGAACGTTGGGCAGATCTCAATAAAGAGCAGCTGAGTGCACTAGCAGCGCAGTTAACACAAGCAGTTTTTCAGGTAACAGGCAAAAGTACCTTTAAAGAAGAATTTGTTACAGCAGGTGGAGTAGACTTAAAAGAAGTAAACTTTAAAACGTTTGAAAGTAAGTTAATACCTAATATATTTTTTGCAGGAGAGGTTATTAATGTAGATGCGGTAACAGGAGGGTTTAACTTTCAGAATGCTTGGACGGGAGCCTATATTGTATCCCAATCAATAGCAAATACATGAAAACATATGTAGCTTTACTAAGAGGGATTAACGTTGGCGGACACAGAAAAGTGCCAATGGCTGAGTTGAGAGACCTGTTAACCAATAATGGTTTTTCTAATGTAAAAACCTATTTACAAAGTGGTAATGTGATTTTTAAAGTTGCAGAACCTGATGTTCAAAAGATAGAAAATTCTCTTCAAAATTTAATTATCGACTATTTTGGTTTTAACATTTCTGTAATGGTAAGAACAATGCAGCAATTACAAAAAATATTTGACGATTGTCCCTTTCCCGAAGCCAAAAGAGTAAGCAGTTATTTTGCAATATTATCTCATTTGCCACAAGAAAATTTAGTGCAAAAAGCTTACGAAAAAGTCTATGAAAAAGAAGAGTATAAGATTATAAATGATTGCATTTATTTCTATTCAGACAAGGGTTACGGCAATGCAAAATTTAGTCTCAATTATTTTGAGAAAAAACTAAATGTCAATGCCACAGCAAGAAACTACAAAACAATGCTAAAGTTACTATCTTTGTCGGCAGAAAATTAGATTATGATAGTCGAAGATTTTATTCTTAAAAATTATAATGCTCACATAGAAAGTGACTCGGTAAAATGGGAGTCTCCAAGTAATATAGCATTAGTGAAATATTGGGGAAAAAAGGAAAATCAAATTCCAGAAAATCCATCAATAAGCTTTACGCTTTCTAATTGCAAGACCATTACGAAGCTTACTTACACTAAAAGAGACCTTTCGACTGCGCTAAAGGTGACATCAGATTTTAGTTTTGATGTGTATTTTGAAGGAGAAAAGAATGAAGTCTTCAAACCAAAAATTCAAATATTTTTTGAGCGTATCGAAGCATATGTACCATTTTTAAGAGATTATCATTTTAAAATTGAGACCTCTAATACCTTTCCACATAGTTCAGGTATTGCATCTTCCGCATCAGGTATGAGTGCCTTGGCATTGTGCTTAATGAGTATTGAACAAAAATTAAGGGAAGATGTCACCTCTAGCGCAGTCGAAAGGTCTTCTGAAAAATACTACTTTAAAAGAAAAGCATCCTTTCTGGCCAGATTAGGTTCTGGTAGTGCATGCAGAAGTATTGAAGGTGAGTTGGTAGTTTGGGGGCAAAATGAAAGCACAGAAAGTTCAGATCTGTACGGCATTAAATTTGATGGCGAAGTACATCCTAATTTCAAAAATTATCAAGACACTATACTTTTAGTAGATAAAGGCGAAAAGCAGGTGAGCAGTACAGTTGGTCATAAATTAATGTTTGGTCATCCTTATGCAGAGCAACGTTTTAACCAAGCGCATGATAATTTGGCTAAACTCAAAAGAGTTTTAGCATCAGGTGATTTACAAACTTTCGTTAAAATAGTTGAGAGTGAGGCTTTAACGCTTCATGCTATGATGATGACCAGTATGCCTTACTTCATTTTAATAAAGCCCAACACGTTAGAAATAATAAGCAAACTTTGGAAGTACAGATCGGAGAATAGTTCTAATGTTTGTTTTACCTTAGATGCAGGTGCCAATGTACACGTTTTATATCCTGAAAATGAAAAAGAAAGCGTGCTAAAGTTTATAAAGAATGAATTATCTACATTTTGCCAAAATGGTCACTTTATTACAGATTCTGTAGGTAAAGGTGCGCAGTTAATTAAAAATTAACTTAGGCTTAAGTGTTGATTGCAAACTAAATAGTAGATTTATACGTATATTTGTTCTAAGAAATTGTTTAATACCAATATGAAAGGACCTCTTTTCTACTCAAAAATTCTACTCTTTGGTGAGTATGGAATCATTAAAGATTCTAAGGGTTTATCTATACCTTATAATTTTTACAATGGAGCTTTAAAGGTTGATGAAAATCCATCCGAAGAGGCTCTCAAGTCCAACGAAAGTTTAAAACGCTTTGCATCTTATCTAGAAAATTTAGACAAAGAACTAGTATCTTTTGATATAGATCAACTAAATACGGATGTAGATGCAGGTATGTACTTTGATTCGTCTATTCCTCAAGGTTATGGAGTAGGAAGTAGTGGAGCTTTAGTAGCAGCAATTTACGATAAATACGCTACCCAAAAAATTACCGTATTAGAAAATCTAACGCGTGAAAAATTATTAAAGTTGAAAGCTATTTTTTCTGAAATGGAATCGTTCTTCCATGGAAAGTCTTCAGGATTAGATCCTTTAAATAGTTACTTGAGTTTACCAATACTAATCAACTCTAAAGATAATATTGAGGCTACAGGCATACCTTCTCAAAGCACAGAAGGTAAAGGAGCTGTGTTTTTATTAGATAGTGGCATTGTTGGAGAAACGGCACCTATGGTTAGTATTTTTATGGAAAACATGAAGAATGAAGGATTCCGTAGTATGCTAAAAGAGCAATTTATAAAGCACACAGATGCGTGTGTTGATGATTTCTTAAAAGGAGACATTAAATCATTGTTCAGAAATACAAAACAGCTCTCTAAAATTGTACTGAATAATTTTAAGCCCATGATACCAAATCAATTTCATGAGTTATGGAAAAAAGGTATCGAAACTAATGATTACTACCTTAAACTTTGTGGTTCTGGTGGTGGTGGCTATATCTTAGGTTTCACAGAAGATATAGAAAGAGCTAAAGAAGCCTTACAAGGTCAGAAATTAGAAGTTGTTTACAACTTTTAAAACTAAAAATATTACATTTAAGCCTCACAGATTCTTGTAATTTGTGAGGTTTTTTAATTTATCTATATGCTAACAAGACAGCAGAAACATATTCTTTTAAAATTTTTCAGCCTGTTTTCTGTAGTGCGTGGTTACAATATTTTGGTTGTAGTTATTGCACAATACTTAGCATCAATTTACATTTTTGCGCACGATAAGCCTTTAAAGCAAGTTTTATTTGATGTTAACTTGCTAATGTTGGTTTTAGCGTCTTCAGCTACCATCGCTGCAGGTTATATCATTAATAACTTTTATGACTCAGAAAAAGATTTAATCAATAGACCTAGAAAAACAATGCTAGATCGCTTGGTAAGTCAAAATACAAAGCTGTCATTTTACTTTGTGTTGAATTTTTTAGCAGTGGTTTTTGCAAGTTATGTTTCATTCAAAGCTGTGCTATTTTTTGCACTTTATATTTTTGCGATTTGGTTGTACTCTCATAAATTCAAAAAACAGCCAATGACAGGTAACTTAGTATCAGCCATATTAACTGTAACTCCATTTTTCGCCATTTTTATTTATTACAAAAATTTTGAATTGGTAATTTTTGCGCATGCGATATTCTTATTTCTCTTAGTGTCCATGCGCGAGTTGACGAAGGATTTAGAGAATATAAAAGGTGATTTAGCACTAGATTATAAAACGGTTCCTGTAGTTTATGGTGAAAAAACTTCCAAATTAATGCTTACTGTTTTGGTTATTCTAACCATTATATCAGGCATTGTAATAACACTATTCTTCAAAATAGGGTATATGTATTATTTCTTTTATTTAAGTGTAATGTTGCTCTTATTTTTTCTACTTATTCTATGGAAATCTAATAAAAGAACACACTATTTAATACTTCATAATATTTTGAAGTTTATTATAGTTGCTGGTGTATTTTCCATTTTGTTAATAGATGTTTCAGTTGTATTAAATCGTTTATAGAATGAATTCTAAACTAAAGATTGCTATGGCGCAAATATCACCTGTATGGTTAGATAAAAGTGCTACCTTAAAAAAGATTGAAGCCTCAATTAAAGAAGCTGCAGAAGAAAAATGTGAACTCATAGTCTTTGGTGAAGCTTTACTACCAGGTTACCCTTTTTGGTTAGCATTAACAGGTGGATCAGAATGGAACACAGATGTTAATAAAGAATTACACGCGCATTATGTAAATAATTCCATTTGTATTGAAAAAGGTGAATTAAATACAGTCTGTCAGTTAGCAAAAGACTATAGTATAGCCATTTATTTGGGTATAATTGAAAGACCATTAGATCGTGGAGGACACAGTATATACGCATCATTGGTTTATATTAATGAACATGGAGAAATAAAATCTGCACATAGAAAATTACAACCAACATATGATGAGCGTTTAACTTGGGCGCCTGGTGATGGTAACGGTTTACAGGTTCATCCTTTAAAAGCTTTTACGGTTGGTGGTTTAAATTGTTGGGAAAACTGGATGCCACTGCCAAGGACAGCATTGTACGGTCAAGGAGAAAATTTACATATTGCAGTCTGGCCAGGAAGTGACCATAATACCAAAGACATTACACGTTTTATTGCACGAGAATCTAGGTCTTTTGTTGTTTCCGTCTCAAGTTTAATGTCCCGAACCGACTTCCCAAAGGATACACCACACTTAGATAAGATTCTAAAAAACGCACCAGAAACTTTAGCAAATGGTGGCAGTTGTATTGCTGGTCCGGATGGTGAATGGGTCGTAGAACCTGTTTTGAATACAGAGGGCTTAATTATTCATACGATAGATTATAATCGTGTATTGGAAGAACGGCAAAATTTTGATCCTGTAGGACATTACTCCAGACCAGATGTTACAAAACTCATAGTTAATAGAGAACGACAGACTACAGTTGAGATTAATTGATTTTATCGATGAGTTTGTCTATTCTATTGTTTAAGTCTCTAATTAAGATATCTTTTTCTTTTAATCTTGTTTCATATTGTTCAATAAGCCTGTTCATTAAGCTATCCTCTTCAGATTGATTTTGAGGAATAATCTTATCTAGTTTTAGGAAATCGTCAATAGCTATGTTGTAAAGCTCACTTAATCAATCAATATAATTTATCCAAGCACTTGTGCTGCCGTTTTCTATCCTGCTATAAGTAGCCTAAGAGACGTTAAGCATATCAGCAACTTCTTCCTGTGAATAGTTTTGATCCGTTCTAAGTTTCTTGATTTTTATTCCTATTAATCTATTCATTCACATTTATTTAAGATTAAATTCAAAAATAGATTAATTATATTCAATCACTGAATTAGAACGCATAAAAAATGGCACTAATTTTATTCCATTATTAATCTTTAAAACAAATGGTATTATGAAAAAAATCAGTAATTTATTAGTTGTTCTATTGATTTTCGCCTCATGTTCAAAAGAAGAAGTAAATTTAAATGAACAAATCATTAGCGAAGAAGTTTTTGCTAAATCCAATGTAATAAACATTGAAGACGAGATTAAAAAAATCGATTTTTCAAATGTGGCTAGTTGGGATGAGAATCAATCTAAAACTATACTTATGCCTGTGATAAATGAAACAATTAAGTTGCTTAATAGTGAGGGTATTAGTAATCAAGAAATTATTGATGAGTTTGGTAGTTTGGACAATCCTGAGATTTTGTATCTTTCCATGGGAATAGTCGAGTACGAAGGATCTTCTTCTCTCCAAAAAGCTGATGCGGTCGATTGTTTATTACGAGCTACAGGTTTAGATGCGTTTCACCAGGGTTTTGGAATTCTTTTTCTAACAGAAGAGCACTTTTGAGAGCAGTAGGAAGAGTTGCAACAAGGACTTTAGCGTGGATTGGTGCAGCACTAATTGTAGCAGATTTTGCTCATTGTATGTGGGGTAAAAATAGATTTATTATGAAATGGTTTTATCTTATAATGTCGATATACTTTTCAATCCTTATAGTGATTGGCTTATATAATTATTTGAAGTCACCTGAAAAGTTTAAAAAAGCTAAATTGAAAAGTTTAGCTTTATTGGGTGTGGGTGTTTTCTTTGTAACTGTAACTATTCAAAAATTCTTTTTTTAAAAAGAAATTAGATTATGTAAATGTTAATGAAAGAGAGCTTAGGCTCTCTTTTTTATTATACCTTTGCCAAAAATTTTAATATGAGCAGACATCAAGATAGCAAGGGGAAAGGAAAAGCTTCAGGAAGAGGACAAGCTAACAGCAAATCAAAAAGTTTTGCTAGAGGTAATGCTCCTTTCAAAAAGAAATCAAAACCAAATACAGCATCAAATCCAGATGAAATTCGCTTAAATAAGTATATTGCCAATTCTGGTATATGTTCGCGTAGAGAAGCCGATGAAAATATAGCCATAGGCTTGGTAACTGTTAATGGCAAGGTAGTGACCGAAATGGGCTACAAAGTAAAACGTACAGACGATGTACGTTTTGATGGACAGCGTATTGCACCAGAGCCAAAAGTGTATGTATTACTAAACAAGCCTAAAGGATTTGCCACAACTACAGCAGAGGGCAAAGGTAGAACTGTTATGGATTTAGTAGCTAATGCAACCAATGCTAACATTAGGCCAATAGGACGTTTGGGTAGAAACTCGCTTGGTCTTTTACTATTTACTAATGATGACAAAGTAGTACAAAAGTTTACTAATTCTAAAAATGGTGTAGCACGATTATTTCAAGTAGAGTTGGATAGAAACCTAAAGTATGAGGATTTAAAGAAGATTCAAGAAGGCTTTAATGTAGATGGTAATTTAATCACGGTTGAAGAGATAAGTTATATTGAAGGAGAACCAAAAAACAATATTGGTATAAAGATTAAAAACACCGGAAACTCAATACTTAGAACCATTTTTGAAACCTTTAAATACGATTTGGTTAAGATAGACTGCGTGGCTATAGGTCATTTAACCAAAAAAGACATTCCGAGAGGTCATTGGAAGCATCTTACAGAACAGGAGATTAATACCTTAAAGATGTTATAATCACTTTTTAACGTCTACAGTATACGTAGAGATTAACTCATTGTGAATGTATAAGTGTACATCATAAAATCCTGTTTGGTTAAACTGATGTTCAAATTCTAGAGATTTACCGTTAATAAAAATTGAAGTAGGTTGGTCTTTCCAAGTACTAAAACCGTTATCAAAACCAAGTTTTACATCTTTTGCCTTTAGGTTGTTTTTTAATTGATACTTAAAAATTACTTTTTCGTGTTGCTTTATATGGTGGTGCATTTGCTGAGGTAAACTATGCAACTCAAGGTGTTTGTATGCATTACCGTACAGAATAGGTGCTTTTAAAAAAGCATCAAACGAAGGGATCTCTTTATCATCTAATAACCACCAGCGTTGGTCAATAGGAAAATGATTTACAGCAAATAACTTTGGGTTGGCTAAGAAGAAACCATCATTATAAGTAAAAGTAAATTTATTAGTAATAGGGTTAGGAATACCACTAGCCCAAGTTGGATCGCACAAATACCATTTGCCATTGAGGTTTACGACATTCCATGAGTGATTGGGTAAATCTAAAGTTTCAACATTTGTTGTACTTACACGCCCAAACCCTTGTACAATTTCGCATTTTAGATTTGCAAAGTCAGCCAGATTTTTTAGCAAATAGGCATAACCTGTGCAGATCGTTCGTTTTTTCTTAAGTAATCTTTTAAAGAGTACAGTTCTAAATTTTATATTCCACGCGTCAAGCTTTAGGCTATCGTCTTTAAAACGTTGTCGCTGTCTATCATTTTTTAGATAGAGCGAATAATCATTAGCAATATTGTCGCAAACCCATCTGTAAATAGCTCGAAATTTTTCAGCATCTGTATTTAGTGCATAGGTAAGTTTAAAAGAAAGTTCAGGTAGATTTGTAAGAGTTTCATCTTTTAAAGCCAAGGCAATACTGTCTGCCTTTTTAAAATTTAGATGGCTAAAGTCTTTTATTTGAGCATTTAGTCTAGCTAAACTTATTAAAAGCAATAATAGTTGAAACGTTTTGAGCAAAGCTTACAGTTAGTTGTTTTTACGTTTTGATTTGTAAGGTTTGTTAGCGTCTACCGCACCAATCATCTCTACCATATCTGGTGTAAGTTCTAAGGTAATAAAGCTTGTTTTATCAGTAATAGAGACCTTTTGCGAAACGTAGCCAAGATAGCTAAAGACTAAAACATCTCCAGTTTTTAATTGCTTTGGAAAGGTAAACTTACCGTCATCGTCTGTTATGGCACCAACTCTTGTGCCATCTAATGTAATGTTAGCACCAGGCAACGGACCATCTTCATTAGAGACTAATCCTTTTATGGTTCGTTGTTGTGTGGCTTGGGTTGTTTGTCCAAAAGTAATGTTTACTGAAAATAAACTCATCATAAAAATCATTAAAAAACTAAAAGTTTTGATGGTGTTTTCTTGTGTTAGTGTTTGTGTATTCATAATATCAGTATTTTGTTTACCACTAAGCTAAAGTGTTTGTTTAAAGATATAAAACATGTTTGAGTTATTAGTACCTTTGGTTGAGTAAAGAGGCTATTAAAAATAGGGAAACAGTAAACTGTTTAATATTTTAGTATATGCCGTTTACTGTATTTGCACACATTTAATTTTCAAATAAATATTCCCATTTGGTGTTGGTAAACTTGTTTTTCAATTCCTCATAGTTGTTAATAAGCTCATCAATACGTTCGGGATTTTGTTTCTTATTATTAGCTGTCACTTGCATTTTTTCAACATCTAAAAAATCAAATATCTTGTCTAATTCAGATTCTCTATCGTTAACAATATCTTCGTAATATACTTCTAAGTAGTCATGTTCTTTAAACATTTGCTTTGTTTTATTCTGGTAGTCGGTAATTTTATTAAATGCTTCTGTACATTCTTTATAGTCAACATCTACTTTTTTAGATTCTAAAGAAATGTTATGAGGTCTATTTACATTTTCTGTCCAACGTTTTGTTTTAATACCTATCCTTTGGGAAAGAAAAATTCTTAAAATATTTCTTCTCATTAGATGTATAATTTTAATGCTCTTGTCTTGTTTAATAATATCCCAAACGGTTTTATCATCATCTCTTGGATGAGAATAAAAAAGCTTAAACCCTACCTGCTGTGTATCTTTTGGTTTGTGGTTAAAAAAATCATTCCATACATGTTTACAGCTCTTGCCATTTAAATTTTTAAATAACTCTCCATCACAAATCACATTTTTGTGGTTATTTAAAAGAGCCATTACTAATGTTGACCCTGTTCTAGAAGTGCTTATTATTACAAACTTCTTGTAGTCCTTGTTACCAAATAGTTTATTTGTTGTTCTGTACTTAAAACTTAATAGTTTAGAGTAAATAGACTTTAGTTTATTTATCATGTATGTTTCTTAAATAGTTTGCTATAAAATTAGCAAAAAGCAGTGTATTATACTGTACAGATTTACAGCCTTTTTTAAGCATTACAATTATTTAATTATCTGGGCATTATACAGCACTTTGCAAGCGCAATATTTCTAGTAGAGGACAATAAAATCGCAATATATTTAAACTAAAAAATCTAAAACATTGTTTGTTAGTCTGTTATGTTTTTTTAAAAAAACAATAAAATTGTTTTGTGTATTAAAAAATACTATACATTTGTCCCAAAATTTAGAATCATTAACACAACAGATTCTAAGTTTAGCTGAACACATTGAAATCTGTTTTTACGTTCGGGCTTTTGAAAATTAGGAAGTCATACTCAAAAGCTGCTTATAAGATAAGTGTCCGAAATTTAAAGCTAACTTCCGTTTCTCTAATTGCTGCCAGCCAGCACATTTTTGGTTTTATGCCTACTACGCAAAACCAATTTCAGATTTGATATTGAGTTAACATTAATTTTGAATATAACTTTATACCTTTATTTTTTCTGAAAACAAACGAGAATTAAACAATAATGAATACTAAATACATTGATCTTGTAGATCAATCCTTTTATTTTCCACAAGAAGAATTTTATCTAGAGGACAACGCACTTCAATTTCATGGCATAGACCTCATGCAATTGATAGCCGAGTATGGTGCACCACTAAAGTTCACCTATTTACCACAAATTTCTAACAACATTCAGCGCGCCAAAACATGGTTTGCAGATGCTTTTGCCAAGCACAATTATAAGGCAACCTACAATTATTGCTACTGCACTAAGAGCTCGCACTTTAAACATGTTTTAGACGAAGGTTTAAAAAACGACATACATATTGAAACCTCCTCGGCTTTTGATATTGATATTGTAAACAGCCTTAAAAAAGAAGGTAAAATCACAGACAAAACCTTTGTAATCAGTAACGGTTTTAAGCGCGAAAAGTACATTAATAATATTGCCGATTTAATAAACGGAGGTCATCAGAACTGTATACCAATTATAGATAACTACGAAGAGTTAGATTTGCTTACAGAAGAAATCAACGGCAAGTTTAAAGTAGGTATAAGAATTGCGTCTGAAGAAGAGCCAAAGTTTGAGTTTTACACCTCACGCCTTGGTATTGGTTACAGAAACATTGTGCCATTTTACAAAAACCAAATTCAGAATAATGAGCAAGTAGAGCTTAAGATGTTACACTTCTTTATCAATACTGGTATTAGAGATAATGCTTACTACTGGAACGAGCTTACAAAATGTCTAAAGGTATACACCTCTTTAAAAAAGATTTGTCCATCTTTAGATAGTTTAAATATTGGAGGAGGCTTCCCTATTAAAAACTCACTGGCTTTCGATTTTGATTATGCCTATATGGTAGATGAAATTGTAAACCAAATAAAAACCGTTTGCGAGGAAGAAGAGGTTGATGTACCACATATTTTTACGGAGTTTGGAAGTTTTACAGTTGGCGAAAGTGGTGGAGCCATTTACAAAGTACTTTACCAAAAGCAACAAAACGATCGCGAAAAGTGGAACATGATCAATTCATCTTTCATTACAACACTACCAGATTCTTGGGCAATAAATAAGCGCTTTATTATGCTACCTATAAATCGTTGGCAAGATAGTTATGAGCGTGTCTTATTAGGAGGACTAACTTGCGATAGTGATGATTATTACAATAGCGAGCAACATGTCAATGCTATTTACTTGCCAAAGTATCACAAAGACAAACCATTGTATATAGGTTTCTTTAATACTGGAGCCTATCAAGAAACCATTGGTGGTTTTGGCGGATTGCAGCACTGTTTAATACCAAGTCCAAAACATATACTAATACAACGCGATGATAACGGAAACTTAACAACAGAAGTTTTCGCAGAACAACAAAAAAGTGAAGATTTACTAAATATTTTAGGATATTAAAGTATAAAGGCAAAGGTGTCACACTGAGCTTGTCGAAGTGCTATCGAAGCCCAAAAATAATAATTAAACAACAAGAATAAATAACAAATTTCCCTTTCAGGAATTAAAAAAATGAACACAAAAACTTACGCTGGCATTCCAGCAGAGCATTCAAAATTAGATCAATCAAAGATTGTTTTAATCCCAGTACCTTACGATGGTACAAGTACATGGCAAAAAGGAGCAGATAAAGGTCCAGAAGCATTTTTACACGCTTCAGAAAACATGGAGTTGTACGATATCGAAACAGATTCTGAGGTGTACCTTCAGGGTATTCACTTAGCAGATGCAGTAACAGAAAATGCATCGCCAGAAGCAATGGTAGAAGCAGTGCACCAAGCAACCAAAAAGTTTATAAAAAAGAACAAATTTGTAACTGTTTTTGGTGGTGAGCATTCAATATCTATTGGTACTATTAGAGCTTTCAACGAAATGTTTGAAGATTTAACCGTATTACATATCGATGCGCATGCAGATCTTCGCGAAAGTTATGAAGGTTCTAAATGTAACCATGCTTGTGCTGTGTATGAGGCGAGCCAAACCACAAACCTTATTCAGGTTGGTATTCGTTCTATGGATGCTATTGAGAAGACAGTAATGGACGAAGAAAAGACATATTTTGCGCATGAGATGGCTGTAGATGATAGCTGGATGGATTCTGCAATAGATCAAATGACAGAAAATGTTTTTATTACTTTTGATTTAGATGCTTTTGATCCTTCAATAATGCCAAGTACTGGTACACCAGAGCCTGGAGGTTTGTTGTTTTACGAAACGCTAGAGTTTTTAAAACAAGTGTTTGAAGAAAAGAACGTTGTAGGTTTTGATATTGTTGAGCTCTGCCCAAATGAAAACGAAAAGTCCTCAGACTTTTTAGCTGCAAAATTGTATTACAAAATGTTAAGTTATAAGTTTCAAGATCAAGACGCAACAGACGATTTTGAAAGTAATTTTAATAACGCATCAAACGGAACAAACAAATTTTCTAAATTTAATGACGAAGATGAGTACTAATAAAGGACACATATCACAGTTTATAGAAAAGTATTACCTGCACTTTAACGCAGCAGCCTTGGTAGATGCCGCCAAAGGTTACGAAGACCAGCTTAGTAACGGAGCTAAGATGTTAGTATCTTTAGCTGGCGCCATGAGTACTGCAGAGTTAGGTAAGATTTTTGCAGAAATGATTCGTCAAGATAAAGTACACATTATTTCTTGTACAGGTGCCAACCTTGAGGAGGACATCATGAATTTGGTAGCACATAGCCATTACAAACGCGTGCCTAATTATCGCGATTTAACTCCGCAAGATGAATGGGATTTGTTAGAAAAAGGATTAAACCGCGTTACAGATACCTGTATACCAGAGGAGGAAGCATTTAGACGCATACAGCAACATATTGTAAAGATTTGGAAAGACGCAGAAGCCAAAGGCGAGCGCTACTTACCACATGAGTACATGTACAAATTGTTATTGTCTGGTGTTTTAGAAGAGTACTACGAAATAGATTTAAAAGACTCTTGGATGTACGCAGCAGCAGAAAAAAACTTACCAATTGTTTGCCCAGGATGGGAAGACAGTACTATGGGTAATATTTTTGCAAGCTATGTGCTAAAAAGAGAACTTAAAGCAAGCACCATGAAATCTGGTATTGAATACATGACGTTTTTAGCAGATTGGTACACAGAGAATTCAGAGAAAGGCATAGGTTTCTTTCAAATTGGTGGAGGTATTGCAGGCGATTTTCCAATCTGTGTAGTGCCAATGCTTTACCAAGATATGGAACGTACAGACACACCATTCTGGAGTTACTTCTGTCAAATTAGCGACAGTACAACAAGTTACGGATCGTATTCTGGAGCAGTGCCAAACGAAAAAATAACTTGGGGAAAATTAGATATAAATACACCTAAATTTATCATAGAAAGTGATGCAACTATTGTTGCGCCATTAATTTTTGCGTACCTTTTGGGTATGTAAATCTAACCTTAAAAGATGAACAGAAAAGACCAACATTTAAAACGTGTCATTGTCGACTTTAAAAAATTAACACCAGAAATTCTTGCTTTATTGGTGGAGAAATATCCTGATGGTTACGATGAAGATCACATTATCACATTTAGAAACGCAAAAAACGAAATTATTGATGCTGTTGAGGTAACCACTGAGGATACTAAATATTTGGTTAAAGTAAGCACAAAACTTGCTGTTACCATGGAGAATTACGACGAGGATGATTATGAGGATTATGACAATGATGATCCAGAAGCGGTACAAGACCCAGAAATGGCTGATGATTCTGACGAAGATGATTTTGATTAATTGTTGTAATTGGTGTTGTATTATTTTGTAACTTTCTTAAAACTAAAAAGTTATAAACTCTAAATGCTTAAATTATGGAAACGTCATTTCACATGTCATTACCGTGTTTGAGTGTAAAGGACACCCAAGACTTTTACATCAATAACATAGGCGCCTCTGTAGGGAGAACTTCTGAAAATTGGGTAGACATAAATCTGTTTAGCCATCAAATTACGTTTACAAAAGCTGAAAAATTTAATTTTAATAGTCCGAATTACGTTTTTGAAGGTAAAATCTTACCTTCATTTCACTTTGGTATTATTGTAGGTGTTGATACTTGGAAAAAAATCTATACCAAGCTAACCAAACAAGCGTTAGAAGTTGTAACCAAAACCACTTTTTTAAAGGATAAAACGGGAGAGCACCTTTCGTTTTTCATTAAAGATCCTAACGATTATATGTTAGAATTTAAGAGTTTTAAAGAACCTAAAGATATGTTTTTAGCATAATGTTACCAGTTGTTGCTTATCAAGTAGCAAATACTATCAATATAAAAGCTAACAGACAGCAATTGCAGTGGCAATTACTGTTTCAGGATAGTGATGAGTTGTTTTACTTACACTCAAAAGACAAGTATATCTACCTATTTCAATATGGAATGGTAAGCTTTTTTAACCTTTCGAGAACTGAAATAAATGAAGCTTTAGATACTATCAAACCATTATGCGATACTTATTTTACAGACAAAATTTCTGAACAGGTTAATGTAGAGGTAAAAGCCAATACATTACAAGTAAATTTTGAGAGTATTATATTACCAGATTTTAACAGTGAAATGATACGATTAGTAATGCTAAATGCTTCTCAATCTGTAGCATTAAATCGTTTTTCGGAAATTACAGAAGCGCTATTAATAGAAACCAACGAACACACAAAATATCTAGAAGCTAAAGGAAAGCTCGATATTTCAGGCAATAAGTTAAAACGATTTATAGGTAAGATTCTAAATATAAAAAACAAGATAACAGAAAATCTATACATCTTTGACTCACCAGAAATTACTTGGGAAGACGAACAGTTAAACAAATTAAATTCTGATTTAAAACAGACCTTCGATCTTAAAGATCGTTACCATATTATCCATAATAGAATTGATATCATAAAAGAAAATTTAGAACTCTTTAAAGATATTATGGATCATAGAGAAAGCAGTAGGTTAGAGTGGATTATTATTATTCTAATCTTAGTAGAAGTCGTTGATTTGTTCATTCTAAAATTGTTTTAGGCTAAGACAGTATATTCTTCACAAATAAACCACAGATATCATTATCTAGGATAATGTTCTAAAAGTTTTGGGCTTGAGGTGGTAAATACCCAACAGAAATAAAAATAATAAAGATTCCCATAAGTGAAAACATGGGAATGTTATAAAACATACACTAAGTAAAAATGAAAAATAAGCAATTTCTAGTATTTATATTTTTAATTGTTGTCTTTAATGTCAACGCAATTAAAGCGAATAAAAACATATCACAAGAGCAAGATACAGAAACAATCGTAGCTGTATTTGATGGTTATAATGAAGAAGATGGTTATGCTTTCTTGGTATCTGGGGAAGATGACGAGGAAGATGAAGACATAATGTACTTTTATGAAGTTACCGAAGAAGCATTAAAGGTTGCAAACCTTAAATCTGATGATCTTATAGGTAAGCGTTTTCAAATAACCTATAAGATTGAAACCTATGAAGAAGAAGATGAGTATGGTTATAAAGAAACGTACGAAAAATACACCATCATAAAGATTAAAAAGATGTAATGTTAAAAAGACTGCTTATAAAATAGGCAGTCTTTTTTTTAGAATAACCTCCCAAGTAAATACCAAAAACACAATGGTGTACTCTAAGGCAATAATCCATAAGTTTTCAGCTTTATCCGCAGTGCCAATACCAAGATAAGAAAGATAGCTTAGAATGATTACCGCACTCCAAATAAGAGGGTACCTGTAATTAGTAAACACACATAGTATCACCAAACTAGCAATATACCAAGGATGTACAGTTGTGCTAAAAAACAAATAGATTGTAAGTACTAATAAAAATGAGTTACTAAGTTTTGGAATAGAATTATTGGTTTTTAAAAATGAAAATCCTAAAATAAAAAGGACAGGTATAACCGGAAGTATCTTGCCAATAAACCCAATTTCATTATAGCCTGTGAGACTATAGCCAATAGCTCTTAAGATATAGTAAATACTCGCATTAAATTCAAAATTATTAAACCATAGCGCTACAGTTTTAGAATAGTTGTCTACAAATTCTATTGAAAAAAATGGAAGGAAAAACACAATTAGGGTGATACCAACAATGGTATAGAATACAATTAATTTTGTAATTCCTGCAAAGGCAAACAAACCTTTAGATTCAGCGTAGCTAATCCATTTTCGTTGACTGTTCTTTTGGTTACTGAGCGAAGTCGAATTTGTGGTCCTTGAGCTTGTCGAAAGTGTGGTCCTTGAGCTTGTCGAAAGGAACCAACCAAAAAACAATGGCAAAAACATTAATGGAATTAATTTTACTGAAATAGAACAAGCATAGATAACGGCAGCCCATTTCCAATAGCCTTTATGCAGTAGGTATAAACTCCACACCAAAAAGAAAATCATAACGCCTTCAAAATGAAGATTACCCGTAAGCTCTATGATAATAAAAGGATTTAAAATGTACCAAAAAATTCTATTAGAAGGTAGTTTTAAGACCTCTAAGATTTTTTTTCCAAAGTATAGCGTACCGATATCTGCGGCAATTATTATGAGCCGCATACCTATAACGGAGGTTAAAATAGTTTTACCGGGAAACAAGTTTCCGAGTACGAAGCACAATTGATTTAGAGGTGGGTAATTGGTAAAGTGAGAGGCGCTGAGTTTTCCCATGCCATCATATAATTCTTGAGCTGAAGAAATCGAAGTATTCCAAAGTATTACATTATCGGGTTTATATAAATAAGGATTAAAGCCCTCTAAGAGCATTTGTCCATCCCAAATAAAACGATAGAAGTCTTGAGATAAATTGGGTATTGCAAAGAGTAACAATATTCTAAATAAAACTGATACTAATGCCAAAACTCTATAGCCTTTACCGAGCGAATTCGAGATGTAGAATCCAAAGGCTTTCAAAATATAATAGCCTAAAACAAACAAGATACCATAAAGTAAAACGACTTGTAAAGCATCGGTCCGCGCTGTAAAGTAAGCAAACCAAACGTAAAGAATGCAGCTTACTAAGATGTAAGCTAGCGTTGTCTTTTTGTGTTTATAACTATGGGTCAATTCTACGATAAAAAATCAAAGATAGAATTATTTAAACCTGGTAGGCCATCGAAATAAAAAAAGAAAATAACTTTAAGATAAAAATGGCTAATAAAAGGGATGCTTGAAGTATTTATTTAGACTAGTTACCAGCACAGGTTTTTTATTACTTTAAAAAATTCAATAGAGCGTAAATTACATTGAGTATTTCTTTTTTGTTGGTCAGTTTTAATGAAGCGTTTAAAGTTTTTTAAATGAAGAACTTTTGTGTTCCTTTTAGACAAGGAGGGGTAAAGCTATACTTTAGACCCGATAGACTTAAAAAACACATAACCAAAACCTACACAAAGCATTAGGTGAAAAGGAAACAAACCAAAATCACCACCTTGATCACCAACAATAAAAGCACTGTAGAGGCCAAAGGCAAAATACAGCATTAAAATACCTTCTAAAACTACATTTTTAGATAATGATTTCTTAAGGTATTTATTGTTTTTCCAATTGTCTTTAAAGCTTTTAATATTAAATTTTGGTGTTCTTACAAATTCACTTTTTTTACCGACGTGGCCTTCTATCACCGCAATAGAATTATGAAGGGAGAAGCCCATAGCAATAGAAAAGAAGGTAAAGAACATACCTATATACCCAAAAAATTTTTTAAACCCACTCCCATAAATATTTCTATACATAAACCAGTAGCAAACAAAGAATATTATGGTACTCATTATAAAGAAGCTCATTACATAGAAATAATCTCTTAAATGAGCATACTCATTCTTAATGTACAGCATAGGTATACTTAAAATAGCGACTATGAATATGCTTAAAAACATAGAGCTATTGAGTAAATGCAACAAGCCATGTATTTTTGTTTTAGCAGAAATGTTTTTAGATCTAATAACACGCCAAAGCATTTTTCTAAAGTTTTCTGCACCACCTTTATTCCAGCGAAATTGTTGAGATCTTGCTGCGCTGATCACTATGGGTAATTCAGCAGGAGTCTCAACGTCTTCGAGGTATTTAAACTTCCATTTTTTAAGTTGTGCTCTATAGCTTAAATCTAAATCTTCTGTAAGGGTGTCGCCTTCCCAATTTCCTGCATCTAAAATGCATTCTTTTCTCCAAATGCCAGCAGTACCATTAAAATTAATAAAGTGGCCTTTACTATTACGCCCAACTTGCTCTAATGTAAAGTGGGCATCTAACGCAAAAGCCTGTATTCTGGTTAATAGCGAGTAGTTTCTATTTATATGTCCCCAACGCGTTTGTACAACACCAATTTTACGATCTTTAAAATAGGGCACTGTGCGTTTTAACCAATTTGGCTTTGGTAAGAAATCAGCATCAAAAATAGCGATGTACTCACCTTTGGCAATCTCTAAACCTTCTTTTAAAGCACCAGCTTTAAAGCCCGTACGTTTTGTCCTTGTAATGTGTTTTATGTCTAGGCCTGTAGCTGCTAATTTTTCTACATGTGCTTTAGTAGAATGCACAGTTTCATCGGTAGAATCATCTAGCACTTGGATTTCTAATTTGTCTTTTGGGTAGTCTAGCTCGGCAATGTTATCTAGCAAACGCTCCATGACGTACATTTCGTTAAATACAGGCAGCTGTATAGTAACATAAGGTATTTCATCAGGATTATTTAAGTCAAATTTCTCGCAAGTAGTGCGTTTCTTTTTAGACGATAAGTAATTATAAAGTAGGTTTAATTGCGCTAATGCATACATAAAAATAAGTACAATAGCAATCGTGTAAACAGCAATAATGAAGTAATGTAGATAGATCACTTAAAACTATATTTAAAAATCCATGTTAAGATTTTTACGCCTGCAAATATAGCACCTTTTACCGTTCCTGAAACTTTTGAGACGCCTATTCTGTTTTTATATCTAACAGGTATTTCTCTGTACGTTAATTTTTGTTTCAAAACCTTAAGTTGCATCTCTACCGTCCAGCCGTAAGTTTTGTCTTCCATTTTTAAATCTAAAAGTCTTTGGTATTTAATAGCTCTAAAAGGCCCCAAATCTGTGAACTTAGAATTAAATAAGAGTCGCATTAATCGTGTGGCCAACCAATTACCAAAAATCTGAGGCCCAGTCATCGAGTTATTTTCGCGTAGTTCTTTGACGCGTGCACCAACCACAAAATCAATATTTTCTTCTATAATGGGTTGAACAATATTAATAAGTTCTTTAGGGTAGTCGCTGTAATCGCCATCTAAAAACACTATAATATCTGGTGTTTTTGATGGATTTTTTAGGGATGTAGAAGCTATGTATTCCATACCTTTTAAGCATGCATAGCCATATCCTTTTTGAGGTTCTAGCAAAACGGTTGCACCTGCTTGTCTTGCAGCTTCCTCGGTTTTGTCTGTAGAGTTATTACTAACAACAATAATTTCTTCAACTAAATTAGGAATATCATTTATTACTAAAGCAATAGAGGCCTCTTCATTGTATGCAGGAATAATAACTTTTATGTTTTGATTCATCTAAAGTTCTAAATGTCTATTGTCTCTCCTAAATTTAAAATAAGAAGTCCATTCGCCAGTTTTTTTATCGTCATCATAACGTTCTGCTTTTTTTAGCTTTCCATTGTTATAAAACAAAGCATATCCGTTTTTTAGACCATCCTTAAATTGAATTTTTACAGTTTTATTGTGCTGGTAAAAAATCCACCAATTATTAGCTTCGTTATTAACGTAGCTTCCTTCCTTATATAAAATATTATTTTCGGTGTAAAAATACCAATACCCAGTTTTCTTTCCTTTAAAATAATGCCCTTTTTTTGCTATTGCGCCATTGGGATAATAAAAAGTCCAAAAATCGGTCTTTTTTGTGTTTTTTTCCCAACCTTCCGAAATTAAATTTCCTTCAATATCATAATTGCGTACATATTCTTTTTGAGCTTCTGCATGCGATAGGAATAGAAAAAATGCGATGACGTAAATAGCCTTCATTATCTTATTTAGTTTAAAATTGCTTACTAGGTGTTTTCTAGATTTTGTTCATAACAAAAACAACTAAAAGTTACCCTGTCTTTTTCTTAGCAAAAACGTTGAATTTAGAATTGTTTTTTATCAAACAAAAAAACACCTTTCTCTGATAGTAAAATCTCTAATGTGCTATTATAGTTACGTAAATATTCAACTCTAGGTTTTAAAAAAAAACGAAAACCGTCTTGTCTAAACTTTCGTAAGTAGAGTGTTAGTAAACAATTAAACCATGATTATTATGACAAAAAACATTACAAAAAAAATTATTACAGCCTGTTGTTTCTTTGCAATAGGAGTAAGTTTTGCACAAAGCCCTGTTAATGGTTTTATGCAGAAAGCAGGTGAAGGAGGGTTATCTCTAACATATTCTTACGAATCGTATGATAAGGTATTTCTTGTGCCAGAGGAGGTTAACGGTGTGCCTGTGTTTAACGACGTTTCAAAAACTAGTATCTCTTTATACGGCGATATTGGTATTTCTGACAATTTAAACATTGTTCTTAACGTCCCTTACATTCAAGCAGAGGGTAACGCAACTGATGCTACATTAGCTAATAATGGCTTTGAAAACGAAAGAAGTGGTATTCAAGATTTAAAGGTCTATGTAAAATATAGATTTCACAGCTTTAAATTAGGCGAAAATACTTTAGATTTTATTGGTTCCGTAGGTTTAGAAACACCACTTGGTGATTATAGCGCGGATGAAGGTTTGCAATCTATAATTGCTATTGGTAATGAAGCCTCTAGTTTTAACACATTTGGTATTGCCACGTTTAAAACAAAGTCGGGACTATTTACTACAGGACAGGTCGGCTATAGCTTTCGAGGAAATAGTGTGCCAGATGCTTTAATAAGTGAGTTAAAATTAGGTTATGCATGCTCAAAATTTTATTTAGATGCATTTATTGCCAACCAACTCTCAGAAAAAGATGGTGTAGATATATTGGGTGAAGGATTTACTGGTTTTTTCCCAGCAACAAGAGTTAATTATACAAGAGTTGGAGTTAATGGGTATGTGCCGTTTTTTGATGGTATAGGACTCACAGCGGGCGCCAACACTTATATTGCTGGTAGAAATATTGGTAAATCTACAGGCTTTTATGGCGGCTTGGTGTATTCATTCTAATTAACCTAGTAACACAATAATAATAGGCTTAAAAAACTTTAAAAATATAATTATGAAAAATTTACATATACTGAAAAATGCCATCACTGCATTTCTTTTGATAGGCTTTTTAAACTCATGCGAAACACCTTCTAATTACGAAGACGAGGACCCTTCAATAGCTTATATAGCGGTATCTAATCCTAATTTTAGTACTTTAGAAGCTGCGGCTGTAACTGGTGGAGTTGCAGGTCCGTTAAGTAACCCTAACCCTAATGATCCCTCTGGCGCATATACCGTATTTGCACCTACAAATGATGCTTTTGCAAGGCTAGGATTGAATTCTGAAACGCTAGGTGTATTGCAAAAATCGTTTTTAACAAACACATTATTATACCACGTATCTAATGGTAATTTAGCTGGTAATGAAATCATGGCAGGCGGTAGCTCTACATCTGCAATAGGTGTCGATAGACGCTTTATAACCAGAGATGGCGCAACTTATATTAATGGCTCGCAAATATTAGCAACTGATGTTATGGCAAGCAACGGAACTGTACATGTTATAGACAAGGTAATGATTGCAACAGGTGTTGATATCGTACAGTCTGCAATAGCATTGCAAAGTGCTAACGTTTTTATCAATCCTGAATTATCTTTTTTAGTAGAAGCCGTATTGTATGCTGATTTAGCAGGTGCATTGACTGCGTCGGAAGGCAGCCCTTCCTTCACTGTATTTGCTCCTACAGACCAGGCCTTTATCGATTTGGGTGCTGCATTAGGTTTAACTTTTACACAGCCATCAGATATTAGACAGCTGCCAGTAGAAGTGGTTACGGCTGTACTTTTAAATCACGTTATAGCTAACGATGGTAAATTTACACCAGAGCTTAATCAAGGAGCGATAACACCATTGGGTGGTGATGACTTAACATTGGGTGCTTTTACAAACGGAACACTTACTGTTACTGGCGCTGGTAATGGAGGCGAACCGGCCAATATGGTAATACCAGATGTGCAAACTACAAACGGAATTGTACATGTCATCGACAAGGTTTTATTACCCAATCTATAAAATGTTCTGAGTTTTTAGTTAATTGTCTTAAAGGCCACATCAATAAACGGTGTGGCTTTTTTGAATTTAAAGATAGGGTTATAGAAAATCTATTTGTTGTTAACTAAAGTCATTAAATCCACATCGTTTCCAAGTAAAATCTCGTTTGGGTTAATACGACCTTCCATAGTATCATTTTCTAGTTTTAGTACACCTCTAGGGCAAACTGCCGAACAAATACCGCAACCTACACAACTTGAGCGTACAATGTTTTCACCTTTTTGAGCGTAAGCACGCACATCAATTCCCATTTCGCAGTATGTAGAACAATTTCCGCAAGAGATGCATTGCCCACCATTAGTTGTGATTCTAAATTTTGAAAATAAACGCTGTTGAAATCCTAATATTGCTGCCATAGGACAACCAAACCTGCACCAAACACGATTTCCAAAAATTGGATAGAAACCAGTACCAATTACACCTGAGAAAATTGAACCAATTAAAAAGCCATAACTTTTTCTTAAACTTTCAGATTTAAATAAAAACAAAGTGTTGTCTTTGCTAAAAAAATACATTGCAAATAACGTGGCTATAACAATGAAATAGCCTATAGCACCATATTTAGCATCTTTAGCCAATTCTTTACGCTTATAAATCATAGTGAAAGCAAAAACTAGTGTTAATAATACACCTACACCTATCAAAAAAGAGGATTTTGTAAGCCAATATTTATTAGTGTCGTTTCCTAAATAGCTATGTATCACCGCAGTTGTCATTAGTATAACAAATACCAATACAGAATGGATTACCCAGCGCTCAACCTTCCAAGCAAACCTAGACTTGTCACTCAATTGCCTAAAACTATCACCAGCAGTTTCCGCTAGTCCACCGCAACCGCAAACCCATGAGCAGTACCAGCGCTTTCCATATTTGTATGTTAAAATAGGTGTTATAATAAAGATGGAAACAATACCAAAGATTAACATAGCTAGCCCAATATTACCAGCACTTATAAAGGCTTTTACTCGATATTGTTCAAAATTATAATAGTTTAATGGCCAAATGTTTTTTAAATCGTAGTACGGTAAATCACTATTCATTACGTACATAAATTCTGGAATTAAAAACGCAAAAGCCAATTGAAAAAACATGACCGAAATAGTCCTGATTTGCTCATAGCGATTGTGTCGATATTTTAAAATGAATTTATAACCAAAAACCAAAATCGCAACCGTATATAGCGTACCGTAAACAAACCATTGGCTAGCGTCTCTTACGCTTAAAAGTTGACTTAAAGGATCAAAAAGCGCAACTAAACCTGTGTTTTCTTCACCTTTTTGAGCTAATCCCAAATATTGAGGATAAAAATAAAGTACAATGTAAAATAAGGTTAAAACGACACCAATTAGCCAACCGACTAAACCTCTTGAAGATAAGGATTTAAACCAAACGCCATCATTTTTAATGCCTTTAGATTTGTTTAAGTATAAACTATTAGAAAACCATATAGTCCCAATAAACATTAAGGTTAAAGCGATAGATAAAGCTATAGTTTTGTTAGGGAATTGAACATTAAATAATGCTAACACCAAAATAAAAAGTCCTAATATTCCAACTGCGGAGGCTATTTTTTGAGTTTTTGTTAATCCGTAAGAATTAGCCAAAGACATGCTGTAGTTTAATTTTAAGCTCATGTTAGTTAGTTTGTAAGGTGTTATTGTATTTTTCTTTTATCTCGTTTTCAAATCGTTTGTAAAATTCTGGATCAAAATTGGCTTGCTCTAGATGATTAATGACATAGTCTACATCTCGCTTTTCGGTTAGCCATTTGTCAAAAACTTCGTGTCGTAGCCTAATGCCAAAGGTGTTTATGCCTAGAAATAGATTAGTGTCTTTGTGGTAAGCTACGGTAATACATTTGGTGTCATCTTTATGTTTCCAGTGAAAATGAGACTCGTAGTCTGGTTTTCCTTTTTGACCGTGTACCCAACCATAGGTTTGGTATTCGATATCAAAAAATTTGGCACTATTAAACCAATGACCAGGATTGTAAGTTGTTGGGTTGCCGCAAATGGTTTGTGCTAAGGTTTCGCCCATCATGCGTCCTGTATACCAAACAGCTTCTATCGGTCTGCGATTACCGATCGTCTCTTGTTGTTCGGCACAGTCACCTATGGCATAAACATCTTTAATATTTGTTTCTAAAAACCGATTGACTAAAACCCCTTTATTGGTTGTGATACTACTTTCTTTTAAAAACGAAATATTTGGTGTTACACCAGCTGTTAACCCTACAAAATCACAAGGAATTTCTTCGCCAGTTTCTTCAACGATGATTGACTTTACTTTTCCGTTATCATCAGAAATGATTTCTTTTAAATTAGTTGAAAGTCTTAAATCGATATGATGATTTTTAATGTGTCTGTTAATCATTTGGCTTTCGCCTTCTGGTAAAACACCATTCCAAAAACTACGTTCGCGCACTAAAAATGTTACAGGAATACTTCTGGAGTTAAGCATTTCTGCTAATTCAATACCAATTAACCCTCCGCCAACAATGACAGCACGTTTGCACACTTTGTTATTTGGTGCGTAGGTTTCAATATTTTCTAAGTCTTGTTTGCTGTATAAGCCTTGTACGCCTTTTAGATCTTCTCCTGGCCAACCAAACTTGTTGGGTTTACTTCCGCTGGCTATAACAAGTTTATCATAAGCTAATGTATCTCCTTCGGTAAAATGAAGTTTTTTATTCTCGGTGTCAATGTTATTAACATAACCTTTCTTTAGTTGAATGTTATTTTTTTTCCAAAACCAATTTTCATAGGGTTGAGTGTGCTCAAACTTCATATGTCCCATATACACATACATCAATGCTGTACGCGAAAAAAAATAATCACTCTCTGCTGAAATTAAAGTAATCTTTTTGTCTGAAAGTTTTCTAATGTGTCTTGCAAGGGTAACACCAGAAATACCGTTACCTATGATGGCAATATGCTCCATTATTTTAATTTAGTTATTCATTAGGTCGCACTTAAAGATAATACCTTAATTATTGAAATCAATTTAGAAGCGATTTAAATTATTCTAGCTTTGTAAGGCCGTAAACTTTTTAAACACATCGCTTTTCTTTAAATTTACATTATGAGGATCGCAGTCTTATTTTTTATAGCTTTCACTTTAGGCTGCTCTGTAGCACCTTATAAGAAAAGTAAAATTAATGGTGTAAGTTTTGTTGCAGCTAGAGACGCTGTAGACAGCAGCCATGTTGCACCTGTTGTTAATGTAAATGCCAACTACGCCGCAATTATGCCATTTGGTTTTATAAAAAACCTTAAACATCCAGAAATTATTCATAATACAGATAGACAATGGTTTGGTGAGACCAGAGCTGGTGCAGAGCAGTATATTACAGAATTACGAAAAGCTAATATTAACGTCATGGTAAAACCACAAATCTGGGTTTGGCGTGGTGAATTTACAGGCGAGATTACAATGACTAATGAAGAGGACTGGCAAACATTAGAAACTTCTTACACAAGTTTTATAATAGAATATGCTGATATGGCAGAAAAGGTAAATGCCGAGCTATTTTGTATAGGAACGGAGTTGGAGTCGTTTATAAAACATAGGCCTGAATATTGGTCGCAACTTATTAAAAAAATTAAATCTATTTATAACGGTAAACTCACTTATGCTGCCAATTGGGATGAGTTTGTAAGAACACCGTTTTGGAATCAATTAGATTATATTGGTGTCGATGCATACTTTCCTGTAAGTGATAAAGAAACACCAAGTTATGAGGATTGTATAGAGGGGTGGACATCTCACAAACCAATTCTAAAACAACTATCGCAAGCATTAAAAAAATCAATTTTATTTACAGAATACGGTTACAGAAGTGTAGATTTTTCTGGTAAGCAGCCATGGCTATCTGACCATACGATGAAAGATGTTAATCTTAAAGCACAAGTTAATGCAACCCAAGCATTACTAGATACCTTTTGGGGTGAGAACTGGTTTGCTGGTGGTTTTATATGGAAATGGTTTATAATGCACGATAAAGTTGGTGGGCATGATAACACAATGTTTACTCCGCAAAATAAACCCGCTCAGGCTGTTATTTCAAAAACCTATGCTACGTTTAAATAAGCTAAAACAAGAGTTCTTTGTAATGTAAATTGTAGAGATGCGTCTAATTTTTTAATTAAAACAATGACGAACCAGATCTGAATTATGTTTCAGAAAACAATACTTACAATGAAACTTAGATTAGTATATTATGTCTTGGCCATGACTTTTGCCCAAGTTAGTTTTTCTCAAAATACAATTACAGAGATCGATATAGAAGGTAATAAAAGAACCACCGAAAGTTTTTTGAAACGCTTGGCCTATGTAAAAGTTGGAAGTAATCTAGATTCCACAGACATAGTATCAGATGTAAGACGATTTAGACTCTTGCCTTCTGTTGCCAGTGCGTCGTTTACCACTGAAAAATTAGCCAATAATACTTATAAGCTCACGTATAAGGTGGTAGAGAATTTTGCAATAATTCCAGGTCTCAATGTTTCTCAAGATGTCAATGAAGATCTGGCATACAGACTATCACTATTCGATTTTAATTTGTTTGGACAAAATCAAATTGTTGGTGGTTTTTATAGTAGAAATGTATTTGATTCTTATGGTGTGTTTTGGGAGGCACCTAACCTTTTTACCAGAAAATGGGGAATAGGGCTCAACTACCAGAATAATGTTTTACAACAACCTATATTTTTTGAAGACGAACGCGATGTCAATTACAAGTTCAATGCGAGAGCTTTTGAGTTTAGGGTCTTTTATGAGCACAATTTTAACAATCGTTTTGAGCTTGGTTTTAATATTGCGAATGAAGACTATGATTATCTAGACGGTAACTTGCCTTCTGATATACCAGAACATCTTAGTCTAAATCGTTTTTCAATTATTGGTGAATATGAATACAATGACATAACAAACGAGTATCAGTATGTTGAAGGTTTTAGAAGTGTATTCACATTTAATTTAACAGCTTTAGCAGAAGGGAATACAGAGTTGCTCAAAAACTTTTTTATAGGCAGAAACGATTTCGAATATTTTAAGCGAATAGGAGCCAAAGGTAATTGGGCAAACCGTCTTAGATTGGGTTATGCTACTAATGACACTACACCTTTTGCACCATTTGCATTAGATAATCAGCTTAACTTACGTGGTGTAGGAAATGTTGTAGATAGAGGCACCGCTTCTGTTGTATTGAATACCGAATATAGATATACGATTTACGAAAAAGACTGGTTTGCCATGCAAACCAACGCATTTATTGATGCTGGTACTTGGCAAGATCCTGGTGGTGAATTAGAGGATTTAGTAAAGGGTAATAACGCGAGTCTGTTCACAGGTTTAGGCTTAAGATTTATACACAAAAGAATTTTTAATGCTGTGTTTAGGATAGATTATGGTATAAGCCTTGGTGATAAAGCTAACAACGGTGTAGTTTTTGGAATTGGGCAGTATTTTTAACACTATAGTAATCTTTAAAAAAGCGAGGTTCGTTTTTATCCATTAATTTTGTAAAAAGAGAGGATGAGAACACTTGTAATCGGAGATATTCATGGCGGATTTAGGGCCTTAATCCAAGTATTTGAAAGAGCAGAAGTAACATCTAATGATAAATTAATCTTTCTTGGCGATTATGTAGACGGCTGGAGCGAATCGGCTCAGGTAATTAGCTTCCTTATTAAATTCTCAAAAACCAACCACTGTGTGTTTATAAAGGGAAACCATGATGTATGGTGCGAACAATGGCTGGCCGATGGTAATGTTAATAATGTTTGGTACATACATGGTGGAAAAGAGACTATAGAAAGTTACAAAGGTTATACAAAAGCTCAGAAGCAAGTACATCTCGATTTTTTTGAATCCATGCCCTTATATCATTTAGACAACAAAAATCGTTTATTTATACATGCAGGTTTTACATCCATGCACGGAGTTAAAAAAGAGATTCAGAAAGAAGTGCTTTATTACGACCGAACACTTTGGGAAATGGCACTAACTATGGATAAACGGATACAACAAAGTTCAGAATTATTTCCTAAGCGACTTAAGCATTATAGAGAGATCTACATTGGGCATACACCAACAACACGATACCATAAATACCAACCTATGAATGCCGCAAATGTTTGGAATATAGATACAGGTGCAGCGTTTACAGGAAAATTATCTGCTGTAGATATAACTACAAAAGAAGTTTTTCAAAGTGATACCTTAATGCATTTATATCCCAATGAAATGGGAAGAAACAAGTAATGAAAGCATGATAATTAGAATTTAGTAATTCTATTTAGTCCTTTTTATTTCTATACATTTTATCCATTAAAGGGGTATTGATCCAGTATTGATTTTTTTCTAGAAAATCATTTAAAACAGATTCCTTAATAGGTCTGTTTTTGGCCATAATATTTAGACTATCTGATAAAGATTTGTTTTCATTAACTCTTTGAACGAAAAACTCTCTAAATTGATTTCCCTTAACCGTTTCATGTTGGTATATTTCTCTTCCGATTACATCCTTTATCCGTTTAAGCTTATAACTCAATTCCTTTATATTTTCAGTATTTATGTCTATCAGAGATCCATCATAACTTTCAACCTTAATTTTAAAGACTCTACCAGATTCCTTATCAATGTTGGTAGTTTTTAGACTTTTTCCTTTAAATTTAAATCGAAAATTTTTCAGGATTATGGTACGCATGTCTAGATTAGCTTTCGTGTTATTAAAAGTTATGTAAAAAGCTTGTTCTGCTTTGTCAAATTCCACTTTCTCTTCTTTAAGTACATATTTTGCACCTATTTCAAATGAGTTATTAAACGTAATATAATTTAAATACATTTTATTATTTTGCCTTGCATACTCTAAGCTAACATTGTAGAGAGGTTTCTTCGATTTTGGTGGGTGAACTTTATAGTTAAACCTATGAATCGCATAATCAACAATGGAAATATATAAAGAGCCTTGTACGTAATCAATATTATCATTGCGTCCAGTTTTTAAACCATAAAGGCTATTATCATGAGGCTTAGCTTTCTTGAACTTTATTATAATAAGGGGTTCATTATTTAAGAATATAATCTTGTCCTTTCGGAATTGATGTAATTCTGGAAAATCTTTATCCATTCTATAGACATAAGAAAATGTATTGATGTTGTGGTTTCGTATAGGATTGTGTATGTTTAATATTGTATAATCATTACCACCGCGCGGCAGAATTTGCGAATGTTTTATGTATTTAGTTACTCCATCATAAGCTTTGGTAAGTGAGGGGTCTATAGTGAAGTTTTTATTTTGACCAAAACTATAAATTACAGAAGAAACACCATTGTCCTCAAGAAAGCTTGTGCTAATGCCTTCATCAAAAGTTTCTATAATACCTTCGTTTAAGTTAATGAATTTATTGTTGATTAATTGATAATCCCTGTAATAACCAATATAAGAATGGGCTTTGTCACTGAGATTATTTGGGATTTTACCAATTGCCTTCAATACTATTTCTTTAGCAGATAGTTCTCTACTTTTTTTAACTATTTCTTCTGGATTTACCTCAGTACTTTTTACCTTGTTTTTTACACTAATAAAAACTGGGTCTAATGCTTCAATTTGAGTTTTTAATTTAATAATATTTAGACCATCCAAGTTAATTTTGTTTAAAGAGACTTCTTTAGCTTCATATCCAATGGAGGTAATTAGTATAATAGCATCTTTATAATGTATCGGAATTCTGAATTCTCCATTGTAGTCCGTGACTATGCCTTGGTCTGAATTCTTTATTCTAACGGTGGCATAAGACAATGGCTCTAAGGTTTCTGCATCTATAACCTTGGCTAAAAGTTGTTCTGTGTTTTGCGACAGAATAATAGGGTTAAAACAATTACTTAATAGTATTAAAAGGATTAATTTTCTCACGAGATACTAAGTTAGTATCACTAAAGTTAACTATTTGTACAGTAAAATACCGTTATTGTACGATTAAACTATAAAATGTGCACTACTTTAAATAGCTCAGTGCTGGTGGAGTAAAAGATAATCTTTACACGATGTTCTTCTTATAATAAGCCAACATCTCTTCAGGAGAAGCACCAAACCAGCGTTTTACATATATTGTCCAAAAGTGGTATTGTAATTTCCAAATACCTACTTCTTTATACAGCCTAGCTGAGGTTCTTAGTGTTTTGTTAATAACTACAAACTGCTTACGTTTATAGAGCTCGTTAATTAATATGTTGTCTTCATAAATAATATAATTTTCATTGTAACCACCAATCTCGTCAAAAAGTGATTTTGTAATAAATTGGCTCTGATCTCCGCCTCTACAAGCACGCCAAGAAAATTGCGTTAGCCAACTTGCTAATCTAAGCCACCAATGGTTACTTTCAAATTGCATCCTAAAACAGCCTGCCTCGTTTCCCTTTCTTACTTCGTTGATAATGTATCGGTCAAAATGTTTGGGTGGAAACGAATCAGCATGCAGAAAATATAAAATTTCACTTTTAGCATATTTGGCGCCAAAGTTCATTTGCTTGGCTCTGCCTTTTGGCGAACTGAGTAGCTTAACAGTTATTTGATTTGTCAATTCTAAACTTTTTTCAGAATCTTGATAATCTCTAGAAGAGATAAATTGCGATACAATATCTTTGGTACCATCACTACTGCCACCATCTACAACTATGATATCTGAGATGTTCTCAGAATCGGAATTTTCCCTAAGATACAGCAATAACTTACCGATGTTTTCGGCTTCGTTAAGTACAGGTATTATTATGCTAATCATAGCCTATCTACGGAAAAATTTGGTGAAGAGTTTTAGTCGTTCAATTCCCAACTATAATTTTTAAAGCTTTTTTTGGCGTTATCTGAAATGGTAATGTCTGAGTAGCGATTTAAAAAATCGATAAGACTACCACCTTGTTCAAAATCTTTTTTAAACCATTTAAAAATTTTAGAGAGTTTTAAGTCGTTTTCTGAAATGCTGTTTTTGGTTTCATCAGCCAAAAATTCCTTAGTGGCCTTGGTAAGTTGTTCTTCTAAATTATCTGCCGTGAAAGCTGTATTTTGAAGTTTTGGGCACGACTCTGAGGCACAGACAATGGCAAAGTGTATACGAGGTTCGTCCATTTTACGAAGAATGTTGTGTTCAATCTCATTTAGTGTTAGCCATTTGTCTCCAAATTTCCATAAGCGCTGGTCCCAAGGATCTTTTATGTCCTTGATACTTTTTAAAGGGAAATTTTTAATTATTAAATCTATTGTCAATGCGTTGTAAGCGTTAATCCAGTAGGCTAATTTTTCATTTTTTGAAGCATTTTCAACATTTGGGTAATGGTCCTGAAGCGCCTCTATATAAGCTTGCAAATCAGCATTATTAGTTTTAAAACTGCTGTAATCTACCTGTCCATTATTTGATACGTTGTCGTTCACAAGAGTATTCCATTTAGAGTGATTAAAAAGGTCATTAAATACTAAATTATCATTAGACATAGTCAAATTCAGAATAGTTGAGACTGTAATTGTTAACACTAAAAGATACTTCATATTTCTAGGGATGCTTAAGGATTATTTTCGCTTTTTTGAGAAAGCAGGATACAACTCTTGGTGCACAAAATCTTTTGGAAAATGTTCATCACCTTTAAACCCAAGTTCTATATCTCTTCCGTTATGCGGAATGTAATCGGTTTTAAAAAGATAATCCCAAAGACTCAAGGTTAGTCCAAAATTTACGCCATACCTTACATGTTGAGGTAATTCTTTGGCGTGATGCCAAATATGCATCTTAGGATTATTAAAAATATATTTTAAAAAACCGTAGTCCCAACCCAAATTGGCATGGTTAAGATGACCAATTGCAATATTAAAAAAGTGAACAATAGCTACATCTTGCGCATCAAAACCACCAATAACTGCAATGGGTATGTAGAGTAATGATTTATAAACAACGGGTTCCATCCAATGGTAGCGTAAGTGCGCTGCAAATCCCATTTCTTTAACGCTATGGTGTACTTTATGAAAATTCCACAACCAATCAAATCTATGGAGTAGGCGGTGTGTATTCCATTGTACAAAATCGGCTACTATAAAAAAAATGAAAAGCCCGAGCCATTTTGGTAGTTGGTTTACATTAAATAGTTCAAAACGCTTAACAGATAACCCAACTGTTGCTAAAATGTCATTAAAAAATTCAGCTGCGGTATTAGAGAGCGCGATAAGAATAATGAGATTTAATAGAAAGAAATTAAAAAACATATAAAACGTGTCTAGCCAGAAGTCTTTTCTAAATATAGCTTGATTTTTTCTCCAAGGAAATGCAATTTCGAGCAACCAAACAACAACAGAAATTATAATAAGTCCATAAAAATAATTATCCCAATGATAGAGGTCAATAAGCTCGTGCTTTAGGTAATTCCAATAGCCTGAATATGAATTTTTAATAATGTCTATATATTTGTCCATACAATAAGCAATAGCAATGAGAAGCTTATTCTGTTATAGTGTTTTAATTAATTCTTTAAAAAGCATAATCATACCAGGCTCTGCTTTCTTAGCCATTTCAATAATTTCTTCAATATTTACTGGTTTTAGATTGCTTGGGTCGCACTCATCGGTTAGCACTGATACAGCAGCAGCCTTTAACCCTAAATGATTAGCAACGATAATTTCTGGTACTGTGCTCATTCCTACCGCATCTGCACCAATAATTTTTAGCATTCGGTATTCTGCTCTAGTTTCGAGCTGAGGCCCTACAACAGAGGCATATATGCCTTTATGCAGTGCAATGTTATTTGCCTTTGCAATGGCCTCAAACTTCGAGATAATTTCTGTATCATATGGAGCACTCATATCTGCAAAACGTTCTCCTAATTCAGAAACACCTTTAAAAGCCAATGGCGAACTGCCTTGAAGATTAATATGGTCGTCAATAACCATGAGTTCACCTTTTTTAAAATCTAAATTCACAGCACCAGCAGCGTTAGATACCAATAAGGTATTTATACCTAGTTTTTCCATAATTCTTACAGGAAACGTTACATCTTGAAGCGTGTAACTTTCATAAACATGAAAACGCCCTTGCATAACAACGACATTCTTACCTTCAAGATTTCCATAGATTAATTTGCCTTTGTGAAACTCTACCGTGGCAGTCGGAAAATTTGGTATGTGATTATAGCTAGCTTCTGCTTTTATATCTATCTCATTAATTAATTGACCTAATCCTGTGCCTAAAATAATTCCAATTTCAGGTTTGTCGAAACCTTTATTCTTAAGATAATCGGTGCTTTCGGTTATTTGTTTAATCATTGAGCTGTTGTATTTTTTCTTGTAATTTTTGGTTGTTTTTATAAAAATCTGAAGCGATTAAATCTTCATAAGTATCAATATCATTTAAGGTATCTAAAGTAGCGACTTTAATATTGCTATTATGTAACTCTTGCAACGTAAGATTTAAGAGATTGGGTTGGCTCCAGGGTTTGTTTTGAAAAATGGATGGATGCAGTTTTGAAAGGCCTATGAGATAGTAGCCGCCATCTTGTGCCGGACCAAACACCGCCTCATTCTTTTCTAAGGCTTCTATACCATTTTCAATATGTTTTGAGTTAATGTTTGGTAAATCTGAGCCAATCAACACTATTTTTTTATACCCATTTCTAAATCCATCTTTAAAAGCATTGCACATACGTTCGCCGAGATCAAAACCTTTTTGAACGGCTTTAAAATCATTAGGCCATTGAGAGTCGACAATAGCGTCAGAAAAATAAATACGTTTGTCTATAGGCAGATTTGCTGTGGCTTTCTCGGTAATCTTTACCAACTCGGTATATACCTCAAAAGCACCAAAGTCGCCTATGGTTTTTGCTAATCTGGTTTTTACAGTTCCTAATTTTATGTTTTTTACAAAAACGATTACAAGGGCATCAGTCATATATCTTATTTCCTTTTAAGAGCCATTTGCTCCATGCTTTAGAGAATGCGTGCACATTTTCTGTAGGTTCATTATTTTGGTCGTAAACCACAAAGTCATTATTTTTCCATTCAAAAATACCACCAAATAAATTGAATACATTGGTATACCCTTCATTTTTTAATCGCTCGGCAATATGTTCTGAGCGAATGCCTAATGAGCAATATACTACGATTTTTGAGGTTTTGTCTGGAACGTTCTCTTTCACAATATCTAAGTCGAACGCGTTATAGCCAACGTGGATGGCATCTTCAATGTGGCTAGTTTCAAATTCGATTGTTTCTCTGGCATCGAGCACTACAGCTTCAGTTTTTGGCATTGCCAATTCTTGAACCGATATATACGGAATATCTCCTTTGTTGTGTTTTTCTAGTAAGGTCTTAATATCCTTTTGGCAGTTGCCAATGAGACTTAAAGCGATAAAACACAATGTGAAGAAAATTCTCATTTTTTGTTAGTTGAATGAATTTAGTTAACCTTACAGTTCTATTAGTTTTCCTTGCAATCGTTGCTCTTCATTTGGTAAAATTTCCATATTGTCCCAAATACCATCGATGATAGTTTTGGCATAAGACTTAGGGAGCAAACCATTTAGCATCAACCGGTTTGTCAGTGTATGGTTGTATGCTAACTTACGGAAATTTATGCAATACGGTTTTGTGCTATCGTCTAAAATGGCATACCAAACCTCAGTAGTTCCGTCGTTGGCAGGCATACCAATAACGCCAGGATTAATCCAGGTTTTGTTGTCTTTTGCATCTATAAATGGTAATCCAGAATGTCCTGCCACAATGATATCACTGTTTGTCTTGTAAAAAGTCTCTTGTTTTACATCCCAAGGTGTGGATTTAAAAATATATTCTGAAACATTTGAATAGGATCCGTGAACCACAAAAACGTTAAAATTGTTATAGGTGAATTTTATGTAATCGGGCAGTCTCCCTAAATAACCCAGAGCATTTTTCGAAACTTTACTTTTAGCATAAGGGTACCATTGTTGAGAGAAGTTATCACAGCGAGAACCAGATTTAAAATCGCAGCCGCAATCATCTTCATTATTGGTTAGTTGAATTTCTACATTGCCAACAATACTGTGCGGATTCCAGTTTTTAAAGGTTTGAATGGTTTCCTCTGGTTGGGCACAATAGCCAACAATATCGCCAGTGCATATACAATGTTCTGATGGAATATCTTCTTGCTTTGCTACTTCAATTAAAGCTTCTAAGGCTTGAAGATTACTATAAACACCACCAAAGAGTAGTATTTTTCCGTTTAGCGTCCCTAAGTTTTTAATTTTTTTATCCATAATGGTAATAAATAAAACAATATACAACAACTAATGCCCCAGATATTTACCCAAAGCAAATCGGCATAGTTTCCGCTTGTGAAAATTAGACTATTTGGAAAGCTTTCAAAAATTAATAAAAACCCAAATATAATTCCTGTTGTAACACTTAAAAAGAAACTAATTTTGGGTACATTTTTTTTCCAGAAAATAAAAACAGGTGTTAACCCAATAACCATTGTTCCAGAAATAGTTGTGGCCGATAAGATTTCTGCATCCAAGAAAACAGGTAAGGTGCCAAGAATAGCTATTATTACCATAGATAGGCGACCAAAGCTTAAATTGTTAATGGCTCTTAAATCTATAACCAAGAGTTTTGAAAACGATGAAAAGGTAGAGTCTAAGGTTGATGCGGCAGATGTAATCATAATAAAGTTGATAACGAGTAAAACAATAATACCAAAAAACTGACCAACCTCTACTGCTGCTTGCCCTTTCAGGCCTTGGTGCTGGGCAAACACGCCAATAATACTAAACAAAATAATACATAGTGCGCCAAGAAGACTTGCCCAAAGAAAACTTTTTTGGGTAACTTTGGGCGAACTAATAAATGCACGATCGGTTAAAACCGGATCGTGAAATGGATAGCTAAACGATTGTATTAAGGCTGCAAATAATAGGTTTAAACCTAGTTCAAAACTCCAAGTTCCAGAATGCAGCACTTTGTTTATGGTAAAATCTTTTACCGAAAAGATATTCCAAAGAATAACAATTAGCAAAATACCAAACAATACCATCTGAATCACATCGGTAAAAATAGAGCTGCTCAGTCCACCTTTTATAGCATAAGCTAAGGTAAGTAGTGTAAAAATGATGATGGCCCAATAGTAACTGCTGCTGCCAATATCACCAAAGTAACTGCCAATTACCATTGTGTTACTCCAAACCTCGTTAAAAAGCCTTATGGCAATTAAAACGGAGAAAAGGGCCATAGCACCTTTACCAAATTTTGAAGTTAAAAAATGATGAATACTGTTGAATTTGCCTTCAACTCTAATCTTGTAAAGTACAATTCCAGCAACAGCAAAAGAGAGGTAATAACCAGCATAAGCTACTCCGCCTACCAACCCAAAACTAAGACCAAGGTTGGCAGCGTTTGTAATACTCTTGGCAAAAATCCATGAAATCACAAGACTACCCATAAGTACTAAACTGTTTGGTGCCTTCTTATTATGCGTTGCTTTAAAAAACTGTTCTGTAGTCTTCGCTAAAGGCGATAACAAAAAGAGAATAACACTAGACAAAATAATAAGTAGCCACTGCCAATTAATTGCGCTCATATATTTTATTCGTGCCACCAAACAGGGACGTTAATACTATTGTTATTGGTTTCTGAGGCTGCAACGGCGTAGTTTTCAGAATTTAAAGCTTCTTCTTCTGCAGGATACGGCATTCTTATAGGAATAAGGTCATTGTTTAAACTCGCAGAGATTGTTCTTAACTGTGGAAAACCCGTGCGCCTGTATTCTACCCAACCTTCATAACCATTAATAACACTTGCAATCCATTTCTGGGTTATAATTTGCTCAATAGGATTTGTACCAGTTGCATTATACGAAGCAGAGCCAGAGAGGTAGTTAGCCGGTAATTCGGTGTTCCAATATTCAAAAGCTAAGGCAACACCAGTTTCATAAAGTGTTTGTGCATCTGCAGAAATATATCCCTTTTCAGCCGCTTCTGCTAATGCAAAATGAACTTCCCAAGCAGTGATAAAATTGGCATCTAGTGTAGAGGTGTCTTCTCTAAAAGCTGAACTGGCTAGAGAATAATCTGCCAAGGCTATAGATGTCGAAGACGCATCAATACCGTTTAAAAGACCGTTGAATTCGTTGGTGGTAGAATTAGCAAATGGTCTAAATAATGTCGCCATTCTTGGGTCGTTGAGATCATTTAAAATAGCTTCCATAGTTTCAGACAACACAAAATTATTAAAGTCTCCAATACGAAGTTGGGCTAATCTAAAGCTGTTTGGGTCTGTGTTTGTAAAGTTGAAAATGGCATTTTCACTATTTGTACTAATGAAATTACCATCGTTAAAAAGTGCTTGAAGTTCATTTGAAACATCGACCTTATCTGAAATACGCAACAGGTGTTTTATTTTTAGTGCATTGGCAAATTTTATCCACGCCTGAAGATTTCCATTAAAAAGAATGTCACCTTCCAGCGGAATGACATCGCTGTAAGCTTCAATGGCTGCAATGCCTTTATCTAAATTATCTAAAATGCCATTTTCATTTAGGTAGATGTCTTCTTGCTTATCGTAAGCCGGTGTTACGGTACCTTCAATACCATTAAAGGCTTCAAAATAAGGAACATCACCAAATAAATCGGTTAAACCAGCTGCCATATAGGCTTTTAAAATAAGTGCTGGTCCTTCGTAAACAGCATTGGTTTCTGTCGTTCTTGCCTGGTTGAGAATAATTTCATTATCTCTTAAATTGGTGAAGAATACTGGCCAGGGATTGCCTCCAAGTTGTGGTGATTTTAAATCGTGCCGATCAAAAAGATTAAAGTCCAGAGCCGTCCTGTGTTGTGCTAATAAGTCTCCAGCAACAAAACCTTCATAGCTCATATTTTCACCAAAATCATAAATCACCTGTCTTAACAACAAACTGGGTTGTACCGTACTTGGCGAATTAGGGTTGGTATTGATCTCTTCAAAATCTTCAGTACAACTGGTAATTATCAAAAAACTAAAAACGGATAGTATATATTGTATTGTTTTCATTGTTTATAGATTAAAAATTAAATCCGGCTTTAAAGCCAATACTTCTTGTGGTTGCGTAGCTCATATCCTCTACGCCACTAACAAATCCATTGTCCTGTACGGCAAGTTGTTCTGGGTCAAAATGTGGATTTTCGGTAATGGCAAACAAGTTGTTTCCCACTAAGGAAAGACTAATGTCCATTCCATCTTTTAGGCCCAAAAAGCCATTTTTTGTGCTAAATGAATATCCGATAGACATTTGTCTTAACTTTAAAAAAGACGCATCGTAGATGTTGTTTTCTTCGTGATTGCGGTCATAAAATTGTCTGTAATAGCTCTCGGCAGAAATTGCAACCGTATTGGGCTGACCAGTATTAACATTAACCCCTTGTGCTACGATGCCATTTTCTGGTCTAAAACCAGTTTCGGCAAGTTGGCCGCCAACATTTCCTAGAGCTCTTGTACGCGATACAATTTCGCCACCTTGTCGCCAGTCTAAAAGAAAACTCAGATTCCAGTTTTTGTAAGTGAAATTGTTGTTCCAACCCAACGTGAAATCTGGATTGTAGTTACCCAATTTCTTAAGGTTGTTGTCTGCAATAAAGTTGCCATTATCATCTATTAAAAACTCGCCGTTTTCATTTCTTTGATAACCTGTGCCATAAAAATCACCAATCCGCCCACCTTCTTCAACTTGAAACCAAACCGTTTGGTTGGCACTATCGTAGATTCTACTATAAGCCAAGGTTAGTCTTCCATCGGCTTGCGGTAAATCTTTAATAACCGCTCTGTTAGTAGCAAAATTGAAGGTGCTATTCCAAGTGAAATTTTCATTT
This sequence comes from Winogradskyella sp. J14-2, assembly GCF_001971725.1. Lineage (NCBI taxonomy): Bacteria > Pseudomonadati > Bacteroidota > Flavobacteriia > Flavobacteriales > Flavobacteriaceae > Winogradskyella > Winogradskyella sp. J14-2. The sequence goes on along the minus strand of NZ_CP019388.1, from coordinate 1,433,698 downwards.
TGTAAAGGGGTTGTACCCAAGATGATTTCAATACCTTGTGTGTTTACTTTACCACCATTAACTACTTGTTGGTTGTAGCCTGATGAAATGGCGACAGGTAATGAAATAATTTGATCTGTTGTCGTGGCATTATAATAGGTAAAATCTAAACGCAGTTTGCTGTCAAAAAATCGTAAATCCGTGCCAATTTCGTAAGATGTCGTACGTTCTGGTTTTAAATTAGAATTTGCAATAAAATCTTGATTGCTAAAGGTTGGTTGACTATCAAACGGTGTTTGTGCCACAAAAGCACTAGAGGTCTGATAAGCATTAGTATCGTTACCAACTTGTGCTATACTAGCCCTAAATTTAGCAAATGATATAGCTTTAGGTAGATCTAAAACATTAGAAAGAATTACACTAGAAGATACAGATGGATAAAAGAAAGAACTATTATCTGCCGAAAAAGGGGTAGCCAATGCACTAGACCAATCATTTCTTCCTGTAATATCTAGGAATAAAAAGTCTTTATATCCTAACTTGGCGATACCATAGAGAGAATTGATACGTTTTTCACTTTTAAATTGAAAGACTTCAATAGGTGAAGCAGCATTATTCAAATTAAAAATACCAGGCTGAGCCAAACTTACGGTCTGCGATTGTCTGTTTGAAGCCGTTTGATTCAATCGGTTACCACCAAAATAGAGATCGACTGAAAAATCACTGAAGTTGTTTTTGTAATTGAATAAAAAGTCGGTATTCACCTCTCTAAATTCAACATCGTGTTCTGCATAAGCACCATTTTGAAAACGATTACTACTGTAGGCACGTCGTAGTTCCCGTTTCTCGGTACTATAATCTATTCCAGAGCGTAGGGTAAGACTTAAGTTTGATGTAATGTGTTGTTTAAAAGACACGTTTCCAAAAATTCTATCACGATTAAATGAATTGGTATTTTCGTTAAGGATGAAGTAGGGATTGTCAAAAAAAGTGTAGTTAAACGAATATTGCTGAAGATCTCTTAAGCCAGGTTGCCAGTAGTCTCTAAGGCTATTAATGTTTAAAGATCGTGGTCCCCAAGCTACTAAAGAATAGTTAACGTTTTCACTTCCATAGCCATTAGAAGGTCTGTTGTCACTACTGGAATTTATATAACTGATAGCCGCTTTAAACTCGGTGTTGTCACTTGGTTTAAAATTGAGTTTGGCATTGACGGTTTGGCGATCTAAGTTAACACCAGGTATAATGGCTTCGCTTCTTAAATCCGTAAACGATAATCTATAATTACCGGTATTAAATCCGTTGGAAATAGAAAGATTGTTGATGGTTGTAATTCCGGTTTCGTAGAAATCTTTAAGGTTATCAGGATTTGAAACAAAGGGTGTCGGTGTAATTTCTAAACCAGAATATACCGATGTGTCACCACCTCTTACAATAGTACCATTGGCGAGCTCTACAGGGCTATCAAACTGAGGAATCAATAACCCAACATCCAATCGTGGTCCCCAAGAATAGGTAATATTATCATTAATACCACCACCAAGGCCATCAACATATTCAAACTGACCAGAATTTCCTTGTCCGTAGGCATTTTGAAACTCTGGCAATTTAAACGCTGTATCTACAAAAATGGATGTGTTGTAACTAATACCAAGTCCTTTGGCATTAGTGCCGTTTTTAGTTTCAATAACAATAACACCATTTGAAGCTCTTGTGCCATAAAGTGCAGCAGCACTTGGCCCTTTTAAAACGGTAAGTGAGGCAATGTCATCTGGATTAACTTCCATAGCACCATTTCCAAAATCAATTTCTTGAAAACCAGCTGCTGCTTCATTTGTAAAATTGAAAACAGTTTCGTTATTTATTGGTACACCGTCTACAACAAAAAGCGGATTGTTGTTAGAAAAGGATGCTTCGCCTCTAATAGTAATTTTAGACGAAGAGCCAACGCCTGTTGCACCTTGTGTTACGGTAACACCTGCAAGCTTTCCTTGTAAGTTGTCTAAAAAATTAACGGTTTTTACTTCGGTGAGTTTTTCAGAATCTATAGCTTGTACGGCATAACCCAGCTCTCTGGTATCGCGTTCTAGCCCTAAAGCAGTAATCACAACTTCGTTTAGAGCAGAGGCATCTTCAATAAGCGTAACATTGATTGTGGTTTGTTCACCTATGAGAATAATTTCGGTTTTATAACCTAAAAACGAGTAGGTGAGTTGGTCTTGTTGGCTGTTTACGACAATGCTATAAAATCCATCATCATCGGTTGTTGTACCCTTTCCGTTTGAGGTTGTAATATTTACAAACGGAATAGGTTCCTTGGTTTTAGCATCGGTAACTTTGCCAGAAACGCTAATTTGTGCGTTACCAAAAATGCATAACATAACAATTATGCAAGTGTAAATGTACTTCATATCTTTCCACTTAGAGTGGCGTGTTTATAAGGGTTATTTATTGATTTTGCAGGATTAACAGTTTGTAATCCTATTAAATATGAAGTAAAAAAGGAGAACCTTTGTTGAAAAGGTAACTTATGCAATGGATTTTGTAAACCGTTCTGTTGGGCGTGATAAAGTGTTTTGAAAATGCTGTAAGCTTACTTAATAAGCTTTTTAGGAATTTGTTTAGAAATCTAGACGATTTTAGTACAGCATCAATATCGGCTGAAGCGTCTATATCTGTCAGTGTTTCTAGAAATGAAAAATTAAGATTTTTAGAGGCTAAAACATCGATAAAACTTTGTTTTAACCGTTTGGTTTCCCAAGGCAAACTTGCAAATTCTTCTTTATTAAAATCTCTTTGTTGAAATCCCATTAAATAAAAACCTCCATCTGTAGAAGGTCCTAAAACATGGGATTTGTTTTCAAGATGTTTTTCAGCTTTATTTAGAATTTTAGTGTTAAGGTTTGGTATGTCATTACCAATTGTAATGATGTTTTGGTATCCTTTTTCAAAAACGGAGGCAATTGCGTTTGAAAAACGCTCACCAAAGCTAAAACCGATTTGTTGATCTTCACTAAAATGAAAAAACGGTAACCCTGTTTTTTTTACAACTTCAAGGGTTTTGGTATCAATAATATTGAAAAACTCATAGTCAGAAATTCTTTTGGAATGAAGTGTTTTCTTGCCAGAGTTAGCAAAAATTAATATGGCCGTTTGTTTATTCATTTGCAACTAAGCTACACTACCTTGACAACTACTGCCTGCACCAGCCGTACAGCCATAACAATGTTGTGAAATCACAATATTTCTGCCTTCCAAAAGGCCTTCATTATATTCTGAAATATGTTTTACTTTGCTATTAACGGGTAAATCTAACATTTGGTTAAAATCACAGTCATATAAGTAACCATCCCAGCTCACCGAAAGTGTGTTGGTGCACATTACGTTGGCAACTGCGGCGGGATTGTAAGCCTCTACAAGCTGATACATATAATCTTCGTAATTTTCTGAAGCAATTAAATAATCTAAAAACCTAGCAATTGGCAAGTTTGTAATTGCAAAAAGATTATGAAAATGAATACCAAAATCTTCCATCAATGCCTTTTTGAAATCCTTTTCCATAGAGGCTTGGTCACTTGGCAAAAATGCACCAGACGGATTATACACCAAATCCAATCTTAAATCACTGTCTGGCATTCCGTAGCCAACAGCATTTAATTCTTGCAAGGCTTTTATAGACTTATCAAAAACACCATTACCTCTTTGTTTGTCGGTTTTTCCGCGTGTCCAGTGTGGCATTGAGCTCACGACGTGTACATTATGCTTTTTAAAAAATTCTGGCAAGTCGTAATATTTTTTATTGGCTCTAATTATCGTAAGGTTAGAGCGCACAATAAAATCTTTGATACCTGCTTTTGAAGCCTCTTCTACAAACCATCTAAAATCTGGATTCATTTCTGGTGCGCCACCCGTTAAGTCCAACGTATGTGCTTCTGTGTTTTTGATAACCTCTAAGCATTGTTGCATCGTTTCTCTGGTCATTATTTCCTTTCGGTCGGGACCTGCGTCAACGTGGCAATGCTCGCAAACCTGATTGCACATATAGCCAACGTTGATTTGTAAAATTTCGAGCTTCTTAGCTTTTAACGGAAACTGATTGGTTTCGGCAATTTTATCTTTAAAGGTGGGTAGTTCTCCATTTTTAAAAATTCCATTAGATAAAATTTCGAGTTGCTTTTTGCTTTTTGCTAAATCACTTTCGCGTTTTTTTAAGGAGTTTATTGCCATTAATAATGTGTCTTTTTTATATTTACGAGAATTAGTTTCAGTTAGTTTTATTTTTTTGAATTATTAGTGGTTAACCGTCTAGTTTATTGACTTTATTCATCATTTGTACACCGTGCACAAGCGTTGCACCACTTTTAATTGCTGCACCAACATGGATAGCTTCCATCATTTCTTCTTTGGTTACACCGCGTTGCAGTCCGTCTTTTGTATAAGCATCGATACAATAAGGGCATTGTTCTGTATGAGCAACAGCCAATGCAATTAATGATTTTTCGCGAGCCGTTAATGCGCCTTCCTCAAAGACTTTTCCGTAGTATTCAAAAAATTTATTACCGAGTTCTTCGTTCCATTCGGTGATGTTTCCAAATTTTCTAAGGTCTGCTGGGTCGTAATATGTTTTAGACATAAATATTTGTTTAAGGATTGTATAAAAAATCAAGATAATACTTTATGTCGAGTTTAAATCTTAATGATTACACAAAACCTGAATAAATCACTTAGAATTTTTATTTACTTTTTAAAATGTGTCTGATCATCAATCTAATAAATTCTCTTATCTTCTTTTTTAGACCATTCTTTAAAGGGCTCTAAGGCAATTTCTCTAGCAAGTTGTTGAAAAGGAATGCTACGCTCATTGTATGGCAATGGAATTTCTTTATAGATATAGGCGTCGTCAAAGCCTATGTTTGCAGCATCATTTTGACTGCTGCCGTAATACACCTTTTCTGGTCTCGCCCAGTAGATGGCACCTAAGCACATTGGGCAAGGTTCGCAAGAAGTATAAACGGTACATCCTTCTAATTGAAATGAACCTAAATTTTTGCAGGCATCTCTAATTGCTGTAATTTCGGCATGAGCAGTAGGGTCGTTGGTTGAGGTTACTTTATTGTTGCCTCTACCTACTATTCTGCCATCTTTAACAATAACACACCCAAAAGGGCCACCTTCATTATTGTTCATCCCTTTTAAAGCCGCATTTACGGCTTCTAACATAAATTTCTCTTTTTCAGTCATAGTAAAAAATCAACATTATTATTCAATTTGTAAAAATAAGTAGCCATACCTTTAATAACGATTATTTAATCGCTAAATATTGTTAATTGCTTTAGGTTTAGGTCTAAAAACAATATCTTTAAGATTCAAAAGAAATTAAGAACAAAGCGATTTTAAAACTTAAATTTTTTCATGCATACGGAACCAAAATTAGCACGCTTTAATCAAAATGTGTTGTCTAAATATCAGATATATAATAGCATATTTATGACGCTGCCTTTTGATACATTGTCTAAAACAGTGGCCTTGTTGCCATTATTCTATGAAACTTGTAAAATGGGTTTTGAAGAAAAAAATGATCCTTCAACCATAGTAAATACCTTTTTTGAGAAATACCAAAGTCAGTTGAGTGAAAAAGAACAGATAGATTTATTGTTTCGTTTTATTCAATATATAGAGCGGCAAGTTGTATTGTTTGATGCTGTTGAAGACGCTGCTTTTTCTATTGTTAATAACATGGAGGGTGTTGGGTCTTTAAGAAGTTTAAAAGAAAATGCCACTGCACAACACAAGAAACAACTTTTAAAGGAATATCTAGAAACCTTTAACGTACGTATTGTTTTAACAGCGCACCCAACACAGTTTTATCCTGGGGCAGTCTTAGGCATTATTACAGATTTAGCTAAAGCTATTAAAACAGATAATTTAACCGAAATAAGTGATCTGCTAGGGCAGTTAGGAAAAACACCATTCTTTAAAGATCACAAACCAACTCCATATGACGAAGCAGTAAATTTAATCTGGTATTTAAAAAATGTATTTTACCATTCTTTTGGTAGTATTTACGATTATGTACAACAAAATATTTTTGATTATGAAGCGATAAATAATCCCATTGTAAACATTGGTTTTTGGCCAGGAGGTGATAGAGATGGAAATCCTTTTGTTACACCAGAAATCACATTAAATGTTGCTAAAAAACTAAAGGAATCTATTATAAAAAACTACATCAAAGATGTAAAGTACCTTAGAAGGCGTCTAACATTTAGAGGTATAAGAGAGCACATTATAGACATAAACCACAAGTTATACAATACGCTGCTTTACAGGGAAAACCAAATCTCATTAGAGGAGCTAAAATCTGGTTTAAATGCAATAAGAACGCGATTAATCGAAGATCATCAATCATTGTACTTAGACCAAGTAACCTCATTAATTAACAAATTAACCTTATTTGGTTATCATTTTGCGAGTTTGGATATAAGACAAGATAGTCGTGTGCATGATAAAATGTTTAGATCATTAGTAGGTGAATTGATAGACAATGGCAGTGAATTGTTTCCAAAGAATTTCTTTGAATTACCTGAGGAGGACCAAAAATTGCATTTGGCCGCAATTAATGGTTCTATAGGCGATCTAGAATTTAAAGAAGAACTTTCTCAAGATATCGTAGAAACCATTAGAGCTATGAAGTCTATACAAGAGACTAATGGTGAAATAGCATGTAGTCGTTACATTATTAGTAATAATCAAACCACAATGAATGTGTTACAGTTGTTTGCTATGCTAAAAATTGTAGCATTTAATGATAATTTAACCGCTGATGTAGTGCCGCTTTTTGAGACTGTGACTGATTTAATTGCTGCACCAAAAGTAATGGAGGATTTGTACACCAATCCTCATTACCGCGCACATTTAGAAAATAGAAATAACAAACAAACCATAATGCTAGGGTTTAGTGATGGTACCAAAGATGGTGGTTATCTTATGGCTAACTGGGCAATTTTTAAGGCTAAGGAAGCTTTAACAACGTTGTCTAGACAGTATGATATCGATGTTATTTTCTTTGATGGTAGAGGTGGGCCACCTGCGCGTGGAGGCGGAAAAACACATCAGTTTTATGCATCTTTAGGGCCAACTATTGAGGATAAAGAAATTCAATTGACCATTCAAGGGCAGACGATTAGTTCTAACTTCGGAACTTTAGATTCTTCACAATACAATATGGAGCAGCTTATAAGTTCTGGTATTATGAATCGCCTTAATGATAAGAATACTGAAATGGCTCCAGAAGATAAAGCGGTTATGAACCACTTAGCTGAGTTAAGTTATCAAGCCTATGTAGATTTTAAAGGACATCCTAAATTTTTGTCTTACTTAGAGCATATGAGTACATTAAAGTATTATGCTAAGACAAATATTGGTAGTCGACCTTCAAAGCGAGGTAAGTCTGAAGGGTTAGATTTTAATGATCTTAGAGCCATCCCTTTTGTGGGTTCTTGGAGTCAGTTAAAACAAAATGTACCTGGATTCTTTGGTGTTGGTACAGCTTTAAAGCATTATGAAGATAAGGATGAGTTTGAAAAAGTTCAGCATTTGTATAAAGAATCACGATTCTTTAGAACCTTAATTGCTAATAGTATGATGTCTTTGTCTAAGTCGTTCTTTGACTTAACGCGTTATATGGCTGATGATCCTGAATATGGTGAGTTCTGGAAATTGATTTACAAAGAATACGAAACAACAAAACGTCTTATTTTAAAACTTACAGGTTTTAATGAATTAATGGAAAATGAACCTGTAGCAAAAGCTTCAATTGCTGTTAGAGAATCTATAGTGCTGCCCTTGTTAACGATTCAGCAATATGCATTAAAGAAAATGCAGGAATTAAAACGTGCTGATAAAAAAGATCTTGATAAGATTGAGGTTTTTGAAAAGATGGTAACAAGATCTTTATTTGGTAATATTAATGCTAGTAGAAATTCTGCTTAAAAAAGCAGTCAGAAAAATTTATAAAACAAAACACCCTCTAAAATTAATTAGAGGGTGTTTTTTAAAATTTAAATTAAAACAGGTTATATATAACGATTAATGTTCGTTCAATCTGAAGTCTGGGTAAGCATCCATGCCATGCTCATGTGCATCAAGACCTTCTAATTCTTCAAGTTCAGAAACTCTAATACCTACAGTTTTCTTTAACGTAAAAATGATTAAAAATGAAGACGTAAGGCAGATGGCAGCATAAGCCAATACACCATAAAGTTGAGGCAAAAATGATAGTTCGTTAGCGGCTTCTAATGCAGAAGCTACCACATTGCCATTCGTATTTAAAAATTCACCAGTATCATTAGTTAATGGTTTAAAACCAAAAATCCCTACTGCTAAAGTTCCCCAAATACCGCATACAAGATGTACAGCTATAGCTCCAACTGGGTCATCCAGTTTAAGTTTGTCAATAAAACTAACAGCTAGTACAATAATAATTCCTGAGACAGCACCAATTATAATAGCATCTGTAGGACTCATAACATCGGCTCCTGCGGTAATACCAACTAATCCACCAAGTATACCATTTAAAAACATGGTAAGGTCAAGATTTTTAAACATAATTGTAGAGGTCATCGCTGAAAAAACTCCGCCAGCCGCAGCAGCAAGGCAGGTGGTTACTAAAGTTAATGATGTCGCTTCTGGATTTGCAGAAAGTACAGAGCCACCATTAAATCCAAACCAGCCTAACCATAGGATTAAAACTCCAGCAGTGGCGATTGGTATATTGTGGCCAGGTATGGCTTGTAGTTTTCCGTCTTTAAATTTTCCGATTCTTGCACCTAATAAACAAACGGCTACTAATGCAGCCCAGCCACCAACAGAGTGCACAAGTGTTGAGCCTGCAAAGTCATAGAAACCAAGTTTGTCTAAAAATCCGCCTCCCCATTTCCAAGAGCCAGCTATAGGGTAAATTAGTCCTACATATAAAACTGCAAAAACCATAAATGGACCAATTTTAATGCGTTCTGCAACGGCGCCAGAAACTATAGTAGCCGCGGTTGCTGCAAACATACCTTGAAATAAAAAGTCTGTCCAAAACGTGTAGCCTTCATTGTAGGTTAAGTCTAAAGTGCCAGAATCTGTCAATGGAGCATCTAACCCAAATCCAGAGAATCCTATGTAACCGTTAAACTCACCAGGATACATAAGGTTGAAACCTATAACGTAATAAAGTAAAAGACCAGATGTGATGATAAAAATGTTTTTGAATAATATGTTGAGAGTGTTTTTTTGACGTGTTAATCCTATTTCTAAAAAAGCAAACCCAAGATGCATAAAGAAAACTAGGGCTGTGCAAATCATCATCCAAACATTGTTTGTAGTAAATAATTCCATTGCTTTAGTTTAAAGTTTGACCACCTTTTTCTCCCGTTCGTATTCTGTAACATTCCTTAATGTCAGATACAAAGATTTTACCGTCACCAACTTCGCCAGTTGAAGCAGATTCTAAGATGGCTTTTATAGTTACTTCTTCAAAATCGTTATTCACTACAATAGATAGGTATCGTCTTTGAATATCACTCGTGCTATATGAAACACCTCTGTAAACATGGCCTTCTTTTTCATTACCAAGACCTGTAACGTCCCAATAAGAGAAGAAATTTACACCTACGTCATGCAGTGCGCTTTTAACAGCCGAAAATTTTGATTTTCTAATAATAGCTTCAACTTTTTTCATTTTATCAATCGATTTTTTAATTCAGAATGGTCTTAGTAGTTATTCAAATTTATATTATTAAACAATACACCCCTATTTTTATAGGGGTGTATTGTTTAAATTTATGATTTTCGGAATTATATACTATTTATTTAATAGGGTATATAATAAATTTATAAAATTTCAGGAATTATTCAATCCTAGTTTTAAAATCAAAGTGATGTATTAAGGTTTTGTCTTTAACTAGGAATTGCTAATATGTTAAATTACAACAAATGATTAATAAATAACCGTAACTAGGAGGATTTAATTTATTGAAGATTTTTATAAACCAAAAACCCAACTCGATGGAGTTGGGTCTTTACTGGTGGTGCCTCCAGGAATCGAACCAGGGACACAAGGATTTTCAGTCCTTTGCTCTACCAACTGAGCTAAGGCACCAATTGCTTAATTAAGCGGATGCAAATATAAATTCATTTTTAGTATTACCAAAAAGAAAATTGTAAAATTTGATTTTATAAATTTGTTCAATATAAAACGCATATGAATCTTATTGTTGATGTAGGTAATACTTTTGTAAAATTAGCTGTTTTTCAAAAAGATGCGCTAATTTACAAAGTTAGTTTTAAAGTTTCGGAGTTTAAAAAGGAATACAAAAAGCTTAAAAAAGATTTTCCGAAATTAAAACAAGCTATACTTTCTTCTGTGGGTAAATTATCTCTAAAGCAAATAGAGTTACTAGAGCAAGATTTAAAAGTTTTGGAATTGAACCATAAGATAAAATTGCCTTTTAAAAACCTATACAAAACACCACAAACACTTGGTGTAGATCGCATAGCCCTTGTGAGCGCGTCGGTAAGTCAATTTCCAAAAAATAAGGTGTTGATTATTGATGCAGGCACTTGTGTAACCTATGATTTTGTAACCGAAATAAATGAGTATCTTGGTGGTGCAATTTCACCTGGCATTAGACTAAGATATAGCGCACTCCATAATTTAACAGCTAACCTCCCGTTATTAGATAAACAACATCCAAAAAGTTTAATTGGTAGATCAACGGAATCTTCAATACACTCTGGCGTAGTTCTGGGTTTGATTAAAGAAATTGATGGTGTTATTGACCAATATAGAGCTGAACACCAAGATTTAACAGTTATTTTAACAGGTGGTGATGCCAATTTTTTGTCAAACCAATTAAAAAATAGCATATTTGCGAATTCAAATTTTCTGCTAGAGGGTTTGAATTACATTCTAGATTTTAATTCAAAATAATGATAAAGAGACTCATTGTAATTTGTATTGCAATTATAAGTTCTTGTGGTTTTGCACAACAAGGAACAGCCTCGCCCTATTCATTTTACGGTATAGGCAGTCTTAAGTTTAAGGGTACTGTAGAAAACCGTAGTATGGGAGGAATCGGTGTTTATTTAGACAGTATACATCTTAACTTAAGAAACCCTGCTTCGTATGTTGGTAAAAACGTAGACGCTTACCCTTATGATGGTGAGAGTAGGCCTGTAAAGTTTGCGGTTGCAGGTACTTCATCTAACGTAACCTTAAAGAGCGACTCTGGTGAAGCCGAGGGCAACAGTGCTATTTTTGATTATATTGCGTTATCTGTACCTATTGGTAAATTTGGATTTGGATTTGGTTTAATGCCATATACCTCGGTTGGATATAAGCTCGATGATATAAATAATAATGATGCTATTGTTAATCGTTTTAGAGGTGAGGGTGGTGTAAATAGAGTTTTTGCTGGATTTGGCTACCAGATTTCAAAGAAATTAAGTGCAGGCGTTGATATTAATTACAACTTTGGTAATGTGCAGAATTCTGCAATCGAGTTTGCTTACACAGATGATGGAGATTTGGTAGAGTTGCAAACTAGAGAAGACAGTAGATCTGATTTAAGCGGTCTAAATCTCAATTTTGGATTAGCTTACAAAACAAAGCTATCCGAAAAGTTAGAACTTTCTGCTACCGCAACTTTTGCCCCAGAAAGCAAACTGTCTTCAGATAATACACGTGCAATTTCTACAATAGATGTAACTGCAACAGGAACAGAAACAGTTTTAAACACAGTAGATATTGATTTAGAAAGTCAAAATTTAAGAAATACAGATTTAACACTTCCTTCTCGTTGGTCTATTGGTACCGGCTTAGGTAAGCCTCAATCTTGGTTTATTGGTGCTGAGTACACGCACCAAAACACAAGTCGTTTTTCTAACCCTTTTTATAGCAACGATGTTTCTACTTTTGAGAACGCATCTCAGGTGTCTCTAGGTGGTTTTTATATTCCTGATTTTGATGCGTTTACAGGGTACTTTAAACGTGTGGTTTATAGAGCAGGAATAAACTTTGCTAATACAGGGTTGGTAGTAAAAAACGAATCGATTAAAGAGTTTGGCATATCTTTTGGTCTAGGATTACCAGTTGGTCAAAGATCGCGCGATCCTTTCTCGAATTTAAACCTAGGTCTTGAAATCGGAAAACGTGGAACAACTAACAATAATTTAATCCAAGAGAATTTTATAAACTTCAATGTAAGTTTATCTTTAAACTCTAGATGGTTTAGACAAAAGAAGTACAACTAACAATAAAAATAAAATGAAGACTAGAATTACTATACTATTAGCAGCTATTTTTGTAAGCTTCAGTATTGGTTTTGCTCAGCAAGATGAAGAGTGTATGAACAATCTATCAATTTTTGATAGTTATGTAAAAACAAAAAAATATGACGATGCTTACGAGCCATGGAAAATTGTTCGAAATAAATGCCCAAAATTTAATAGAGCGATCTATGTACATGGTGAAAAAATATTAATGCACAAGATTGAAAATACAACAGGAGCAGAGCAAGTAGGGCACATCAATGATTTAATGTTGCTTTACGATCAAAGCAGAGTGAATTTTCCATCAAAATATGATGAAGGCGAAGTTTTAGTTGATAAAGCCAATCTGGCATACAAGTATAAAGATGAGCTTAACAAAACAGACGAGCAGTTGTATAACATGTTTGATAGTGCTTACGTAAAAGATGCCAAAAATTTTACGAGCGCCAAAGGGCTTTACACATATTTTTCTCTAGCAGTAGATTTATTTGATGCAGGTAAGAAACCAGCGCAAGAAATGTTTGATAAATATGATGATGTTAATGAGTTAATCGAAAATTTAATTGCCGGATATACTACAAAACTCAACACCTATGCAGCAAAAGAAGAAGCTGGTACTTTAACAAAAAAAGAAGCTAAATACAAGTCTAGTTATGAGTCTAATATTGAAGCTTTTGAAAATCAGATTTTAGGAAGCATGGATAAAAAGCTGGGTGATAGAGCTAACTGTGAAGTATTGATTCCTCTATATGAAAAAAATTACGAAGATAATAAAAATGACGGTGTTTGGTTACAGAGAGCTATGAACCGTATGTACGCTAAAGGCTGTAAAGAAGAACCATTATTCTTAAAGCTGGTGCAGCAGAAGAATAGTATTGAACCAAGTGCAGATACATCTTACTATTTGTATCTACTAACAGGCGAGCAAAAATATTTTGATCAGACTTTAGAATTAGAATCAGATCCGTTAAAAAAAGCAAGACTGTACAAGAAACTAGCTAATGAATTAAAATCTAAAGGTAGTTACAGCCAAGCAAGACAATACTATATGGAATCTATGAAGTTAAACCCATCTGATGGATCACCTTACTTATCTATTGCGGCAATGTACGCAAAGAGTGCTAATAACTGTGGCGACTCTAACTTTAATAAAAGAGCAGTATTTTGGTTAGCAGCTTTAGAAGCAGAAAAAGCAGGTAGAGTAGATGGTCGTTTAAAATCTGCAGCAGCAAAAACTGCCGCAAGCTACAGAGCCAGCGCACCTTCAAAATCCGATATTTTTACAGAGGGTAATGCAGGACAAACTATTAGAGTTGGTTGCTGGATTGGGCGTTCTGTAACAGTACCAAATATTTAATGAAGTTAAGATTTTTACATATTACAACAAACTTAGTCACAGTATTAACTGTGACTTTGTTTTTTTCATGTGAAAACGATTTTGACGAGGTTCAGAAAGTTGGTGTATTACAAAACCAGCCTATTGGTGAGGCAGAAAATATAGATCTAAAATATACCGAGTTTATCGAAGATTCTGTAAGATTAAAAGCAAATTTGCTCAGCCCAAAAATGCTCGATTATTCAAATCGAGATTTTGCGTTCTCAGAGTTTCCAGATGGTATTGTGCTTAAGGTCTACGATACAGAAGGCAAAATAACAACAATAACTTCTCGCTACGCTATTTTTTTTAAAGATACGGATATTATAGACCTAAGAGGAAATGTTACCATTACTACACACCAAAACGAAAAGCTCGTAACAGATCAATTATTCTACAACGAAAAGTTAGAATGGGTTTTTACCAATGAGCCGTGGGTATTTACCAAAATAGATGGTCCTAAACATGGTATAGGTTTTGATTCTGATAAGGACTTTAAGAAATTTCAAATGTTAGAAATGGGAGGAGATTTTGAATTTGATAATTAACTATCTTTGCACCTAATCTTACTTAGATATTTAACACATGAAACTTCTTAAAATATTTCAATACGCTTACATCATATTTGCTGTTTTATTTCTTTGGGATGCTATTGCAAACTGGTCGGTAGACAGAAACAGAGCTTATATGTCGCTCTTTTTTGTTGCCTTGGCAATATTTATGTTCTTTTTTAGAAAGCGTTTCGCTAGCAAATTTAATGACAGAAACAAAGACTAAACTATGACTCTAGATGTAGTCATAATCATAGTTACACTTATACTTTCAGCTTTTTTTTCTGGGATGGAGATAGCTTATGTGTCTTCAAACAAAATACATATAGAGCTCGAGAAAAAGCAAGAAGATTTTTTAGGAAAAATACTAACCAAGTTAACAGCTAAGCCATCAAAATATATTGCCACTATGCTAATTGGCAATAATATAGCGTTGGTTATTTATGGACTAAAAATGGGCGATGTATTAGTGAGGTGGTTTCAGTCCATATTGCCTTCTAGTAGTATGCTCTTAAACTATGTTTTTAACGATTTACAGTTACTCAGTCAAACCATAATATCAACCTTCGTCATTTTGGTCACAGCCGAGTTTCTTCCTAAAGTATTTTTTCAGATTTATGCCAATACCTTAATGAAGGTTTTGGCATTGCCAACCTATATCTTTTATTTAATTTTTAGTTGGATTTCTGACTTTGTACTTTGGATTTCTGATGCGGTTTTAAAACATGTTTTTAAGGCTAAAGGAGAGGATGTTGTATTGGCAATGACCAAAGTAGAGCTTGGTAATTACATAAGTGAGCAAATGGAGTCCGTAGAAGATCATGAAGAGGTAGATAGTGAGATTCAAATTTTTCAAAATGCATTAGAGTTTTCAGACGTTAAGGCAAGGGAAGTGATGGTGCCGCGTACTGAAATTTCTGCTGTAGATATTTCGGAATCTATAGAGAATTTATCACAGCTATTTATAGAAACAGGACGAACAAAAATCATCGTCTACAAAGATAACATAGATGATATTCTAGGCTACGTGCATGCTTTTGAATTGTTTAAAAAGCCCAAGGATATTAAGTCTATAATTATCCCAGTAAGCTTTGTTCCAGAGACTATACTTATAAAAGATGTGCTCAATATTTTAACAAAAAAGCGGCAAAGTATCGCAGTTGTTATTGATGAATATGGTGGTACTTCTGGCCTTATGTCCGTAGAAGACATCGTCGAAGAATTATTTGGTGAGATTGAAGATGAGCATGATACTCTAGAAATGACAGAAGAACAAATAGATGATAACACCTACAGGTTTTCCGCAAGGTTAGAAGTAGATTATATAAATGAAACTTATAAATTAGACCTTCCTGAAAGTGAGACCTATGAAACTTTAGGCGGCCTAATTGTTGATGAAACCGAAGGTATACCTGAAAAAAACGAAGACATTTTAGTGAAAAATTTTAAGTTCACCATCGAGGAAGTGTCCTCCACAAAAATAGATATTGTAAGGCTTAAAATCCTAGATGTAGATTAAAGACTACAGCGGCTTACAAAAACTATACTTCTCCTTTTATTATTTACTAGAAAATACTATTTTCGCAGACTTATTTATACGAAAAAATAAACAGATGGCGATTTTAAATAAAATTAGACAGCGTTCACTAATTTTAATATTAGTAATAGCATTAGCATTGTTTGCTTTTGTTATACAAGGTGTAATTGATAACCCAAATGCATTCTCAAACTCTCAAGGTGTTGTCGCAACAGTTAATGGAACTGATATAGACAGAAATGATTTTCAGCAAAAAGTTAAGAACTATCAAGACAGAGCAGGTGGCAGAATTTCGTCCACTCAGGCAGTAAATGCTATTTACAACCAAGAGTTGCGCAAAATTATATTAAATGAAGAGTACGAGGCGCTTGGATTATCTGTAGAAAAAGATGAAATGCGCGATTTGTTAAAAAATAGCTTTCAGTCTTACCCAGAGTTTCAGGACGAAAACGGAAATTTTGATGTGAACCGCCTAAATGCTTTCATTAGTAACTTAAAAGATATTAGCCCAGATTCTGCACCATTAACTTCTGCAGGACAGTCATTCAATATCAATTACGATATCTGGACAAATAACGAGCAATCTATTGCAACGAATGCGCTTCAGCAAACGTATTACAATATGATTAAAGCTGGTGTAAGTACCACCATAGCTGAAGCAAAAGATGAGTATTTAGCTGATGCAAAAAATGTAGATATTCGCTTTGTTCAAATCCCTTACACAACTATTGCAGACAGTTTGGTGCAAGTGTCTAAGTCTGATATTAAGGCTTACATAAAAGAACATGAAGAACAATTTAAAGCAGACGCAAGCCGAGAAGTCGTTTATGTAGAATTTAAGGAGGAAGCATCTAAAGAAGACGAAGATGCTATAAAGGCTTCACTTTTAAAATTAAAAAGTGATCAACCTTTATATAACGAGAGTAGTGGAAACACGGATACTATTCCTGGTTTTGACAGTGTTACTGATGTTGCTGAATTCATAAATTCTAATTCAGATATTAAGTTTAATGATACATTTTTAAGAACAGCTCAGATTCCCGCTGTAGCAAAAGATAGTATAATAAAGTTAGAAGTAGGAGAGTATTATGGACCTTACAGAGATGGTGAGTATTTTAAACTTTCAAAAATGCTTGCTAAAAAGCAAATGCCAGATACGGTAAAAGTAAGGCACATTTTAATACCGTATGCTGGTGGTCAGAGAGCTGATGCCTCTGTTACTAAAACACCAGAAGAAGCTAAGAAAACTGCAGATAGTATACTAGCTAAAATTAAAGGTGGTACTAAATTTTTAGATTTATTAGACTTATCATCAGATAAAGTGAGTAATGAAGACGATGGTGAAATAGAATTTGCGTACAATGCAGGTATGGCACCAGAATTTAAAGCCTTTGCTTTTGATAACAAGAAAGGTGATATTGATGTTGTTGGTACCTCCTTTGGTTACCATATTATTGAAATCTTAGAACAAAAAAGTTTTAATAATGCATATAAGATAGGCACTGTAGCCCGAAAAATAGAACCATCTCAAAAAACATTAGACGAGGTATTTAACAAAATGTCTAAGTTTGAAATCGCAGCAAAAGATGGCGATTTTACCGAATTGGCTAAAGAACGTGAGTTGGCTGTAAAACCAATAACGTTTAAAGAATTAGACGAAAATATTCCAGGTTTAGGAAGTCAGAGACAAGTTGTACGTTGGGCATTTGAAGAAACTACAGATATTGGCGATTACAAAAACTTCCCAATTTCTGGTTTTGGATTTATCGTTGCTAAGTTAGTGGAGAAGAACGAAGAGGGCTTAATGAGTGTTGAAGATGCTTCGGTAACAGCACTTCCTGAAATAAGAAAAGAGAAGAAAGCAAAAATGATCCGTGAGAAGATTAAGGCATCTTCTGTAGATGAAATTGCCAAAAATCAAGGTCAGAGTCCTAAAACAGCTGCCGCTTTAACCTTAAAGAATACTACCCTTGCAGGTGCTGGTGTAGAGCCAAAAGTAATTGGTGCTGCATTTGGGTTAGAGCAAGGTAAAACCTCTAAACCAATTGATGGTGAAAAAGGTGTTTATGTAATTGAAGTTACCAAAGTAACTGAAGCTACTGAGTTAGATAACTACACACCAATAATGAATCGTCTAAATAACACAAGACGCGGTGCTGTGCAAGGAAAAGTGTATCAGGCATTAGAAAAAGCTGCCGATATCGAAGACAATAGAGCGAAAACTGTTTTATAAATTATAGCATAAGTTTTAATATATTTAAAAGGCTTTACATATTTGTAAAGCCTTTTTTATTTCTAATTACTTGCTATTTGTCAAAAAATCTAAAGATCTAATAGTCTAAAACCTATTATTTTACCATTTCAGTGAAAGGAATGATAACATCTAGTCCTTTTGATTTAAAGTAGTTGCTAGGATCACTTTCTGAAGTTGCCAAGATAAAGTCTCCTCCCCAAGCTCCCAAGCTCTTAATAGATCCATTATAATCGTCAAATAGCCTTGATTTAATAGGTGTTTGATTAATTAATTCACCTATTAGTTCTTCATGTTTAGTTATCAGATTTTCAAAAACAGTAAGTTCAGAGCAATTGATAATGCTTTCCGTAAGCGAATTGACTTCACTAATTATGTTACTATTCAATTTATTTAATGCTCTATACGCTTTAATACCGTCTCTGCTATTTTGCTTTTGGTTGAGATAGATAAAGTATAGGTTGTTCTTAAAAGATGGATTAAATTCAACTGCGTTAACAATAGGCGAATTAGTTGGCTTTAACTGAAATGTTATCGGTGTGTCATGTTGGGCACAAGCAATATCGTAACCACTACCGCCAAAAGTTTTTTCTAAAAGTTGATAAGCATTAACATCTGCCCATTGCGCAATATTGTTTATCAATGTAGAGGAGGTTCCAAGACCCCATTTTCTGTTAAACTCTAAATGCGTTGAAATCTTATACCCTTTTTCGTTTTCTAAAAAGTTTGGATTTAGTTGTTGAGCGGCTTTAAGAATCTGTACTAATCGAGTAGAAACATCATTATCATTCTCAATGGTTTTAAGAAGCTCACCATTTTCTAAAGTGAAACTATTCTCAAACCAAACATTATCCTTTTCATCATAGCTCTTCCATGTTAAGGTATTGCTACTGGTTTCTTCAACTTTAAGGCTTTGACCATATTTTGTTGGTATGGCAAATGATTTTGCACCATCTAGCACAACGTATTCACCAGTGATTAATAATTTTCCGTTGCTTTTATAATATAATGTGCTTTCGAGTGCCTCAGGCACCGGTTTGTTCAACTTATTGTTGTCCTCGTATTTTTGATGGCTGAGGCTCTCGAAGCCACCATATTGATTTTTCTTATCTCTATAAGCCAAAGAAAGTTCTGGTAATTTGTCAGAGTTGTTGCTGATTAAAGCTTCTTTTTTTGCTCTACTCCAACCTTGAATTTGTTTCTCTCTGTAAAAAGCATCATCTATTCTTTGAAACTCTTCAATATATTTTAGCGCTACAGGTAGACGCTTTTTTGTATGATTAGCACCTTTACCATCAATGTGTTCTGCAATACGTTTTTCAATATCAATAGTACTACCAGTATAGTAAGAACCATCAGCGCATTCTAATATATAAACGTATCCTTTTGGCATTTATATGACTAATAATGTGACTTCGACTACGCTCAGTCACCAGTTAAAATTAAATTTTCCTTACGTTTTCAATAGCTTCAACAACTGCACTATGTGTTACCACGTTAGTTTTAAAATGCGCTACTATTTTTTCTTTTTCTTCTGAGGTAGCTTCAAACTGATTTAATATGTTCATTAAATGCATCTTCATATGGCCTTCTTGAATACCAGTAGTCGTTAAGGATTTTACAGCTGCAAAATTCTGAGCTAAACCTGCTACAGCAACAATTTGCATTAGGTCTTTTGCAGATGGTTTTTCTAGCATTTCTAAAGCAAACTTAACTAAAGGGTGTAAACTTGTTAAGCCTCCAACTGTTCCTAATGCAAGTGGAATTTCAATCCAAAATTTAAAAGTATCGTTTTCAATAGAACAGTGCGTTAAGCTTTTATATTTTCCATCTTTTGCAGCATAAGCATGTACGCCAGCTTCAACAGCTCTAAAATCGTTACCTGTTGCTAAAACCACAGCATCAATACCGTTCATTATACCTTTGTTGTGTGTTACAGCTCTGTAAGGTTCAATTTCAGCGATGTTAACCGCTTGTTTAAATTTTTCGGCAAATAGGGTTGGGTTTGTTATGTCTTTACTTTTTAAATCAGCGATAGGGCAAGACACTTCAGCTCTAACCAGACAATTAGGTACATAGTTAGAGAGAATACTCATTACGATATTCACATCGTCTTCTAATTGTGCTTGGGCTTCGGCTTTAAAGGTTTTAGCAAATTGTTCTAAACAAGAATTTATAAAGTTGGCACCCATTGCATCTAGTGTTTCAAAGGTAGCATGCAATTGGTAGTAGTGCTCTAAATCTTTGGTTTTATTTTTAAGTTCAATATCTAGAATACCTCCACCACGGCGTTCCATATTTTTAGTGATGGCTTTAGTGTCTTCAATCAGTTTCGGTTTTACAATTTCGAAGAAAGATTGTAGCTTTTCGAAATTACCAGTATACGTAAAATGAACTTGACCAATTTTTTCTGTCGAAATCACTTCAGCCTTAAAACCACCTCTATCTAGCCAAAATTTTGCCGCCTTACTAGCTGCTGCTACCACAGAACTTTCTTCTATTGCCATTGGGATGGTGTAGAGTTTGTTGTTGATTGAGAAATTTGGAGCAACACCAAGAGGTAAATAATAATTAGTAATGGTGTTTTCTATAAACTCATCGTGAAGCTTTTGAAGCTTTTCGTCAGAATTCCAGTACTGTTGTACTAGTTTTCGTGCATGTTCTTTGTTAGAAAAATAAGTGTCTAAAAGCCATTCAATCTTTTCAGCTTTAGATAGTTTAGAGAAGCCAGAAATAGCGGTTGGCATAGTTAAATTGATTTTGAATTGCAAAGATACTTAGGATTGGCATAAAATGTGTCCCTATTCCACTATTATTGCCGATTTACTGTTAATAATGCCTGATTTTTGCATATTTTTTAGTAAACTTGGCATTGCTTTATTGAAAAAAGATTAATATGAAATTGAGATACTTCGTAGCCATTGTTGGATTTCTAACTACCTCCTTGATTTACAGTCAGGATAAACAAATTACCCTCGAAGACATTTGGAGTGGAGTCTTTAGAACAGAAGGTATGCAAGCCTTACACTCTATGAATAACGGCACACAGTATTCCGTATTAAACTACAACAGACAAAACGGTACAGCTACCATAGATATTTATGATTACAAAACTTTAAAAAAGGTAAAAACCTTGGTGTCTTCTGAAGATATACAAGAGATACGAGGTTTTTTTGATTATACGTTTAGCAAAGATGAGTCTAAAGTGGTTTTAACAACCAACGAAATTCCTGTCTATAGAAGATCTGCTTTAGGTGAATATTATGTATATGATATCAATACGAAGCAGTTGACTAAGGTGTCTGATCAAATGGTGCAAGAACCAACATTATCGCCAGATGGAACTAAAATTGCTTATGGTTTTGAAAATAACCTCTATATAAAAGATTTAAATTCAGGTAAAGTGACACAAGTTACTGATGATGGTGAGAAGAATAAAATCATCAACGGTATTACGGATTGGGTTTACGAAGAAGAATTTAGCTTCGTAAGGGCGTTTGATTGGAATGCAGATAGCAACTTAATCGCTTTTATCCGTTTTGATGAATCTGAAGTTCCAGAGTTTTCTATGGATGTGTATGGTTCTGGTCTTTATCAAACACAGCAGGTTTTTAAGTATCCTAAAGCTGGTGAGAAAAACTCTAAAGTATCACTTCATTTATACGATTTACAGGCAAATAAACTACAAGAACTAGAAGTTGATAAAACTTATGAGGACTTTTATATTCCAAGAATAAAGTGGACAAACGATCCTAATGTGCTAAGTGCCCAATACATGAACCGTCATCAAAATGAATTAGACCTCTGGTTTATAGATACCTATGCTATAGATTATGATTTAGTTTTGCAAGAAAAGGATGATGCGTATATCGATGTAACCTTCAATTTAACATTCTTGAAAGATAATAGCTTTATCTGGACGAGTGAAAAAGATGGTTTTAATCATATTTATCACTATGACAAATCAGGAAAGTTGATTAATCAGGTAACAGATGGTAATTGGGAAGTTACAGATTATTATGGCTTTAATGAAAAGGCCAATACTATTTATTATCAATCTACTGAAAACGGTTCTATAAACAGAGATGTGTATTCCATTAAGCTAAACGGTAAGAATAAAACACAATTAACAAAAACCGAAGGAACTAACAGTGCTTCTTTTAGTGCTGATTTCACTTATTTTATCAATACGCACTCTAGTGCAACCACACCTTACGAATATACCTTGCATGATTCTAAGAATGGAAATCTTGTAAAAGGAATTAAGGATAACGATCGCTTAGCTCAAAAAGTAGGAGACTATGTAACGTCTAAAAAAGAGTTTAGTACTATAAATGTTAATGGCAACGATTTAAATATGTGGATGATAAAACCTGCTGATTTTGACGAAAATAAACAGTATCCATTATTTATGTATCAATACTCAGGTCCAGGTTCTCAGCAAGTAGCCAACCGTTGGAATGGTGCTAATGATTATTGGTATCAGATGCTAGCACAACAAGGTTATATTGTAGTCTGTGTTGATGGTAGAGGTACTGGTTTTAAAGGGGCAGACTTTAAAAAAGTAACGCAGAAAGAATTAGGGAAATATGAAGTTGAAGACCAAATAGAAGCGGCTAAAAAGTTAGGTGCATTGCCTTATATAGATGCTTCTCGCATCGGAATTTGGGGTTGGAGCTATGGCGGTTTTATGAGTAGTAATGCTTTATTTAAAGGCAATGATGTTTTTAAAATGGCCATTGCAGTAGCACCTGTTACAAGTTGGAGGTTTTATGATACTATTTACACCGAGCGTTACATGACCACGCCAGACGAAAATCCTAGTGGTTATGACGACAATTCTCCAATAAACCATGTCGATAAATTAAAAGGAGACTTTTTATTAATACATGGAACAGGAGATGATAATGTACATGTGCAGAATACCATGCGTATGGTTGAAGCTTTAATACAAGCAGATAAGCAATTTGAATGGATGATTTATCCAGATAAAAATCATGGTATCTATGGCGGTAACACAAGATTACACCTTTACAAAAAGATGACAAATTTTATTCACAAGACTTTGGGCGATAAAATAGAAGACAATAAGAAAGAAGAGAAAGAGTCATCTAAAATTAAAGGCTAGCTAAAAATAACTAACTAAATTAAATTATATGTCAACAGCAATTAAACAACCGCACCAAAAAGAACTATTTGGGCATCCAGTAGGTTTATTCATTTTGTTTTTTACCGAAATGTGGGAGCGTTTTTCTTATTATGGTATGCGTGGTATCTTGGTATTATATATGGCAACTTCTGCTACAGCAATAGATCCAGGATTAGGATGGACAAATAAAGATGCTATTTGGTTGTACGGATGGTATACAATGTTGGTGTATGTTGCTTCAATACCAGGCGGTTGGATTGCTGATAAGTTTTTGGGTCAAAAGAAGACCGTAATGCTTGGTGGACTTTTACTCTGTTTTGGACATGGTATTTTAGCAATACCGCAAGATTGGGCGTTTTTTACTGGATTACTTTTAATCATCTTAGGTGTTGGTGGTCTTAAGCCTAACATTTCTACTATGGTTGGTGGATTGTACAAAGAAGGGGACATTAGAAGAGATAGTGGATTTACAATATTTTATATTGGTATTAATATAGGTGCATTTTTAGCTAGTATCACTGTAGGTCTTGTGGCATATTACTATGGTTGGCATTACGGATTTGGTTTAGCAGGTATAGGTATGTTACTTGGGCAATTAGTGTTTGTTTGGGGACAAAAATTCTTAAAAGGTGTTGGTGAGTTTTCTGGAGGAAAGGAAGCTTCGTTGGCAGAACAAGAAGCTTCAAAACGACCTTTAAATAAAATTGAAAAGGATAGAGTAGTAGTATTACTTATTTCCTTTTTAATTGTAGTAGTGTTTTGGGGAGCTTTTGAGCAAGCCGGAGGATTAATGAATCTTTACACAGATGCAAAAGTAGATAGAACAACAGGGTGGAGTTGGTTAGAAGAAATACCAGCTGCCGTATTTCAGTCGTTAAATGCAGGTTACATCATTATTTTTGGAACCTTAATTGGTGGTTTCTGGATCTGGTGGAAAAAGAAAGGAAAAGAGTCTTCTTCATTATTTAAAATGGCAATTGGTACCATTATAATGGGACTTGGTTATGTTTTTATGATGCTTGCCTCAAAAGAAGCAAGTGCAGAAACCTTTGGTAAAGCAGCTATGATATGGATTTTCTTAGCATACCTATTTCATACCATTGGTGAATTGTGTACTTCGCCAGTTGCACTGTCGTTCATTACTAAATTAGCGCCTTTAAAATATGCTTCAATTATGATGGGTGTGTATTTTGCAGCAACAGGTTTTGGAAATAAACTTGCAGGAAGTATTGGTGAGTCTGCTCAATTAGAACCATTTAAGGGGCAGATGACCGTCAGTAAAGAAGCAGTAATACCATTTATGAGTAAAGATACAATTGAGGTGAAGACAGAAAGTGGAATAAAAAAGATTTTTGATTATCCGATAAATGAAGACAAAAACTTTACGGTAAAAGCATCTGTTTACTCTGAGAACGATAAAGTGATTTTTAAAGAATATGAAAAAGGAACAGATCTAAATAGCATATTTGAGCTTTCTAAAAAAGAAGATTCTAACACATCAGAGCTTTTAGCAACTTTAAAAGAAAATAATATTACAGCTTCTAACCCATATCATGCTAAACTAGTTTTTGAAAAGGATAAGGATAAGGCTCAAATAACAGAAAATAAAGGCGATGGTAAAGATTATGGTGTGTCTTTTGTTTTAGAAGAGCAACAAAGTGAGGTAGAATATACTACTTTTAAATGGTTGGTAATTTTTACTGTTGCATTTGGCTTGCTTCTTATCTTGTTTTTAAAGAAATTAAAGAAGTTAACACACGGTGCAGAGGATAATGAACACGAAATGCTTGAAGCAGAAAAGTATGAACTGGCCGATCCAGATATTAATAACTAACAATAAATCAATTCCCTTGTAGATTATCTTTTACAAGGGTTTTCTCTACTAACTAAATACTTTAAGATTTATGAATAATTCATCCGAAAATTTTTTCGAAACTAAAGTAATGGGACATCCAGCAGGTTTATTTGTTCTATTCTTTACCGAAATGTGGGAGCGTTTTTCGTATTACGGAATGCGCGCTATTCTTGTTATATTTTTAACAGGTGCTCTTGTTGGTGACAATCCTGGTTGGGGTTGGGATAAGCCAGCCGCCTTATCGCTATTAGGAACGTACGCTATGTTTGTTTATTTAACACCAATTGTTGGTGGTTGGTTAGCAGACAACAAAATTGGCTATAGATTAGCTGTTGTTATAGGTGCACTGCTTATGACACTTGGACACGCATCTATGGCAGTAGAAACACCTACGTTTCTTTACATAGGAATTGCCCTTTTAATATTAGGAAACGGATTTTTTAAACCTAATATGACATCAATAATATCTAAAATGTATGAAGGTCATGATGAAAAGAAAGATGGCGCGTATAATATCTTTTATATGGGAGTAAATGCTGGTGCTTTTCTCGGAATTATGCTTTGCGGTTGGCTTGGCGAAAACGTAGGTTGGAGTTATGGCTTTGGATTAGCTGGAATTTTTATGTTTTTAGGTATGGTTCAGTTTTATTATGCACAGCCATTATTTGGAGATGTAGGCGCCAGACCTAAAAATGAGAAGAAGGGTATAATAGATACATTGTCTGAAGGTTTAGAAACTTCTAAAGAAAAGATAAGTGGTAAGCTAAATTATTTTGTGACTGTTGATTATGTTTTAATAGGTGTTTTTATCATTTCTGCACTCATTTTTATAGTCAACGATCCATTAAGTAAAATAGGTAACATCAACACGTTAAATTTTACAGTCGCAGGTATGACTGACTCACTATTTTTTGCGTTGTTAGCGGCAATAGTATTTATTTTAATCCTTGTTGTTAGAATTCCGCGATATGAAAGAGTTGTGAGAGACCGAATGATTGCTTTTACAATCTTCTGTATTTTTACAATCTTCTTTTGGGCTGCGTTTGAGCAAGCAGCAGGTTCATTGCCGATTTACACTAGAGATTTTACTGATAGAGTTCTGGAAGGAAACGCAGCTTCAATATTTAAAATTATAGATGCAATTGTGACTATTGTACCTATCGGAATTATAACCTATGTTTTAATAAGTTTATTCAGACAAACATTTAGTAGAATAGGTTTTTCAAATATTGTTTTAGCAATAAGTTTTGTTATTATCTGGGCTTTGGTAATCTATAAGCTTTATATCAATTTTAGTGCAGAAGCTAAAGAAGTTGAAATAACATGGTTTGCCATTCTTAATTCATTATTCATTATTGTTTTCGCACCATTATTCACAAAATGGTGGGATAGTAAATACAATCCGCCAGCATCTGTAAAATACGGTTTGGGCCTCATAATTATGGCTATTGGCTTTGGGTTGTTAGCCTTTGCTACCAGAAATGTACCTTTAGGTGCAGAAACAGCAAAGTTAAGTATGATTTGGCTAGTGCTGGCTTATTTATTTCACACGCTTGGTGAATTATGTTTGTCACCAATGGGATTATCATACCTAAGTAAATTAGTGCCAGCGAGAATGGTGGCCTTTATGTTCGGTGTATATTACTTAGCAATAGCTATAGGAAATAAAATGGCACATTATGTAGGTGGTGATATTGAGAAAATTACAAAAGAAGATGGTCTGTCATACTTCTTCTTAATATTTACGGTTGTGCCAATTGCATTAGGACTGGTCTCATTTGCATTACATCCATTATTAAAGCGTTTAATGCATGGAGTACGTTAGTACTTACCGTTAAAAATAATAGAAAATGCTCCACATTAGGAGCATTTTTTGTAAGTTCGGTACAAGATTTGCAACAAAATAGGTACTGAAATAAATTCAGCATAAAATGAAAAAAATAAAATTACTTATAGCCTTTATAGCTTTTGGAACATTGGTTTCGTTTCAAAACGCAAGTGAACCCTTAGAAAAAGAGATTAATTGGATGACTTTAGAGGAAGCTATTAAGCTTCAGGAAAAAGCACCTAAAAAAATTATTATGGATGTGTACACCAATTGGTGTGGCCCTTGCAAAATGCTTGATAAACACACATTTCATAATGCGGATGTTGTAGATTATATAAATAAGCATTATTATGCCGTAAAATTTAATGGTGAAGGTAATGACACCGTAACCTATAAAGACAAAACATACTCCAATCCTAATTACGATCCTGCAAAGGCAAATAGACGTAATAGTGCCCACGAGCTAACGCGTACACTTGGTGTAAGAGCGTACCCAACAATGGTGTTTTTTGACGAAAAGGGTGAGTATATTGCCCCAATTTCTGGATATTTAAAACCACGCCAAATAGAATTGTACTTAAAACTATTTAAGACAGATAAGTACAAAGAAATGGATACCCAAGAGAAGTTTAATGAGTATTATAAAAACTTCGAACCTTCTTTTAAGGAGTAGTGGTTTTATTTCAAGATAAATGCTCCCTTTTCATTCGTATAATGGAAAGGGATTTTTTTGTTTCTGCATGTAGTTTTCCAACGTTTTATGTAAGTCTTGTAATTACTTGCATCTGCAATAATTTGCTCAGGTTTAATACTATCAATAACTCTTTCTAAATTAACCTTTGGTGAATCACGAAGTAAGATGAGGTCTGGTTGAAAAGACAGATTTCTGTATACTCCTAAGCTATCTATAATTAATAATCGCTTGTTTTTAAATTGATAAATATCTTGCAGATTAGATTGAGCTACACTGTCAATTAATTCACCAACTTTATAATTCTTGATAATGTTATCATTTTTAAGTTTTGAAGTATCTAGATTATGATGAACCACAAGTCTGTCACTCTGTTTAAATCCTATAACAGAAAAGCGACTTTTGTTAAAAACGATAAAAGCTTCATCTTTACTTTGAAACTTATTAAAAAGATAAGTGCCTTGCAAAGTAATAATGCTAACAAGGCAAATAGCCAACCATTTAAAAGTTCTTAATTTATAAACCTGAATACCGCTTATTATTATGCTATAAGCACACAACACCTGCATCAAGGTAAAGGGAATGTCTTTAAATAAAAAGTCTTCAAACTGAGCAATCCAAGCAATAAATCCATTTAACGACTCTATAATTAAACTATAAATTTCAACTATAGGTTTAGGAAGAAAACCAACTAAAGCCATAGCAATTACAAAAAGGCCAAAACCAAGAATTAATCCTAAAAACGGAATCACCACAAGATTAGATATAAAAAACAAGCCAGGAAACTGATGAAAATAGAATAGACTAATCGGTAGAACACCAGCTTGTGCTGCTAATGTTACTGTAAATATTTGCCAAGGTTTATCTAAAATCCAATATTTTGGTTGCCAGAGTTTATATAAAATAGGTTGAATACTTACAATGCCTAAAACAGCTAAATAGCTCATCTGAAAACCAACTTCAAACAAAAATGTAGGCTTTACAAGTAGAATAAAAAAGGCTGATATGGCTAGTGTGTTATAGATATTTGCAGGCCGTTTAAGATGCATGGCAAAACTTATAACGCTAAACATGGTTACGGCTCTGGTAACTGAAGGTGATAATCCGGCAATAACGGCAAATAACCAAAGTATAGTAATAATAATTATTGGTCTAAGAACGTATCCGTATTTAAAGAGTAGTAGAGGTCTAAAAACAAAATTGAGAATCAGTAATAAAATTCCAACATGCAGACCAGAAACAGCTAGAATATGAATAGTGCCAGAATTCACATAATTATTATAGATGCTTTTATCAATTGTCTGTCTTTGACCTAAAAGTAATGCGTTAATAATACTTAAAACTTCATCCTTAAAACCAGCATCAATCAATTTTTTGTTGATGGAAGTCCTAAATAAGTCAGCAAAACCATAAACAGTAGTAGGTTGGTCAAAAAGAATTAAGAATTGATTGTGTTGAAGATAGATTTGACTATAAACTTGTCTTAGTTCTAAATATCTGCTGTAATCAAATTGATGCGGATTCAGCGGTTTCTGAATATCTTTTAAAACTGATTTAGTGTAAATAATAGCATCAACAGGTAATGGGCTTGATGAAGAATCTCTTTTAATATTAATAAGTAGTTGTCCTGATGCTTCACGCTTATTAGCAGAAATCAATGAAGCAATATACTTATCGTTATAGAGATCTGATTTTAGGCGCTCTTTGATTTTTAATCTTAATTCAATTAAGGCATTAAAATCTAAGTTGCTGTAATGGGTTTGATGGATCTTCTCGTTCTCAAAATTATAAGCATTAATTCCTAGACTTATCATGCAGAAATAAGAAATTAATCCAAAGAGTGGTTGTTTGCTATGCTTGCCTTTTAGTATTAAATAGTAGAGAAAAAGTATAGCCATTAAACCTAAGGATAGGTAAATGGCTATGCTAAAACTTGGTTTAAAATAATGGGCAATACAAATGCCTAGAATAAGACAAACTGTAAGTTTTATTATGGTAAAATTTAGTAACTTCATGATTGTGAGTTACTAATATAATAAAATTTGTAGTCTGTTTCTTATTTATAGTATAGGTTGTTTATCTTCTAGGCTATTCATAAATGCAATAATATCTTTTATCTCATTTGGTTGTAAGTTTAATGAATCTGGAGGGAGAGTTTGGTATTCAAATTCTAAGCCCAGACCAGCACCACCTCCGTTATTATAAAAATCCATTAGGGCTTCTAAATCTGCGTAAACACCATTGTGCATGTATGGTGCAGTTTTAGAAATGTTTCTAACCGTTGGTGTTTTAAAAAAGTGCTTTCGCTCTTCGGTTTTAAACACATCATACCTTCCAAAATCTGTGTCTGCAATAGCAGGCAAATTGGTTGATTTTGGCACACCTAAAAGTTCAAATTCAGTTTCTGTAAAATTTGGAGGTACTGTACCGTTAAAAACTGGTGCAAAATGACAAGTGGCACATTTTGCTTTTCCCATAAATAGATTAAAACCATTAATCTCAGATTGGCTAATAGTTTGCTCAATGTCGTTGATGTTATTGTCAAATTTAGAGTTGAATGTATTCAAACTTCTAATGTATACTGCAATAGCATTTCTAATATTAGCATCTGTAACACCATTTGGATATAGTTTGTTGAAGAATTTAACGTAAGTGCTATCCGTTTTTATTACCGTTTGCAAATTTGATAAATCGCTATGAAACTCGTTAACATTGTTTACCACATCTACAATTTGCCCTTCTAAATTACCTGTTCTTCCATCGTAGAAAAAGCTTTGCTGCAATGCAGCATAGGTTAACGTTGGTGTATTGCGTTTCTGCTTTGGAAAAATCTTTAAACCATCTGTAAACGCTAATTCTTGTTTGTGGCAAGTTGCACAACTCATCGCATTGTTGGCTGATAGTTTCCTATCATTAAAAAGGGTCTTTCCTAGCTGTTGTTTATTGTGTTTTAAAGAATCAATTTCTACGTAGTCTGCAAAAAAATCAATATTAAAAGTGTTATTAGAAAATAGCGATGTCATCGTATTGTTGAAAGCTAATTCAAAAGGGAACTCTACATTCCAATCTTTCACAGTATTATTGAGTAGTGCTAGTTGCTTATGTGTATGATTTTTAATGAAAAGATACCTGTCAAAATTATTAAAGTCTGTTTGAAGTGCTTTAATTGATGCCTTTATTTCAGTATTCCACTTTTTTAATAACGCTGGGTCAGAAAAGTTTTCAGTATATGTATTTAAAATATTTTTAACGGTTGCATAACCTAGTTGAGCTTCGGTTAAAGAAGCTTCTAATACAGGCGAATCAAAACCAGTAATACCTGTTAAAGCAATTCTAGCAATTTGATCTCTAATAAGCCAAATGACATGATAATCTTTAAGCTTTACATAGGTGTTTTGTTC
This sequence comes from Winogradskyella sp. J14-2, assembly GCF_001971725.1. Lineage (NCBI taxonomy): Bacteria > Pseudomonadati > Bacteroidota > Flavobacteriia > Flavobacteriales > Flavobacteriaceae > Winogradskyella > Winogradskyella sp. J14-2. The sequence continues at coordinate 1,402,763 of NZ_CP019388.1, read as the reverse complement.
AATAAGCTGTAATCTATTTTTGGTTTTTTTGGTAATTTTTGCAACAGATTTAAGGTCTAAAGGTTCGTCGTGCAGTTTTTCTTCTATAACCTGAAAGCCAAACGGTGTTTTGATTTTTATGTCTGTCGCATCTTCCTCTTCAACTTTTAAAATGTTAGGTGCATTTAAGGACATATAATTGTTCTTATCTACAAATGCCAGGATTGGCTCTATGCTTTTAAAATGGTTTCTGGCATCTTTGTAATTAGAAAGAGCGGTTTCAAAACTTGTTGCATTTTCAAGTGCCTCAAGAGCGTTAATGCATTGGCTCAACTTTGTCTTATAGTGGTTTTCTAAAAGCGCAAGTGGAATTGCTTTCTCATTTTGAGATACAGCAGTATAATCTTTGTCGTTTTTGCAACTGTAATTTAAAGCAAAAAGGCATACCAGTAAAATGTATGCCTTTTTTAATGTGGTTATATTCATCTTATCTATCTAATCCTTGTAATACGTATAACATGCTTCCTTCTTTTCTGCTATCTGCTGCTGGGTTGGCATTAGGGTCAGTAAAAGCAGAACCATCTGCAGGTTCCCAACCGTGATTTTGGGTAATTAAAACAAAGGATTCATCTATGCCAATGATATCCGAGATATCAATCATACCAGTTAATTCCCAAACACCAGTAGTGGTACCGTAGCCTTGAGCAGAAGCTGTTTCTTGGTCGCATTCTAGTACAACTTTTAGTGCACCAGTATTTAGGTTATATTGATATAAACGAGCGTAGTGCATTTTGTCTGCATTATCAAAGTAACCATTTGGATCTTCTTGAATGTACGCATAGTTTTCTGTTACTAAAATATTGTCTGGGCTATGAAAAGCTTTAGCGATGCCATTTTGTAAATCACCGTCTAATACGCATATTATTGTACCAGCACCTGTAGGATCATTATCATTTAAAACAACTTTATATATACGGCCGTAAATTGTACCTTTACCTACTAAATCTGGCTTTTTTCTGCCAGTAACACAGAAATAAATTTCTCTATTGTTTGATGCAGAACCTCTTCTCCAATCAATATCTTCTAATCTAGAAAAGCCCATTACACCTTTGGTTTTTGCTTCGGCATCTAACAAATCGATATTAGTTTCGTTTAAAGCAACAAAATCAATTGGGTAAGATTGCCCTTCTTGCATATCCATTTCAAAGTTAATACCAGCTTGTGTTACTCTTAGTCCGTAAAGCTGTCCACCATTTAAATCAGCAAAGTCACCAACATACATACCTAATTGTCCAGAAGGAATTGCGTTGTCTGAATGATCGTCGCCAATAAAAGCAACCGTTTTATTTGGGTAAGCATCTTTGCCTATTACCACAGCATTTTCTGTAGACCATTGCCCAAAAGCAGGAAGCATTAACGCAGAAGAGGCAGAGTTTGCAGATTTATAAGGGTCTGTTGCAAATACACCTTTAGATGCACCTCCCCATTCACCACCAGAAAGATATAGTGGGCCAAATCCATGCTCTTCCATAGTGATTAAAGAGCCAGAGCATTGAGCAGTAGCAGCAGTGGCAGCGGCATTAAGTATATATTCGCCAGCGATAGGTTTAAAAGTTTCATCTAATGTAACTCTAGCAATAGAGTAATCTGCCTCAATATTATTTATAAGCGTGTAAGTGTTGTCTGAGTTTTTTAAGAGGCCAGCACCATCTGCCATAGAACCATATACAAAGTTTGGTGTGTCTGCTAGCTGATCTTCGGAAGATAAAAAATTGTAAATGTTTACGTTAGAAAACTCAGGTTCTAGCTTTAGAAAAACAGGTGTCTGAGAGTGAGAGTTTAACTCAACCAAATTTTGAGGTTGGCTGTTGTTGTTATCATCGTTTTTGCACGATGCAAAACAAGCAAAAATGACTAATAATGTAATGTGTTTTAATGTTTTCATTGTAGTTATATTGATTAATTAATACAAAACTACTTGGACCGTATTAACACATTTTCAATGCATCATTAAGAAAAAGTATTTCTATCGTAAACTTTGTTATTTAATTATTAATAAATAGAATGATAATAAATAAGTCGTATCATTAAAGTACGCGCCTAGCCTGCACAAATGCAAAATACCAGTATTTTTCTGCTAAAGAAGAAATCATAACTCCTCTACTTGTTGAGGCATGTATGAATTCTACATTACCAGTACGTACATTGGTTACAATACCAACATGATTAACTTTTCTGCTATTTTTTTTTGTAGCAAAGAAGACCAAGTCACCAACATTAACTTCTTTTAGATCTACCCAATCTCCATAAGAGGATAGGCTACCAGTTGTTCTTGGTACAGAAACGTTATTGTTTTTAAATGTAGTGTAGACCAATCCAGAGCAATCCATACCACGCTTTGTTGTGCCACCATACTTGTAACGTGTGCCATTAAATTTTTTAGCATATCTGGCAATAGCTACTCCTTCTTGTGTAGGTTTAATATTTGGGTTTACTTTTACTGTATGTGTTTGTCGCTTCTTTGCGGTAGAATATGATTTCTTGGCTTTACAACTCGTTAAGACGGTAATAACACAAATAAGTAATATAATTTTTTTCATAAGATTTTATATACTGAATACTATCTACTGAATACTGTTTACTGATTCAACAATAAGTTTAGCCGCTTTTGCACTTGCTCCTTTACCTCCTAGTTTCTTTTCAAGTTCAAAATAATCTAAAAATAATTGGTCTCGTTTATCTGAATTTAAAATAGCGTTTAACTCCTGTTTTAAACGCTTTTTGTTGAGGTTACCTTGTATAAGCTCAGTAACAACTTCTCTGTCCATAATAAGGTTTACGAGCGAAATAAATTTTAAAGTAATAATGCGCTTTGCAATATGATAAGAAATAGCATTTGCTTTATAGCATACAACTTGCGGAACTTTATATAATGCTGTTTCTAAGGTGGCAGTACCAGATGTCACCAAAGCAGCATAAGAAATGCTCAGCAGGTCATAGGTTTTATTGGAAATGAAACTAACGTTGTTCTTTTTAATAAAGGTTTTGTAAAACTCATAATCTTGACTCGGAGCACCAGCAATTACAAATTGATAATCTTTAAAATCATCAACTAGGCTCAGCATAACACCAAGCATTTTGGTGATTTCTTGTTTTCTACTTCCTGGCAATAATGCAATAATAGGTTGATTATTTAACCGATGTGTTTTTCTAAATTCAGTTTCGTCAACTTGTGGTCGGTCTGCAATGGCATCAATTAATGGATGGCCAACAAAATTAACATCATAATCATACGTTTTATAAAACGCTTTTTCAAACGGAAGGATACAATACATAGCATCCACATCACGTTTTATTTTTTCAACACGACTTGCTCTAGATGCCCAAACCTGAGGAGAAATATAATAGTGCGTTCTAAAGTTTTGTGCTTTTGCCCATTTGGCAATTCTTAAGTTAAAACCAGAATTATCTATAAATATGATGACATCTGGTTGAAACTGCGCAATATCTTTTTTGCAGAATTTTATATGACCAGAAATTTTTCTAAGATTCATAATCACTTCAGCAAAACCCATAAACTGACGCTCCTTATAGTGCAACACCAATTCACCACCAACCTCTTTCATTAAATCACCTCCCCAAAAACGAATATCGGCTTTACTATCTTCTTTTAATAAAGCTTTCATAAGGTTAGATCCATGTAAATCGCCAGAGGCTTCGCCAGCAATGATGTAATATTTCATTATTAATTAAAAAATTTAATAATCATGGTTATTATAAAAATTAACATTGTCGCTATAAGAACACCTTGCGCTCTATGATCTTTTTTCTTTCTTAAAAAGAAAAAGAAAAGCGCCAGATTAGGTAAGGCACCGAGACTAATCATCTTGGTTAAAATACCACGGTGTACACTTTGCCTTAACACTAATAGCCAATCATCGTCATTTCCAAAAATTTGTGTAGTTATTAAAAGCCCTAAAAATGTACCAATAATAGCAACTAAAAACCCAATAGCTATATCTTTATTTAAATTTGCATTTTTAGTTGGTGTTAATGTCATTTCATTCTGAAGATTAATTCAATTTCCATGTATTGAGGGATTGAATAGTATGATGAGCAGTTAAATCAAACTGAACAGGAACAATTGATACATAGCCATGTTCTAAAGCCCATTCATCTGTGTCTTCACCATTATCCATATTCACAAATTTTCCTGCTAACCAATAGTATTCTCTACCCATTGGATTAATACGTTTATCAAACTCTTCAACCCAATTGGCGCGTGCTTGTCTGCAAACTTTTATACCCTTAATATCTTTTTTGTGAAGGTTGGGTAAGTTGACATTCAATACCACTCCATCAGGTAAGCCATGTTCTAAAACTTGTCTGGTAATGGTTTCAACAAAAGATTTGCAATGCTCAAAATTAGCATTCCAGTTATAATCTAAAAGCGAAAAGCCAATTGCCGGAATCCCTTCGATACCAGCCTCTAAAGCAGCACTCATAGTGCCCGAATAAATCACATTTATAGAAGAGTTAGAACCATGATTAATGCCAGAAACACAAATATCTGGTTTACGATCCAAAATTTCTCTAACTGCCAGTTTAACACAGTCGGCAGGTGTACCAGAGCAGCTGTATTCTGGCTGTTTTCCGTCAATATTTACTTTTTCTATGTAGAGTGTTGAGTTTACAGTAATAGCATGTCCCATGGCACTCTGCGGACTGTCTGGTGCAACGACCACAACATCTCCAATAGCGTTCATTACACTAATTAGTGTACGTATGCCAGGAGCAGTTATGCCATCATCATTAGTCACTAAAATTAAAGGGCGATTTGCCATAATCTACTAGAGGTTTTAACTAGCGTAAAAATACTAAAAACCTTAAGAAGTAGAAGTATTTATACCTTTAACAAAAAATTAGTGCCATGATTTTTTATGGCATGGTTTTTTCTTCTATTTTAGTAACATTAATCACTATCCACTTATTGTAATTAGAAAAATTAGAAACATGAAAGGGAATTATAAGTTTTTACTGTTGGCATTTTTAATAGCATTTGCCTCATGTAGCTTTACGAGTAAGAAATTTGATGATAATCCAGATAAAGATAAATTGCTTATACAGCTTATTACCTATGTGCTGGATAATGGTCATTTTAATCCACAAGATTTAAATGATAATTTTTCTGAAAATGTATTTGAAGATTACTTAAATCAGTTAGATCCATTTAAGCGTTATTTCTATGAGTCTGACATCAAGGAATTTGAGGCCTTTAGAACACAATTAGATGATCAGATTAAGGATTACGATGTGGCATTTTTCAATTTAACGCACGAGCGTTTGTTAAAGCGAATTGAAGAGTCTAAAGTTATTTATGCAGAAATTTTAGAAAAGCCATTCGATTTTACAAAAGACGAAAGTTATACGGCTGATTATGAAACCTTAGAGTACGTTAAGAGCAAGCGCGAAATGAAAGAGCGTTGGAGGCAACAACTTAAGTTTTCAACCATTGCTAATTATGATGATGCCATTTCACAGCGAAATACAGATCTAGAGGCTAATGCGCTTCCAGAAAGTGTCTTTTCAGCTCAAAATGAAAAATCAAAACCAAAAGATAAAAAATCTTTAAAAGCCCTAGAAAAGGAAGCAAGAGAAGCAACAAAACGTTCTCTTGATGAGTTATACGATTTCATTGATGACAGACAACGCAAAGATTGGTTTGCGGTTTACATCAATGCCATTGTTGAAGAGTTTGACCCACACACATTCTATTTTGCACCAGAAGACAAAGACCGTTTTGATGTAGCGATGTCTGGTAATTTTGAAGGAATTGGTGCAAGACTTCAAAAGAAAATGGACGCTATTATGGTAAATGAAATCATTAGTGGTGGTCCTGCTTGGAGAGCTAATGAATTAGAAGTAGGTGATCAAATTTTAAAAGTGCGTCAATCAAATGAAGAAAAGCCAGTGAATATTGTTGGTATGCGTCTCGATGATGCTATTAAGTTGATAAAAGGACCAAAAGGTACAACAGTAGTTTTAACCCTAAAGAAAGTTGATGGTACTATCGAAGATATTTCAATTACCAGAGATATCGTAGAATTGGAAGAAACCTATGCAAAGTCATCTACTGTTATAAAGGATGATAAGAAATTTGGCGTCATAAACCTTCCAAAATTTTATGTCGATTTTGAAGACTATAAGAACAGAAATGCTGCATCAGATATAAAACAAGAAATTATTAGATTAAAGCAAGAAGGCGTTGAAGGTTTAGTACTCGACTTAAGAAATAATGGTGGCGGATCGTTGCAGACGGTTGTCGATATAGCAGGCTTATTTATAGAAGAAGGACCTGTGGTGCAGGTTAAAGAGACTGGCCAGCCAAAAGAGGTTTTAAAAGATAGAGACAAATCTATTGTTTGGGATGGGCCTTTGGTGATTTTGGTAAATGAATTATCGGCTTCAGCATCTGAAATCTTAGCGGCAGCAATGCAAGATTATAAACGTGCAATAGTGATTGGTAGTAAGCAAACTTACGGAAAAGGAACTGTTCAGAATGTGTTAGATCTAAACCGATTGGTTCGAAATAATTCCAATGGAGATTTAGGAGCATTAAAGTTTACAACGCAGAAGTTCTATAGAGTAAATGGAGGTTCTACCCAGCTAGAAGGTGTTAAGAGTGATGTGGTAGTGCCAGATAGATATAGCTATATCGATATAGGTGAAAAGGATCAGGAAAATCCGCTGCCTTGGGATAAAATAGATGCTGTAGATTATGATGTTTGGGGTAATTATTTTGATTACGATACTACTATAGCTAAAAGCAAGGCACGTATGGCTGCTAACGAACAATTAAAGTTAATCGATGCTAATGCTAAATGGGTAAAGAAAATAAGAGATCGCGAGAGCTATTCTTTAAATTATGAAAACTACAAAAGAGAAATGGAGCTCAATGAAGAAGAGGCAAAGCGTTTTGAAAAATTATCAGAGTATCAAACAAATCTAACCTTTACCTCATTGCCATACGAAATTAAGCTTATGGAACAAGACTCTGTGCTTAAAGAAAAGCGAAATCGCTGGCATCAAAGTTTAGCCAAGGATGTTTATATCGAGGAGGCTCTAAATGTACTGCACGATTTAAAAATGACCTATGCTATTAAAAATAAAGTAGCAGAAGTAAAGAATTAATTAAAATTTGGATGTCATGCTGAGCTTGTCGAAGCATTTTATATAAGCTAATTTTGAATAGAACCAACTCATTAACAAGTTTAGCGCTTCAAAAGTTTAAAAAAAACTTTTGGGGCGTTTTCAGTTTGGGGATAATTGTTTGTATAGGTTTGGTTTCGGTTTTTGCATACATATTTGCGCCAGATGCTTCTAAGAATGCCAATCAAATGCATTTGTCTATTCATTCAAAACCTCCTGGATTTAAAGTGCAGATACTTACACTTCCCTCAAGTATTAAATCTGAGCAAGGTTTTTTATCTAAACTTTTTTTTGGTTCTGAAAATACTGATACCGAAATTCCGATACAATCTTATGCTGTAAAAGATGACGTATTGACTTACGTTGAATATGCTTCAGATGGTCTCCAAGGCATAGAAGAGCAAATAGATTTAGAGCGTTTTCCTAATTCCGTTTACAAATCTTTTATAGAAAATAGGAGTTTCGTTTTTGGTACAGATAAATATGGAAGAGACTACCTGAGTCGTATTTTAATTGGGTCTCGTATTTCATTTTTTATTGGTTTTATTGCTGTCTTTATTTCTTTGATGGTTGGTTTGCTAATGGGAAGTTTGGCAGGTTATTATGGAGGTAAAATAGATGCAGTTGTAATGTGGATTATAAATGTCACATGGTCCATACCAACCTTACTTTTAGTCATAGCGATAACATTAGCATTGGGTAAAGGCTTTTGGCAAGTCTTTATTGCCGTGGGTTTAACCATGTGGGTTGAGGTGGCAAGAGTTGTAAGAGGGCAGATTATAAGTGCCAAAGAGATGCAGTATATTACCGCAGCAAGAGCATTAGGATATACAGATTACAGAATTATAACAAAGCATATTTTACCTAATATATTTGGACCATTAATAGTAATTTCCGCAGCAAATTTCGCAGCAGCAATACTTATTGAAAGTGGACTGAGCTTTTTAGGAATTGGTGCACAACCACCAATGGCTAGTTGGGGAGCTATGATTAAAGATCATTATAATTACATCATTCTTGGGAAACCGTATTTAGCATTAATACCTGGAATTTGTATCATGCTTTTGGTAATGGCATTTATGTTGGTTGGAAATGCTCTAAGAGACGCTCTAGATGTAAAAACTTAGTCTATTCGTTTTTCAAAGCCTCAATCTCTTCATTAGTAGCCTCAATAAAGTTTAAAACATCATCCTGACCTATCTTCTTAGAAGACGATGTAATAAAATAAGGAGGCAACTCTTCCCAAGTTTTTAATAGTTCTTTGCAATAGTCTTCAACATGATTATCTATAGCATTGGGTTTTAGCTTATCTGCTTTGGTGAAAATAATTCCAAACGGAATTCCATTTTCACCCAAGTATTGCATAAATTCTAAATCTATAGTTTGAGGCTCATGTCTAATATCAACAAGAACAAAAGCAGAAACCAATTGTTGTCTTTGTTCAAAATAATTGGTTATAAATTTCTGAAATTTCTTTTTTGAAGTTTTTGAAACTCTGGCATAACCATAACCCGGCAAATCAACCAAATACCACTCGTCGTTAATAATAAAATGATTGATTAATTGTGTTTTTCCTGGTCGACCAGAGGTTTTTGCTAAGCTTTTTCTGTCCGTAAGCATATTAATAAGTGAAGACTTGCCTACATTACTTCTACCAATAAAAGCATATTCAGGAATACGATTCTTAGGGCATTTTGCCACATCAGAATTACTCATTACAAACTCAGCTGATTTTATCTTCATCTTCAGTTCTCACTGAAGTGAGAATCTCTTTTAAATTAAACTTATTGAATTATAATCTTTGCCATAGCAACTTTATGAGAGCTTCAAAATCCACGCTTCTCAAGCCAAGAATTCAAAATTTTATTAAACTCTTCAGGGTGCTCCATCATTGCAGCATGGCCGCATTTATCAATCCAGAATAAGTCAGAATCTGGTAAAAGTTCGTGGAATTCTTCCGCAACTTCAGGTGGAGTTACGTTGTCATTCTTTCCCCAAATAATACACGTTGGTGTATTCATTTTAGGTAAGTCTTTTGCCATGTTGTGTCGTATTGCACTTTTTGCAATAGCTAAGGTTTTTACAAGTTTATTTCTATCATTTACAGTTTCGTAAACTTCATCCACAATTTCCTTTGTAGCAACAGCAGGATCGTAAAAAACATCTTGAGCTTTCTTTTTTATTACCTCATAATCACTGCGCTTTGTATAACCACTTCCCATAGCACTTTCATACAAACCAGAACTGCCAGTAATTACCAGAGCTTTTACTTTTTCGGGATATAATTTGGTGTGATAAAGCCCTATATGTCCACCTAATGAATTTCCTAAAAGGATAACATTTTCTAAGCCCTTAAACTCTATAAAATCCTTTAAGTAGTTTGCAAAGCTTTTTACATTGGTTTTTAAAAGCGACATTGTGTAGATTGGGAGTTCTGGAATGATAATTTTGTACCCATTCTCACTAAAAAAACCAGTTACAGCATCAAAATTACTTAAACCTCCCATTAAACCGTGAAGCACTATGATTGGTGTGCCTTCTCCTACTTCAATATATCTATAATCCTTTTCTTTTTTTAAAAGGTGTGCCATCTATAATATCAGTGCTTAGTGTTAAAAACAAATATAACTAAATCCTTTTTAAAACAAATACAATTATTCCTATTGAATGCTTTTGGAGTGATTTTTTACGATTGAATGTTGTTGATAATTACCACTTCAAAATTGAAGCGCTGGAGGTTTATTTCATTGTGCTTTTTGATTTTTCTCAATTCGAAAATTTAAAACTTATCAACAAAAGTGGGAGTATGTGGTAAAATGTGGTAAAATTTTCAATATATTTGATTCTTAAACGTTAAAGTGGAAAATCAAGGGTATTGAATTCATTTATTGGAACATACGAGTGTAAAGCAGATGCAAAAGGGAGGTTAATGGTTCCTGCTGCTCTAAAAAAGCAAATGTCTGCTGCTTTACAAGATGGTTTTGTGCTTAAGCGTGCTGTGTTTCAACCTTGCTTGGAGTTGTATCCTATGTCTGAGTGGAATGCTTTGATGGCGAAAATTAATAAGCTTAATCGCTTTAAGAAAAAGAATAACGACTTCATTAGACGTTTTACGGCAGGTGTTAAGGTGGTCGAGGTTGATAGTGCAGGTCGCTTATTAATTCCAAAAGACTTAGTTGGTTTCTCCGGAATTACAAAAGAAGTAGTGTTAGCTTCTGCGGTAAACATCATTGAAATATGGGATAAGGACAAATATGAACAGGCTATTGATGATGCTGCGTCTGATTTTGCGGATTTAGCAGAAGAAGTAATGGGACAAGATGATGATGACAATGGAATATCATAATGCAGTTTTACTCAAAGAAACGGTTGATGGCTTAAACATAAAACCAGATGGTGTTTATGTGGATGTCACATTTGGTGGTGGTGGACATAGTCGGGAAATCTTGTCAAGGTTGGGTGATGAAGGAAAGCTATATGCGTTCGATCAGGACAAAGATGCTTTAGCAAATAAAATTGATGATGACCGTTTTGTTCTTATCAATGAAAACTTTAGGTATATCAAGCGTTTTTTGAGGTTTTATGGTGTGAAAGAGGTTGATGGAGTCTTAGCGGATTTTGGTGTGTCTTCGCATCAGTTTGATGTTGCTGAACGCGGGTTTTCAACACGATTTGAAGCAAAGTTGGATATGCGAATGAATCAGGATAAGAAGTTATCTGCCTTTGAGGTCATCAACGAATATGAGGAAGAGCAGCTAAGAGATGTTTTGTTGCAGTACGGTGAGTTAAGGCAAGCGCCAGCAATGGCGAGAGTGATAGTTTCAGAACGCAAGGATGATCCAATTGAAACAAGTGAGCAGTTAAAATTGGTGTTGAAGAAGTTTCTGAATCATAGGAAGGAGAATAAGATTTTAGCCCAAATCTATCAAGCTATAAGAATAGAGGTCAATCAAGAGATTGAAGTTTTAAAAGAGTTGCTTTTGCAAATGCCAGAGATTTTAAAAAAAGGAGGGAGGTTGAGTTTTATTTCTTATCACTCGCTAGAAGACCGATTGGTAAAACGCTTTATAAGAAACGGCATGTTTGAAGGAGAGCCAGAACGTGATGTGTTTGGCAATTTTGAAGTGCCATTAAAAAAAGTAGGTGGCTTAATTGTGCCAACAGAGTCAGAAATAAAAATGAACAATAGAGCGCGAAGTGCAAAACTTCGAATTGCTGAAAAAATATGAGAGTGGTGGCTGAGGCTCTCGAAGCCACAACGAAATAGAATAAAGAATAAAAGATTCCTGCCTACGCAGTAAGTCGTATGAAGAAAAGTATCTACAGCATATTAAGAGGTAAGTTTCTAATCAGTGATGATTCGTTTAAAAATTGGCGCATCATCATTTTTATTTCGTTCCTCGCCATTATAATGATTGCGAGCTCTCATAGTGCTGATAAAAAAGTACATGAAATTGCAAAATTGAATAATGAAGTAAAAGAATTAAGATCTGCATTTGTTGATGGTCGTTCAAAGTTAATGCGATTAAAAATGGAATCGACCATAATAAGAAAAGTAGCGGACAAAGGAATCCACATTTCTGAGATTCCACCAACAAAAATTAAAGTTAAATCATCAGTTGAAAAATAAACTTTGGCAACAACAGAAACTAACATATTAAACAGATTATACTTTGTGGCAGGTAGCATGTTTGTGTTTGCACTTGCTGTGGTATTTAAGTTGGTTAGCATTCAGTTTATTCAGGGTGAAGAGTACCGTCAATTGGCAGAAAAGCGTACGGTAAAAGATTTTGATATTGAACCTAATAGAGGTAATGTGTATTCTGCTGATGGAAGTTTATTGGCTACGTCTATACCTAAATACGATATAAGACTTGATGCAGTACAAGCTCAGCAAGCCGTTTTTGATGAGCATATTAGTGCTTTGGCAGATTCGCTTTCAGCTTACAAAGGTAAATCGGCAAGTTACTATAAAGATATTATACGTAAGGCACGTAGAAATAAGAATAGATACTTTTTGCTAGCTCGAAATATCAGTTATTCAGACTATATAAGATTAAGAAACTTTCCGCTTCTTAATAAAGGTGCTATTGGTGGAGGCTTAATTGTGGAGCAGACTACAAGGCGCGAGCATCCAATGGGTGAGATAGCAGCAAGATCTATAGGTTATGAGCGTATTGATGAGAATCAGTATGCAACCAGAGTTGGGATTGATGGTGCTTTCGGTGAAAAATATTTACGAGGTGTTAAAGGAAAACGCTTAAAACAGAAAATAGGGAATGGGCAATGGAAACCAATTGCTGATTTTGATCAAGTTGAACCGCAAGATGGTTATGATGTGTATACAACTATAGATGTAAATATTCAAGATATTGCGCATCATTCGCTTTTAAAACAGCTAGAAACTTACGAAGCTGAGCATGGTTGCGTTGTTGTTATGGAGGTAAAAACAGGTGAGATTAGAGCAATTTCTAATTTGGCAAGAACTTCTAAAGGAACATATTACGAGAAACTAAACTATGCTGTGGGTGAGAGCCATGAACCTGGATCTACCTTTAAGACCATGGCCTTAATGGCTGCTTTAGAAGATAGAGTGATAGATACCGCTACTATAATTGATACAAAAAGCGGAACAAAGTATTTTTATGGCAGAACTATTAGCGACTCGCATCGTGGTGGTTATGGTAAAATTTCTGCCGCAAAAGCCTTAGAGGTATCTTCAAACATTGGTTTGGCAACAATTGTAGATGATTATTATTCAAAAAAGCCAGAAAAATTTCTAGATCGCTTAAGTAAGTGGAAACTAGACCAGCCGCTTGGCGTGTCTATAATTGGTGAGGGTAAGCCAGATATTCCAAGACCAGGTGCAGCTAACTGGAGTAAAAATGCCTTGCCATCAATGGCTTATGGGTACAATATGAAAATGACTCCTTTACAAACCTTAGCATTTTATAATGCGATAGCCAATGATGGAGAGCTAATTAAGCCAAGGTTTATACGTTCAGTAAAATCTTTTGATAAGGCCATTGAAACCTTTCAAAAAGAGGTTTTAGTTGAGAAGCTTTGTTCAGATAAAACTTTGAATGAAATTCAAGATATTCTTAAGAATGTTGTTATTCGAGGTACTGGTAAAAGTATGTATTCTGAGACATTCTCTATGGCAGGAAAGACAGGAACTGCTTGGACAGATTATGCCAACTTTGAAGAGTGGAAAAAAGATAAAAAATACGTCTCATCGTTTGCGGGTTATTTTCCAGCTGAAAATCCTAAGTATTCATGCATTGTAGTAATTCATAAGCCAAGTACTAAAATAGGCTATTATGGTGCAGATGTTTCTGGCCCTGTTTTTAAACGAATCGCTCAAAAAATATACACAGACACACCATTAGTTGACGAGGTAAAAACATTAGACTTTAAGAGTAAGCTCGTTAATGAAGATTATGAAAATTATTTCGATAATGTAAATAAGTACAAGGAGTTAATGCCTAGTGTCGTTGGTATGCCAGCAATGGATGCTGTTGCCTTATTAGAAAATCTTCAGGTTAATGTTACAGTGAAATTAAAGGGTAGTGGGACCGTAAGATCACAATCTGTTGAAAGACATCAAAAATTAAAGCCTAACCAAACAATAGTCCTCGAAGCATCATGAAGCTACTAAAAGACATATTATACAAGGTTACTTTAAATGCTGTTGTAGGTAGTACAAGCGCTGCCGTAAACAAAATTGAATTCGATTCTCGTAAAATTGAAACCAATGATGTTTTTGTGGCCGTAAGAGGAACGCTTACTGATGGCCATAAGTATATAGATAAAGCAATTGCAGATGGTGCAACATCTATAGTTTGTGAAGTGTTGCCTGAAACTTTGCAAGATGGAATTACCTATGTGGAAGTTGCTAATTCTAACCAAGCATTGGCTTTTATGGCTGCAAATTACTTTGAGCACCCTTCCGAGAATTTAAAACTTGTTGGTGTTACAGGTACCAATGGTAAAACAACAGTAACGAGTTTGTTGTATCAGTTGTTTAAAAAAGCAGGTTATAAAGTTGGCTTATTGTCTACCGTAAAAATTATGGTAGATAATACCGAATATAAGGCAACCCATACAACACCAGATTCTTTAACTATCAATAAGTATTTAAAACTTATGAACGAAGAAGGTGTGGAATTTTGCTTTATGGAAGCGAGTTCGCACGGTATACATCAAAGCAGAACTGAAGGTTTAAAATTTACAGGAGGCATTTTTACAAATCTATCTCATGATCATTTAGATTATCATGAGTCTTTCGCAGAATACAGAGATGTAAAAAAATCATTTTTCGATCACTTACCAAAAAATGCATTTGCATTGTCTAATATGGATGATAAAAATGGATTGATAATGCTTCAAAATACTGAAGCGAAGAAATATACTTATGCTTTAAAGAATTATTCAGATTACAGAGCACAGATTTTAGAAAACGAATTCAGTGGTTTGTTGTTAAAGGTGAATGATAGCGAGCTGTGGACAAAGCTTATCGGAAGTTTTAACGCATACAACATTTTGGCAATCTATGGTGCAGCAGAATTATTAGGCTTAGAAAAAGATGAAATTTTAAGGTTAATAAGCGAATTAGATAATGTCTCTGGTCGTTTTCAATATTTTATTTCAGACGAAAAAATAACTGCTATTGTTGATTATGCGCACACGCCAGATGCTCTAAAAAATGTACTCGAAACCATAAATAGTATTCGTACTAAAAATGAAGAGCTAATTACAGTTGTGGGTTGTGGAGGAGATAGAGACAAAACCAAGCGGCCAAAGATGGCGCATATTGCTTCGGCATTAAGCACAAAAGTGATTTTTACGAGCGATAATCCACGCACAGAAGTTCCTGAGGCGATCATTGAGGATATGGAAAAAGGAGTTGAGCCTCAAAATTTCAAAAAGACATTATCAATTACAGATAGAAAACAAGCCATAAAAACAGCATGTCAGATGGCTGAAGCTAAAGATATCATCTTAATTGCGGGTAAAGGGCACGAGACGTATCAAGAAATTAAGGGCGAACGCTTTGATTTTGATGACTATAAAATAGTACAAGAATTTTTAAAACAATTACAGAAGTAGATGCTATATTATTTATTCGAATATTTAGAAAAACAATTCCAGTTTCCTGGAGCATCACTGTTTGGGTTCTTAACCTTTAGGGCGGCAATGGCAGTTATTTTGTCATTGTTAATTTCTACTATTTATGGTAAACGTATTATAGAGTTTTTACGTAAAAAACAAGTTGGTGAAACTATACGCGATTTAGGCTTAGAAGGTCAGGTAGAAAAAGCAGGTACACCAACTATGGGTGGACTTATAATTATACTGGCGACGTTACTTCCTGTATTATTAATAGCTAAACTTGAAAACATCTATATCATCCTACTCATCATTACGACACTTTGGATGGGAACTATTGGGTTTATCGATGATTACATCAAAAAATTCAAAAATGATAAAGAAGGTCTAAAAGGAAAGTTTAAAGTTTTAGGACAGGTAGGTTTAGGGCTTATCATTGGTTTGACTTTGTATTTTCATGACGATGTAACCATAAAAGAAGAATTACCGCTGCAGCAACAACAAGAATTGTTGGCTGAAAATCCTAACGTACCTGAAGCGCAATTGTTTGATGTGGCTAAAAAGTCAACAAAAACAACAATTCCGTTTGTAAAAAATAATGAGTTCGATTATTCTGATTTAATCACTTGGATAAGTCCAGATTTAGAAAGCTACGCTTGGATCATTTTCGTGTTGGTGAGCATCATCATTGTAACGGCTGTATCCAATGGTGCAAATTTAACCGATGGTATTGATGGTTTGGCAGCAGGAACATCTGCTATAGTAGTATTGACTTTAGGGATTTTTGCTTGGGTATCTGGTAATATTATTTTTTCTAAATATCTCAACATCATGTATATCCCTCAAGTAGAGGAAATCACGATATACATCGCAGCATTTGTGGGAGCACTCGTCGGATTCCTATGGTATAATGCTTATCCAGCACAAGTATTTATGGGAGATACAGGAAGTTTAACTATTGGTGGAATCATTGCTGTAATAGCAATAGCAGTAAGAAAAGAATGGCTAATACCTGTACTATGTGGCATCTTCCTAGCTGAAAACTTATCAGTAATGATGCAGGTGAGTTATTTCAAATACACAAAGAAAAAATATGGTGAAGGTAGGCGGATTTTTAAGATGTCTCCATTGCACCATCATTATCAAAAATCAGGATACCACGAAAGTAAAATAGTCACACGATTTTGGATTGTGGGCATTCTGTTAGCTATCATTTCAATCGTGACATTGAAGATTAGGTAAACCCACTCAGAGGGAGGGAATTTAGAGTGATCAAAAAATTATAAATAGTATAGAAAAAGGCTGGTTAGAGCAGAAATATGATGCAAAATGAAAAGAGTCAGCAAAAGTTAAAGAAGTCCTTCCCTTCTGGAGAAGGATTTAGGAAGGGGCAGAAAGGGCTTTTAGTAATTCTTGGCGGTGGAGAAAGTGGTGTGGGTACAGCACTTTTAGCGAAGGCAGAAGGATATGAAGTATTTGTGTCCGACAAAGGAAAAATTAAAGAAAAGTACAGAGACGTTCTTTTAAATAATGAGATTGAATTTGAAGATGAACAGCATACAGAATCTAAAATTCTGAATGCAGACATCGTAATGAAAAGTCCTGGTATTCCAGATAAAGTGACTTTGGTGAAACAGATTCGAGATGCTGGTATTAAGGTGGTTTCCGAGATCGAATTTGCTTCAAGCTATACGGATGCCACATTGGTTGCAATAACAGGTAGTAATGGCAAGACAACAACGGCAACACTAACGCATCATTTGTTAAAGCAAGAATTAGATGTTGGGTTAGCAGGAAATATCGGAGACAGTTTTGCAAAGCAAATTTTGGAGAAGAATCATGAGAATTACGTGTTAGAGGTAAGCAGCTTTCAGTTAGATGACATCCATGATTTCAAACCCAAAATAGCAGTCTTAACCAATATAACACCAGATCATTTAGATCGCTACGATTATAAGTTTGAAAACTACATCGCTTCAAAATTTAGAATTGTAGAAAACCAAACCGAAGATGATTATTTCATTTACGATGCAGATGATAAGGTTATAACAGATTGGTTACAAAACCATGAGATTCAATCTAAAAAGTTGCCTTTTTCACTAATAAAAGAAATCGAAGAAGGGGCTTACTATAAAGACAATAAAATAATAATAACAATAGATAACACCAAAATAATTATGCCAACAGAAAACATAACCTTAGAGGGTAAGCATAACGTTAAAAACGCTATGGCTGCCTCTACCGTAGCGCATTTGCTCAAGATAAGAAAGCAAACTATAAGAGAGAGTTTAGAGAACTTTCAAGGGGTAGAGCATCGTCTAGAACACGTACTTAAAATTAATAAAGTACAGTACATCAACGATTCTAAAGCGACAAACGTTAATGCAACATATTTTGCACTAGAAAGTATGGATGCACCAACAGTTTGGATTGTTGGAGGTGTAGATAAAGGTAATGATTATAAAGAATTGTTTCAGTTTGTTAATGAGAAAGTAAAAGCGATAATCTGTCTTGGTGTAGACAACAAAAAACTAATAGAAGCTTTTGGTAATATGGTAGATGTTATTGTGGAAACACAATACATGAGCGAGGCTGTTAAGATTGCTTACAAAGTAGCTGAGGCAGGCGATAATGTATTATTGTCACCAGCATGTGCTAGCTTCGATTTGTTTGAAAACTATGAGGATCGCGGACGTCAATTTAAAGATGCTGTGAGAAATTTATAAAAATTTAAAACGCTGAATTAGGGAGGCAGCGATAAAAGGTTAAGCGTGCAAAATATTTTTTCACAAATAAAAGGAGATAGAGCAATTTGGGCAATAGTAACGCTATTGGCGATATTCTCATTTTTACCAGTTTATAGTGCTGCCAGTAATTTGGCATATGTTGGTGGTACAGGTAATACTTTTTCTTTTTTTGTGAAACACTTTATGCACCTTTCCTTAGGCTTTGCAATAATGTATGCAGTTCATAAAATTCCGTATAGGTATTTTAAAGGACTTTCTATGGTGTTGATTCCTGTAGTTTTAGTACTTCTTCTCATTACAATTTTACAAGGGTCAACTAACAGTCAAGGCACAAACACAAGCCGTTGGATACAAATTCCAATTGTAAATATGTCCTTTCAGACATCGACATTTGCGGCAGTTGTTTTAATGGTTTATGTGGCGCGATACCTTTCAAAGATTAGAGAGAAAAGTGTAAGTTTTAAAGACACTATTTTACCACTTTGGGGACCAGTATTTTTTGTTCTAATTCTCATTCTTCCTGCTAATTTTTCTACAACAGCAATCATTTTTACTATGGTAATGATGCTGGCATTCATAGGTGGTTATCCAATAAAGTATCTCGCAGTAATAATTGGTTCAGGTTTGTTGGCTTTGGTGCTATTTATTTTGGTGGCGAAGGCATTTCCAGATGCCATGCCAAATCGTGTAGATACATGGATGAGCAGAATTGAAAATTTTGCAAATGGCGAAGACACAGAGGCAGACTATCAAATTGAAAAAGCAAAAATTGCAATTGCAACAGGAATAAAGCCATTGGGTCCAGGAAAAAGTGTTCAGAAAAACTTTTTACCACAATCATCATCAGATTTCATATTCGCAATCATCATTGAAGAGTATGGTTTGTTTGGTGGTATTTTTTTATTGATAATGTACTCTTGGCTGTTGTTTAGAATTGTTGTGGTGTCGCAAAAAGCTGATACCACTTTCGGTATGTTGTTGGTGCTTGGTGTTGGCCTGCCAATTGTGTTTCAGGCCTTAATTAATATGGCAGTTGCAGTTGAATTATTTCCGGTTACAGGACAAACATTGCCATTAATAAGTAGTGGAGGTACGTCCATTTGGATGACTTGTATGGCAATAGGAATAATATTAAGTGTGAGTGCAAAACGCCAGGAAATAAAAGAAAATGAAGTTTTGGAAGGTGATAATCCTTTAGATATTTTAAGTGAAACAATTTAATGAGTAATTATAAATTCATATTGTCAGGAGGCGGTACAGGAGGTCATATTTATCCTGCTATCGCTATTGCTAACGAATTAAAATCGCGTTATCCAAATGCTGAATTTTTATTTGTAGGTGCCTCTGACCGTATGGAAATGGATAAGGTGCCTCAGGCTGGTTATACAATTGAAGGACTATGGATTTCTGGTATTCAAAGAAAATTGACGCTGAAGAATTTAATGTTTCCTTTTAAGTTAATGACAAGCTTATTGAGATCTAGAAAAATCATAAAAACCTTCAAGCCTGATGTGGTCATAGGTACTGGTGGATTTGCAAGCGGACCATTATTGCAAATGGCAACGTCCAAAGGTGTACCGTGTTTAATACAAGAGCAGAATTCGTATCCTGGAATTACTAATAAATTGTTAGGTAAGAAAGTAGATACGATCTGTGTGGCTTATGATGGTTTGGATAAATTCTTTCCAAAAGAAAAATTAAAGCTTACTGGTAACCCAATAAGAAAAGAGTTGTTAGCTGTAAAAGGTAGGCATATTGAAGGTAAAGATGCTTTTAATCTTATTCATAGTAAACATACATTGTTGGTGTTAGGCGGTAGTCTTGGCGCAAGACGTATCAATGAGTTGATTGAGGCGAATCTCGATTTTTTTGAAGCCCAAAATGTACAGCTTATTTGGCAGTGTGGTAAGTTGTATTACGATAAATACAAGCAGTATAATGATTTAAAACATGTTCAGGTGCATACCTTTCTAAATAATATGGATATGGCATATGCGGCTGCAGATGTTATTATTTCTAGAGCTGGAGCTATTTCAGTTTCTGAACTTTGTATCGTTGGTAAGCCAACCATTTTTATACCATCGCCTAATGTGGCAGAAGATCATCAAACAAAGAATGCGCTTGCTGTCGCGGAAAAAAATGCAGCGATTTTAATAAAGGAGAGTGATTTAGATAATGACTTTCAGAAGCATTTTTCTGAATTAATTACTAATGAAGAAAAACAGACAGAACTTAGTAAAAATATTGAAGCCTTAGCATTGGTGAATGCAACCAACGATATTGTTGATGAGGTTGAAAAATTATTGAATAAAGCCCATCTTCCGTCTTCCCTAGGGAAGAAACTCAAAGAAAATGAATAAAAAAGACAAAAAAAATATAAGCAACAGTGAAAAAGCCCTTCCTGCTGGGAAGGGTTTGGGATGGGCTTCTAACATCTATTTTATCGGTATTGGTGGTATCGGTATGAGTGCACTGGCGCGTTATTTTGTGGCTAACGGAAAGCACGTTGCTGGCTATGACAAAACACCTTCAGATATTACAACGCTTTTGCAAGAGTCAGGTGTTGAGGTCCATTTTAATGATAGTATTTCAGAAGTTAAACAAGAGTTTTTAGATAAAGAAACGACTTTGGTTGTGTTTACACCAGCAATTCCAAAAAGCCATTCAGAGTTAAACTACTTTAAAGATAATGGTTTTAAGGTGTATAAACGTTCTCAAGTACTTGGTGAAGTTACTAGGCAAACAACCTGTCTCGCGGTTGCAGGAACACATGGTAAAACCACAACGACAAGCATTTTAGGGCATTTGTTAAATGAGTGTAATGCTCCAGTTATAGCATTTTTAGGGGGAATTAGCGAAAACTATAACTCTAACTTAATCATAAATGGTACAGAGGTTACAGTAGTGGAGGCAGATGAATTTGATCGTTCTTTTTTAACCTTATCGCCAGATTTGGCTTGCATCACATCAATGGATGCAGATCATCTCGATATTTATGGTAATGCTAATGAACTTACAAAAACGTTTAAAGCATTTTCAGAATGTATAAAGCCTCACGGTAAGCTTTTTGTAAAAAATGGGTTGCCACTAAAAGGCATTACATACGGAGTAGATGACAACGCTGATTACAGTGCAAAAAATATTAGAATAAAAAACGGCAGTTATGTGTTTGATTTGAAAACACCTAACGGAACACATAAAGATTTTCAATTTAACCTACCTGGTAGACATAATTTGTCGAATGCAATAATCGCCTTGGCGATGGCTGCTGACTACGGTTGCCCTTACAACCAGCTCGCCAAGGGTTTAGCATCTTACAAGGGTGTTAAACGTCGATTTACATACCAGATTAAAACTGAAAATTTTGTATTTATTGATGATTATGCACATCATCCTGAAGAGATAAATGCAGTGCACCAAGCGGTTCGCGAAATGTATCCAGATAAAAAGGTGTTGGCAATTTTTCAGCCGCATTTGTACAGTCGCACCAGAGATTTTGTTGATGGGTTTGCACAAAGTCTTTCAAAGTTTGATGAAATACTGCTCTTGGATATTTATCCGGCAAGAGAATTACCAATTGAAGGAGTAACGTCGGAATGGCTATTAAGTAAAATTGAAAATCCTAATAAAAAGCTGATTTCTAAGTCAGCTATAATTGATGAAATTAAAGTTTCTGATGCACATGTTGTTTTAACAATAGGTGCTGGAGATATTGGAGTAGAAGTAAAACAGATAAAAGAAGCCTTTAGTATTGCGAGTTAATCTTAACTACATAAAAGTCATAGTGTTACTGATTTTGGTTAGCTTCCTTTTTGCGTTTTCTAATTACAGAAATGACAACCGAAAAGTGTCGGAGCCAAACATAGAATTTACAGGAGAAAATAAGTTGTTTATAACAGAGGCCACTGTTAGTAAATTGTTAATACAAAATCAAGCCGCAGTTACGGGACAACCTAAAGAAATTATAGATTTGAACGATTTAGAAGCTGCCCTAAATTCTAATCCGATGATAAAGAAAGCAGAGGTGTTTATGTCAGTAAACGGTGAGCTTTCAGCAGAAATTGAACAAAAACGACCTATCGCTAGAGTGCATACTAATGCATCGTATTACATTGATGATGAGGGCTCGTATATGCCCTTGTCTTCAAATTTTGCAGCTAGAGTGCCATTAGTTACTGGTAATATTAAGAAAAATAACCTCAATACAGTATTTCAATTTGCAAAGGCTGTAGATGAGGACGAATTCTTAAAAAAGCATGTCATTGAAATTCATCAAAATGAGGATGAAACCATTGATTTTAGAATTAGAAAAAGCAATTTTAAAGTTCACTTAGGAACCTTAAATCAGCTTCAAAAGAAGATAAATAATTTCAAAGCCTTCTATCAGAAGGCTTTAAAAGATAAGATTTTAGATAACTATAAGCTTGTAAATCTCAAATTTGACGAACAAGTGATTTGCACCAAAATTTAGACTATGGACAAGCATCAAATTTCGGTAGGTTTAGATATAGGAACCACAAAAATTGTGGCCATGATTGGTCGTAAAAATGAGTACGGTAAAGTTGAGATACTTGGTGTAGGTAAATCCAAAAGTTTAGGTGTGCATCGTGGTGTGGTAAACAATATTACACAGACGATACAATCTATCCAGCAAGCGGTACAAGAAGCAGAAGCTGCAGCATCAGAAAAGATAGAAGATGTAACCGTAGGTATTGCAGGCCAGCATATTCGTAGTCTGCAACATAGCGATTACATCACAAGACCAAATTCTGAATTGGTTATTGACGAAACAGATATTGATCGTTTAATAAATCAGGTGCATAAACTAGTGATGCTTCCAGGAGAGGAAATTATTCATGTTTTACCGCAAGAATTTAAGGTTGATGGCCAGGCAGAAATCAAAGAGCCAATCGGTATGTATGGAGGAAGGCTAGAGGCTAACTTTCATGTTGTTGTAGGGCAAGTATCATCAATCAGAAATATTGGTCGCTGTGTTAAAAGTGCAGGCCTGGAGTTAGAGGGTATCACTTTAGAACCTTTAGCATCCGCAAATGCAGTGTTAAGCCAGGAAGAGAAAGAAGCAGGTGTGGCATTGATTGATATAGGTGGTGGTACAACCGATTTAGCCGTATTCAAAGATGGTATTATTCGCCACACAGCCGTAATTCCATTTGGTGGAAATGTGATCACAGAAGATATTAAAGAAGGTTGCTCAATTATAGAAAAGCAAGCAGAACTTTTAAAGATAAAATTTGGCTCTGCGTGGCCAGGCGAAAATAAGGATAATGAAATTGTTTCTATCCCAGGACTACGAGGAAGAGAACCAAAAGAAATCACCCTAAAGAACTTGTCAAAGATTATACATGCAAGAGTTGTAGAAATTATTGAGCAGGTTTATGTAGAAATTAAAAACTACGGACACGAAGAGCAAAAGAAAAAGCTGATTGCTGGTATTGTTTTAACAGGAGGTGGAAGCCAGTTAAAACATTTAAAGCAATTAGTAGAGTATATCACAGGAATGGATACTAGAATAGGATATCCAAATGAGCATTTAGCAGGTGATAGTGATGAAGATATCGCTAGTCCATTATTTGCAACGGCAGTTGGTTTAGTAATGGATGGTCTTAAGCGACAAGATCGTAAAAAAGCAGAACAAGTTGCTGAAGAGGTTGTTGAAAATGAAAGTGAAGGAACAATTTCTGAAGCGCAACAAGACATTGTAACAGAAGAACCTAAGAAAGAGCGTCGTTCATTCTTAGATAAGTTAACAGAGCGTGTTAAAGAATTTTTAGACAACGCAGAATAGACGTAACAATAATTAATTAAGACATAGAATCCCATAATCTCAAAAAATATGAGTAACAGCAACGAATTTGGAAATATCGCATTCGATTTACCAAAACATCAATCTAACGTCATCAAGGTTATTGGTGTAGGTGGTGGAGGTAGTAATGCCATTAATCACATGTTTCAGCAAGGTATTAAAGGAGTAGATTTCGTAATCTGTAATACAGATGCACAAGCGCTTCAAAATAGTGGTGTTCCAAATAAAATACAATTAGGAGTTAACTTAACTGAAGGATTAGGTGCTGGTGCTAACCCAGATGTTGGTGAGCAAGCGGCAGTAGAAAGTTTAGAAGATATCCGAAGAATGCTAGATACCAATACCAAAATGGTATTTATCACTGCCGGAATGGGTGGTGGTACAGGTACTGGTGCAGCGCCAATCATCGCAAAAATGGCTAAGGAATTAGATATACTTACTGTTGGTATCGTTACTATGCCATTTCAGTTTGAAGGGAAAATGCGTAATGAGCAAGCACAACGTGGTATCGAAAACCTAAGAGAGCATGTGGATTCGCTGATTGTAATTAATAATAATAAGCTTCGTGAAGTTTATGGTAATCTTGGATTTAAAGCAGGGTTCTCTAAAGCAGATGAAGTCTTATCAACAGCATCAAGAGGTATAGCAGAAGTTATAACACATCACTACACACAAAACATCGATTTACGTGATGCTAAAACAGTATTGAGTAACAGCGGAACAGCCATTATGGGATCGGCTACAGCCTCTGGTCAGACCAGAGCGCAAGAAGCTATTATGAAAGCTTTAGATTCGCCATTACTCAACGATAATAAAATCACTGGAGCTAAAAACGTATTGTTGCTGATCGTTTCAGGTTCTCAAGAAATTACTATCGATGAAATCGGTGAGATTAATGACCATATACAAAATGAAGCAGGCCATGGTGCAAACATTATTATGGGTGTTGGTGAAGATGATTCACTAGAGGAATCTATCGCGGTAACCATTATTGCAACAGGTTTCAATATCGATCAGCAAAATGAAATCTCTAATACCGAAACTAAAAAAGTCATTCATGCTTTAGAAGAAGAAGTTATTGAAGAAGTAAGTACGCAAGAAAAAGAACCTGCCATTATAACGCCAGACATTGTTCTCGAAGAAAAGAAAGAAGACCCGATAGTGCGTCATACGCTTTTAGATGAGGAAGACCCAGACACATCTGCAACGCCTAATAGGGATTTAATTGCAACTACAGATTTATTAAGAAACATCGATGTAGTATACGATGAAGTATTAGACACAAGAGCAGAGTTAAATGAAGAGCCTGAGGAATTCATTATTACACCAATAGAAAATAAGGCAGAGCCCATTATTGAAGAGAAAGAAGAGCAGATTACACTAACTTTTGATTTGCCATTGTCTAATAATAATGAACAAGAAACAGTAGAAGAGCCAGAATCTGGCGAAGAAATGATGTTCTTTAGTTTAGATGAAGACGTAAAAGATATTAATGTAAATGAGCCCGTAGAAATAATTTCGGTCACAGAGGTTAATGAACAAGGTGAAAAGCGTTATGCACTAGATGATGTTGAGGCCTACGAGTCTTCAATGAATACGAAAACAGAAACAGAAGTCAAGGAAGAAGTCGTTTTTGAAAAGAAAGTACTTCCTGTTGAAGAAACAGAAGCTATTTCAGAGGATGAAATTGACCCAATGAACAGTCCAATTTCAGACTTAATAAAAGCCCGTGCAGACGAACGCAGAAAGCACATGAAAGACTTTAATTATAAGTTCAATACAGCTAAGATTGACGAAATAGAAAAAGAGCCTGCTTACAAAAGACAAGGTGTTAATTTAGAAGAAGCGCAGCATTCTTCTGAGACTAATGCCTCGAGGCTGTCTGTCGGTACAGATGATAATGACGACATTCAGTTAAGAAGCAATAATTCATTTTTACACGATAACGTAGATTAATAGCAAATTCAGTTTAGTGTTATCACACCACTGTCAAGTTCAAAAAGTGTCCTCAAACTTTTTGAGCTTTTTGTTTTCAAGAGTTTTAAATCAAAAAGAAACCTAACTTTTTAGTATCTTCGCACCTCAAAATAGATTACGGTAATATGAGTTTACAAGATAACGTTATGTCTGCTATGAAGGTAGCAATGAAAGAAAAGAACCAAACAGCATTGGCCGCATTAAGAGCTGTAAAATCTGAAATTTTATTAGCCAAAACAGCCTCTGATGGAAGCGATGAGTTATCGGAAGAACAAGAGATAAAGATTCTTTCTAAAATGGTAAAGCAACGTAAAGACAGTGCAACCATTTTTCAAGAACAAGGACGAGAGGATTTGGCGCAACCAGAATTAGACCAAGCCGAAGTGATCAGTCAATTTTTACCAGAAGCTTTAAGCGAAGAAGAAATTGAGAAAGTTGTTGTAATGACCATAGACAATATTGGTGCAGAAGGCATGAAAGATATGGGTAAGGTTATGGGTATTGTGAGTAAAGAGCTGGCAGGCCAAGCAGATGGAAAAACCATTTCTACGATTGTAAAAGCAAAATTAGCTTAAATTACTACGTTTCTGCAAAAGTAGAAATATATGGCCACGTAGCTCAGCTGAATAGAGCACTGGATTTCGGCTCCAGCGGTCGTAGGTTTGAATCCTACCGTGGTCACATTTAATTTAAAAGGGATAAAATACGGAATTAACTTTATTCTGTTTTATCCCTTTTTAGTTTTATAAAATTTGCTTTTTATGTGGTGAAGATCACGTATTTTCAAATGTTTTTTAGATGCCATCAAGTACTTAGTGTAACATCAATATCTAAAAACTTCAGTGTTGAAATCAATAGTACTTAAATGTGTCAATGTTTAAAATGATACGCGTTAAACCATGTCATGAAGCGTCAATCTCAAAGAGCATTATAAACAAGGACAAACCACAAGGTTTAGTTTCAATCTTAGTAGTTCATAAAAATAGAACACCTTTTTTCCATTAGTAGAGCGTCTACCTTATGATCAACTTATCTGTTAAAGTTTCATTTTTAAAATTAATTATAATAGGAAAATAGAAAAAAAAGAGACTGTCATTTAAACAGTCTCTTTTGGTCATTGATAAATTAGAAACTAATATTAATCCTTTCTAACTATTTGCTTTGTTATTTGCTCAGAACCCGAAACTATTTTTAGTAGATATGTTCCGGTTGATACGTCTTGTAAAGATATCTGAACGTTATTGTTTGATTGCGTATTAAAAGATTTAATTTGTCTACCGCTAAGATCAAATAGTGCTACAGAATCAATAGTTGAGTTTTCTATGTTAATATTTATAACATTATTTGAAGGGTTGGGATAAACATTAACTGTGTTATTATTAAGATATCCATCTTCTATACCGAGTGATGCGTCAACGGTTATTTCGAAAGTGCACTCAGATATGTTCCCCGAAGCGTCTTCAACGTTTACAGTGACTGCAGTAACTCCAGTATTTACAACAGAACCAGCAATAGGGTTTTGTGTAATTATAAGGTTATCTTCAGCTGTGCAATTATCGCTAGCAATAGAGGTGTAATCTTCAATTGTGTATGTCCCGTTAGATGCCGCATTGACAGTAAAGTCAGCAGGACAATTAATCGTAGGGTCTTGGTTATCGGTAATTACAACATCAAAGCTTTGGGTAATTGAATTTCCGGAAGTATCTGTAAGTGTAAAAGTATTTGTAGTGGTTCCGACAGGAAATTCACTTCCGCTAGGAAGACCTGCAGTTTGAATAGGACTAATTTCATAAGTAATAATAATTTCTCCGTCACCAGACCTAACACCAGCAGTATTTACTTGGTTTGTTCCGCTGTTAAAAGAACCGCCGCCACCGCCGCCACTTCCAACAACACCACCTTGGCCACCGCCAGCACCACCGCTGTAACCGCCACCACCGCCACCACCAGCAGCAGATGAAGAACCACCAGCACCACCACCACCAAAACCGCCTGGGATACCATCGTTTGTAAGGGTGGCACCACCAGCACCGCCATTAATAATAGCCTGCCCGCCTGTTGCTCCTAAAGCACCACCAGAGCGGTCTCCACCATTTGTCAATAAACCGGCTCCGCCGCCGCCGCCAAGACCACCAAAACTATCACCACCTGTGGCACCATTGCCGTTTGTTCCTGCAGTACCAGAGCACGGGTTGCATTCACCACCAATAGCTGCACCGCCGTTTTCTGTAAGCTGTCCATCACCGCCAAGTCCTCCTGGGTTTTGACTACCACCAGCAAAACCAGCACCGCGTCCGCCACCACCACCAGCAGCGATAAGGAGTGTTCCGGTTGCAACATCATTGCCTAAAATAACAAATGAACCGCCACCGCCACCGCCAGCAAAGTTACCGCCATCAGTTCCTTTTTGTCCGACCATTATTTGTAAAACTTGGCCAGGTGTTACGGCTAAATCACCAACTATATGAGCACCAAGACCTCCACTGGCCATACTACTAGAACCACCTTCGGCACCAAAAGCCGAAATATTCAATGACGTAACGCCAGGCGGTACGGTAAAAGTTTCAACTGTACCTGATGCTGTAAATATTATTTCTCCGCTTGCACAATTATCAGTGCCAGAAACTGAATAATTTACAATAGCCCCACAAGTATCATTAGTCGTATCTTGCAATATATCTGCTGGTACCGTAAGGATTGGATCTTCGTCATCGGTTATTATTACACTAAAACTACAAGATATTGTATTTCCTGAGCCATCAATAGTTTCAAAAGTATTAATAGTTTCTCCAATAGGAAAGTAAGAATTATTAGGTAGTCCTGCGGTTTGTGTAAGGATTGCATTGTAAGTAATAATAATTTCTCCGTCACCAGACCTAACACCAGCAGTATTTACTTGGTTTGTTCCGCTGTTAAAAGAACCGCCGCCACCGCCGCCACTTCCAACAACACCACCTTGGCCACCGCCAGCACCACCGCTGTAACCGCCACCACCGCCACCACCAGCAGCAGATGAAGAACCACCAGCACCACCACCACCAAAACCGCCTGGGATACCATCGTTTGTAAGGGTGGCACCACCAGCACCGCCATTAATAATAGCCTGCCCGCCTGTTGCTCCTAAAGCACCACCAGAGCGGTCTCCACCATTTGTCAATAAACCGGCTCCGCCGCCGCCGCCAAGACCACCAAAACTATCACCACCTGTGGCACCATTGCCGTTTGTTCCTGCAGTACCAGAGCACGGGTTGCATTCACCACCAATAGCTGCACCGCCGTTTTCTGTAAGCTGTCCATCACCGCCAAGCCCTCCTGGGTTTTGACTACCACCAGCAAAACCAGCACCGCGTCCGCCACCACCACCAGCAGCGATAAGGAGTGTTCCGGTTGCAACATCATTGCCTAAAATAACAAATGAACCGCCACCGCCACCGCCAGCAAAGTTACCGCCATCAGTTCCTTTTTGTCCGACCAATATTTGTAAAACTTGGCCAGGTGTTACGGCTAAATCACCAACTATATGAGCACCAAGACCTCCACTGGCCATACTACTAGAACCACCTTCGGCACCAAAAGCCGAAATATTCAATGACGTAACGCCTGGCGGTACGGTGAAGGTGTTGACACTACCAGTATATTCAAAAATTTCGGTAATTGTATCGTCTACAATGTAACTTACAGTAGCACCACACTGACCTTGATCTGTTGTTTGGTTTATAGTTTCAGGACAATTTAGAAGGTTTTGTGTCCCAGATTCTTGGGCTTGTATTCCTGAGCTTAAAGCTAGTAATACGACATAAATAATAGGTAAAAGTTGTTTCATAAGATTTAATTTAAATGGGGTTAAAATATTTTAATTAATGATTTTTTGTATTCTATCTAAGCTTACTGATAAGGGGGTTGTCTATTATAAATAATAGAAAAAACCTTCAGAAAGTATCTAGAAAGTAAAGTAAATGTGTTGGCTAGCTTTAGCTTTAATATTAATGAAATTTGCACATCTTTAATTTTTCCGTTTTCAGCATTTTGGTAAAACTAATATTTTGAAAGCCATTGAATTTGTAAATTTCCGACAAAATGCTCTTAAAAATGAGGATATCGTATTGTCATTATAAAACTTATCAAAAAGCTAAAAATTAAGCACTAGAATATTTGTTTAGAAACATTAGTAGGCATTATAAACCTATGTTAACTAGTTGTTGAAGTTTGCTAGGGTTTGCTATTTCTTGTATTAATTAGTCGAGCCTACCTCAGCATTTGGGTTTCTAAAAACGTATGAGTAATAGTTTGATTCTTTTTATTTCTATATTTGGTCAGTGATTTTATTATTTGGGAATTCAAAATCCAAGAACGTAACCTACTCTTAGACTAATTATGTTAATCATCTTTTTTGTTGGTTTTGCTGTTATAGTGGTGTATAGGTTTTATGTTTTTTTTGAATCTATGTATGGCTTAGAATACAATAAGCCTTTTTTTTTAAACCTTATAGTATTTAGAAAGAGGCTAACCAAAGATCAATTATCCATTTTAAATAATAAATTTCTTTTCTACAATAGACTCAATGAAAACGAGCAAGCTATTTTTAGACATAGACTTGCAGTATTTATGGAGAGTAAACAGTTTATAGGCAGGGAGGGTTTAACAGTAAACCAAGAGATGATTACACTAATTTCTGCAACAGCGGTAATGTTAACTTTTGGTTTTAGAAACTATCTTATAACGTTGATAGATAAGATTATTATTTACCCCAGAGAGTATTATTCAAAAATAAATGAAACCTACCATAGAGGAGAAACGAATCCGCAACTAAAAGCCATTGTTTTTTCTTGGCAAGATTTTAAGAAAGGATACCGCATAGGTGATGATAATTTAAACTTGGGCATACATGAGTTTGGGCATGCAATTCATTTAAACGCTTATAGCAATAAGGATATTAGCAGTGAGATTTTTAAACAGGGCTTTAGTAGATTAACGCGTTATTTGCAAGCCCATAAGCAGGTTAGAGATCACTTAACAACATCAAAATACTTTAGAGCATATGCGTACACCAATCAATTTGAATTTTTTGCTGTACTGCTAGAAAACTTTATTGAAACACCAGAGATGTTCAGAACTAATTACCCAGAGTTATATCAATACATGAAACGAATGTTGAACTTTAATTTTGCTGGATACTGAAGAGTAAGAAATAAGCATTATTTTTGAGGTACAAGTAATTAGTTAATAAATGAAGAGAATATTAGTAACAGGTGGCGCGGGTTTTGTTGGCTCACATCTTTGTGAACGTTTGTTAAACGAGGGGAATGAAGTAATCTGTTTAGATAATTATTTTACAGGTTCTAAACAAAATATTGAGCATCTTATGGATCATCATTATTTTGAATTGGTGAGACATGATATTACAAATCCATTTATGGCTGAAGTTGATGAAATATACAATTTTGCATGTCCAGCATCTCCTGTACATTATCAATACAACCCTATAAAAACTACCAAAACTTCAGTAATGGGTGCCATTAATATGTTAGGGTTGGCTAAACGCGTTAAAGCTAAAATATTGCAAGCCTCTACAAGCGAGGTTTATGGCGATCCTACTGTACATCCACAAAGAGAAACTTACTGGGGAAACGTAAACCCTATTGGTACACGTTCTTGCTATGATGAAGGCAAACGATGTGCTGAGACTTTATTTATGGACTATCATAAGGAAAATAAAGTAAAAATTAAGATAATACGCATATTTAATACATATGGTCCTAGGATGCACCCTCAAGATGGTAGAGTGGTATCTAATTTTATAGTACAAGCGCTAAAGGGTAAAAATATAACGGTATTTGGCGATGGCAGGCAAACCAGAAGTTTTCAATATGTCGATGACTTAATTGAAGGAACTGTTAGGATGATGGGTACTCGAGATGCTTTTATAGGCCCTGTTAATATTGGCAATCCAAAAGAGTTTACTATGCTTCAGCTGGCGGATCAAATCATTGATCTCACAGGCTCAAAGTCTAAGGTAGTGTACTTGCCACTTCCAGAAGATGATCCCATGCAGCGTCAACCAGATATAAGTTTGGCTCAAAAAGAACTAGATGGTTGGAAACCAAAAATAAATCTACAGGATGGGTTAAGAAGTACTATTGATTATTTTGACCAGTTATTGAGAGAAGGGCGTTAGTATTTTTAAATTGATTAACTAATAAAAAAAGTCTCTTTTAAAAGAGACTTTTTTTATTAGTTAATCTTGTACACGTTGTTTTACAATGCAAATACCGCTTGTATGTGTGTTTGATAATGATTGTTATCTAAACCACTTTCAGCATGGTCTAAAGCAAATTTTCCAATAATCTGTGCTCTTATTCCAAACGTTTGTCGTCTATTTAACCAAAATAAAACACCACCACCAAGATTTAAAGATATATTAGTTTCGTCTATATTAAAGAAACCAACACCTGCATTACCGTAAAAATCTATCCAATCTGCTGATGGAAAAATATGCTTACCAAAATAGTATTTTGCATGTGTGTCAAAAGAGTAATAGGTATAATCCTCTTGAAGTTCAAAATTATCGATCTTATCACCCTTCGCAAATGAATTTAAGGTAAAGGCTTGCTCAATTGATAAACCAGAAGTCCAACCCACCTCTACACCAAGTGAAATAGGCAAATTAATGGCCCAATCTGTCATCCCATTAATAGGAGACCGAGTTCCGGCGCTGTTAACAGCGTTAAGACCTACGCTTCCAAACCACTCAGCTGAATTTGACTGGCTGTATGAGTTTAAAGTTAGTGTAAAAAAGGCTGTTAGTATGAGTAATTTTTTCATAAAAAAAATTTATTTAAAAATCAAAGTTAAACTTTATGATTTAGAAAACAAATATAGGTACAAAGTTATTTAATATTAAATGTAAATATAATTATGTGCGTTTTAAAACAGAACTAATATAGGTTAAAATTCGCTTTCGGTCTTTAAATAAAGCCATTCTATATGCTTTATTACCTATTAAATAAGGAACTCTGCTCATTACTGTCCATGAAAAATCTAGAAGTTTTAAGAGTTTATTCCAAACCTTATAAAAACCAATATGATTTAATTTGTAGAAATAAAAACTTGTTGTGCTATTTGTATTTTTGTGTTTATTAGGAATATCACTAAAAAATAGACCTAATAAGTTGTAATACTTTCTAATTGTTTTAGAATTTTTTGGTAAATCTATATTTGCTTTGTTGTACAACACAATACAATCATAAGCCGATCTAAAATTTATACTGTTGTAAAGATTGCCTTTGTCATTAATCTGATAGTTTAGAATATTATGAAGTAATAAGTGTTTTGGTGAAGGAACGAAAATACCATTTACAATTGTTTTTGAAGATAGTACTTTTGGACTTTGTAATTCTTCGTTTTTATAGGTTACAAAAAGCTTTTTGTGCAATTCAACCGCACATATATATTTGTCTGTTTTTAATCTTGGTAAATGCTTGTGCTCAAAAAAATCGTTACCCAATGTCTGTTCTATAGGGTAATAACTATTGTTTTTTAAAATATTAAAGGCCAAGTCAAGGTGATCTTCGTTAACCAAAATATCGATATCTCCGAGCATGCGTTCTGCTATGTCACCATAATAACAGCAAGAGATTAATGCAGCACCTTTTAAGAATACATGTTCTATGTTATGAGCCTTTAACAACTCTGTTAGTGCGTGTACTTGAGATATTATTTGTGTGTTTCTGTTTCTGTTTAAAGAGGTAATTTCTTCTAGATACGAATCTAATTCTTTTGGTAAAACATACGTAAGTTGTTTCGATTTTAACCGACAGTAAATTGTTGGTAATACAAGATGTTTGCTGCCTTCAATGACTATATTATCCCAATTAAAATCTTTGTTGCCAAGTACTTTTTCTAATTCATCTTTAGAAGATCTAAAACTCAAAATATCAGCGATATATTGGTATGTGTTTGCTAAATTACCCATAAGATAAAATTAGTAACCACTAATATAATTAATGGTAGTTAAATTGCTCAAAACAATTCGCTATTTCTCTGGTTACACTTTCTGTATTGCTGTATGTGAGTTTATAAACGGGTGTTTGGGACAGCCAATCTAAAAACTGTTTTGCATGAAAAGGATTTGGAGATAACCAAGACTCAGGAATAAGAGTTTCTAGAGCTTCTTTTATTGATATGGATTCAAGTTTGGTTTTGCTTCTCTTTTTGTAATTCACCATAATAATAGCTTTACAAGGGTATTTATCATTTATGGGATTTTTGCAAGGTACATATTTAATGATGCCTTTGGTTTTATTAAAAACTGTGTTTGGGAAACTATCAAAATCACCAATCAATGGGCGTAACAATTCAAAAGATCCTTCCTTTATCGATACTGCAGATGGGTTGTGGTAAATGTTAAAATTAGAAGCGAGCATAGGTGAAACGTCATCCGCAACTAACTCAAAACCTTTGGTTGCCAATAAAGCACATAATGTACTTTTACCCTTGCCAGACGCTCCTATGAATAAAATAGAATGGTTTCCGTCGGCAATGGTTGAGCCATGAAAAGTTCCCAACCAATCCGATTCTTCTTTACTGTGCGCAAATGAAAGAAGTTCCATTGCAAACTTGCCTTGTATAAGATGGTAGTCGCGTTTAGGAACCATGCTTATCAATGTTTCATTTCTAAACAAACACAGTTGGTCATTTTCTACATAAATATTGTAGGTCGTATGTGGTGTAATGGGTTCTTTTATTTCTAAATGGGCGATACTTGGATGAATGGTTTTTTCTACTAATTCAGAATCAAAATTAACCTGAAACGCCTTGTCATTAAAAACGTATGTCTTGAATATATTAGATCTGGTAGCAATAAAATCGGCGCTCAATGTGGTATCATCATGCTGTGCCGTATTGCATTGCATTAAATAAGCTTGTAGATTATTGGCAACAGTATCAGCATCTAAACTAGAATCAACAGCGAATAGACCAGATTTAAATTTGTTAAGCGACGGAGCTTGAAGATACATGTATAGCAAATGTTTAAAATCCCTATCTACTATACTGTAACTATTAGACTCTTTATACCAAAGCACCCAGTAATGACCAAACAAATATTGATATGTTGGCGCTAAGTTGTTTTTCAATGTATGTTACAAATTAATCAAAAGGGTTACCTCCTGGATCTGGAGGTGAAGAGGACTGTGCTTTGAGTGGATTTAAAATCACAAATGTTCCAACAGCAGTTAAAGCTGCATATTTGCCCATTTTTTTAATAGCGTCTTTACGAGTGATTTTATCGGTATGGTTATCTTTTTTCATGGCCAAGCCTAGATTTCGGTTCAAAAATAATAAAATAATTTATTTATCAATAAAAAATGTAAAAAGGTTTATTCAAACTAATGTTTAAAAGTAAGGTTTTTCAATTCAATTAGTATACTCAAATAGAAATAAAATCAAAAAACCTTTCACCTTTGCTAAACTTACGAAAATTACAGTGTTTTAGTTTTTACTATTTCAAAATAACTTTTTCAGTTTTAACGGCATTACCATTAACGAGCTTCACAATATACACGCCTGTATGTAAGTTGCTGGCATCGATAGTCTGTAATGTTGAGTCAGATACTAACGGTCTCGCAGTAACCAAACGTCCTTGTATATCATATACATTAGCAGAGGTCCCTTCGGTTAGCTGTCCTGCGATACTGATAGTTCTGTTGGTCTGGTTGCCATAGATTGAAATACCATCAAAAATAGCATCTGTTGTAGACAATGCACTATTAGAGAACCTTAAGTAAAAACGTCCCGTACCATTTAAATCCTCAGAAGGCGTTAATACATAATCAGCAGCGTTTAATAGTGTAGAGGTGCTGGTTAGTGTATCGTCCAAATACACTTCAATAGAGGCTGGCATTGTGTTTTCAGCAATGCTAAAAGTCAACTGCTCACCCATATTAGCATTAACACCCAGTGCAATAGTGGTGTCGTTATAATCTGTTTTTCCAATGGCCTGCGTTGCAAACGGCACGTCCATATTCTCTTCTACTAAGTGTGAAAACAAGGAAAAAGCTGGTGCCACACCACCAAGCAGACTAGCATCGTAACCAGGGTCTAAACCTAAGCCGCTAGAGGCCGTAAAATATACCTTAGTGATAAAATTGTCTGTAGCATTACTTAAATTGATATTAACGTTCGATATAGCCGATCTACCTGCAATAAAGTCGTCATCGGTAGATATAATACGCATATCTGGAGTGCTTGTTGTAAACTGAAGGTTGCCACCAACAACACTAGAAGCTACAAAGAACCCTTGACCAGGGGCAATGTTTAGTGTATTGTTTTCTATGGCACTGATAATCGTGTAATCATCAGCAGAAGTACCGTTAGTACTGTCATTATAACCATAAATCACCACGGCACTCGGATCTAAAACCGCAGCATTTTGAGTTAAAAAAGCTTGGGCATCCAAGTAAGAAGGGAACGGGTTACCTACCAAATTAAGAATACTTGCTGAACCTTGGTTTATAGCAACCTCTACCAAACCAGTATTTACAGTACCTTCAAAAGATACTAAATTTGAACCGGCAACAGGATCAATACCGCTACGGTAACCAACACCTGCGGTAAGTGGTGTAGTATCAGTTTCATCCCAAAGCTCATACGGTTCCGTAGCATTATCATTGTCAAAACCACCGAAAAGAACATCTGTGCCTGAAGGATTGGCTAAAATATTGGTGTTGTTCCCTATAAAAGTATTGAATTGTTGACCAGAAACAGGTGCGCTAATTAAGTCATTACCGTTAATAGGTCCATTATCATTAACATAACGATTATAGATTACAGTACCCGTAACCGTTCCTACTGGTATAAGACTAGAGTAACTATTTGAAACAGATTCTAAAGTTAGAGCATCCGCCACATTGAGGTTAACACCTGAATTTATTGTTAAAGCCGCTCCTGGACTTACAGTGACGAGTTTTGCATTAGTATTTGTTGAAATGATAGCATTATCTGACGTTATTAAAAATATATCATTTAGAGTAGATGTACCGTTGGGATCACTTGGAGACCAAGAACTGTTATAGGTATATGTGGTAGACTCTCGGTATAACTCTGATGTTGTAAAGGTAATATCACTAGTTCCTGGATTGCCTGTGGGTAATCCATTTCCATAGCCTTCATCTGATCTAAATACTCCACCACCACCAAAACCATCAAGATAGGTAACAACAAATGTAAATTCAATGGCGTCACTGACACCAATACCAATATCTGCCTTTGAAAAGCTCATCGTGAAGCTAGTTTCGGTATTACTAGTTGGGTTTCCAACACCCGATATAAAAGGAAACGAAGCGTTATTAACCAATTCCCATAGTCCACCAAAAGAGGTGTTCACAGCAATAGCAAAATCAGCTTCCATTCCCACAGGAAAATTTACTGTAGAGCGTGTAGCACCAGCAAAAGTACCAGCACCATTTATGGCTCTGCGTAACTTGTCACCATTATCTGGGTCAGCAAAATCCACCGTAGAACTAAACCCACCTGTTCTGCTATCGATATAGATAACCATTTCGTTGTCAAAAGTGCCTGGACCTCGATTAAACGTAATGGTGATGTCTGTTCCGTTGTCTGTAATAGTCATATTGCTACCACCAACTGCTCCTCCAAAACCAGAATTACCATTACCATTATAGGTAACTTGAGCAAAAGAAGTAAGTGCGCAAAACAAAAATGAAATAAAAATGTAAAACTGTCTCATAAGCTTATTATAGATGTGATATTATGATAATTAGATAAAACCAAATATAGTTTTTTTTTCAGATTTAATACATCTTACTGATCTAAAGTTCATAGATCGGTATTTCTAAAACAATAAAAAAACGCACCCAATACTGAGTGCGTTTTATTATTAATGAGAATTTTTTCTCTTTATTTCAATATAATTTTTTCAGCTTTAACGACATTGCCATTAACGAGCTTCACAATATACACGCCTGTATGTAAGTTGCTGGCATCAATAGTCTGTAATGTTGAGTCAGATACTAACGGTCTCGCAGTAACTAAACGTCCTTGTATATCATATACATTAGCAGAGGTCCCTTCGGTTAGCTGTCCTGCGATACTGATAGTTCTGTTGGTCTGGTTGCCATAGATTGAAATACCATCAAAAATAGCATCTGTTGTAGACAATGCACTATTAGAGAACCTTAAGTAAAAACGTCCCGTACCATTTAAATCCTCAGAAGGGGTTAAGACATAATCAGCAGCGTTTAATAGAGTAGAGGTGCTGGTTAGTGTATCGTCCAAATACACTTCAATAGAGGCTGGCATTGTGTTTTCAGCAATGCTAAAAGTCAACTGCTCACCCATATTAGCATTAACACCCAGTGCAATAGTTGTGTCGTTATAATCTGTTTTTCCAATGGCCTGCGTTGCAAACGGCACGTCCATATTCTCTTCTACTAAGTGTGAAAACAAGGAAAAAGCTGGTGCCACACCACCAAGCAGACTAGCATCGTAACCAGGGTCTAAACCTAAGCCACTAGAGGCTGTAAAATATACCTTAGTGATAAAATTGTCTGTAGCATTACTTAAATTGATATTAACGTTCGATATAGCCGATCTACCAGCAATAAAGTCGTCATCGGTAGATATAATACGCATATCTGGAGTGCTTGTTGTAAACTGAAGGTTGCCACCAACAACATTAGAAGCTACAAAGAACCCTTGACCAGGGGCAATGTTTAGTGTATTGTTTTCTATGGCACTGATAATCGTGTAATCATCAGCAGAAGTACCGTCAGTACTGTCATTATAACCATAAATCACCACGGCACTCGGATCTAAAACCGCAGCATTTTGAGTTAAAAAAGCTTGGGCATCCAAGTAAGAAGGGAACGGGTTACCTACCAAATTAAGAATACTTGCTGAACCTTGGTTTATAGCAACCTCTACCAAACCAGTATTTACAGTACCTTCAAAAGATACGAGGTTAGTAGGAGCCCCAACCTCAATACCTGTGCGGTATCCGATACCAGCAGTAAGTGGTGTGGTGTCAGTGTCGTTCCATAGTTCATATGGTGCGCTGGCATTATCATTGTCAAAACCACCGAATAGAACCTCTGGTCCACTTGGATT
Source organism: Winogradskyella sp. J14-2 (assembly GCF_001971725.1). Lineage (NCBI taxonomy): Bacteria > Pseudomonadati > Bacteroidota > Flavobacteriia > Flavobacteriales > Flavobacteriaceae > Winogradskyella > Winogradskyella sp. J14-2. The sequence continues at coordinate 1,363,793 of NZ_CP019388.1, read as the reverse complement.
TGTTAATATGTTGGTATTGTTGCCAATAAAGACATCAAAATTTTGTCCGCTTAAAGGAGCACTAATTAAGTCGTTACCATTTACAGCATTATTTGTGTTTATGTAACGGTTATATGTTACAGTACCTGTTATAGTTCCATCAGAAATTAAGCTGGAGAAGGTTGTTGATGTGGATTCTAAATTAAGACTGTTAACAGTTAAAGTGTTACCAGTTTCAACATCTAAACCTGCCCCTGGACTAACAACCACATCATTAAGATTAACATCTGTAGTGAAAATAGCAACACCATCAACAACAATAGCGTTTGATGCTCCTGTTGTGTTATCAGGATTTGTAGGATACCAAGAACCGTTAGAATATGCATAACCGTTATAGATACCCTCAACTTTAAAGTTGTCAAAAGCCAAATCTTCACCACCAGAATCTACCGAAACTGTAATTCTTAAGTCTAAACTAGAACCGATAGGAATTGATTTTTCAAACTCTTGAAATGTGTCTGAAAGTTCTAAGCCATCTCCTGTACCATCAAAATCGGTATCCTCAAAAAAATTGTTATTAAAACCTCCAGTATTTTCAAAAGCTAATAAATTCATCCAGCCACCATTATCAATTTGATACTCAACCAAGACAAAGTCTGACTCATCAATACCACCACCATTAGAAGCAAAAGAACCTTTAAAGGATAATGTCGTGAATTCACTGATATCAATTCCTGTCCATGTTAGTTGACTTGGCGCAGCACTATTTGTCCATCCTCCATCATCAATGTCTTGAGAGGCGTGGAAGGTTCCGTCTATATTAGTGTAGGATTGGTTGATGTTTAAACCATCAGTTATCTGAAAATAATCTGCAGTTCCGTCATTACCCTCACCACCAATAGTTACTGTATAGAGGTTATTGTTATTGAAAGGCTCGTGCCAAAAAGCCACCGCTGGATTTGGATCATTTTCCTCTATTGTTAACTCAAATGTAGATTGCGTACCTAAAGTTGCGTTATTCCCACCAGTTACGCCTGTAATGGTGAATATTAAGGTTTCATCTCCTTCAAAAACAGTGTCATCAGTAACTGTTATAGTTACAGTTTCATCGGTAGAAGAACCAGCAGGAAACGTAACAGTCTGTGTTGTATATCCGTTAATGTCTGCGTTATCACCTATGATTAATTCTACATCAAAAGAGGTAGCATTGGTGCCGTCTGGATTTGTAATCGAAAAAATTAAATCGGTTGTTCCTACTCCTTCAGATACAGATGCTGAAGCTGTTGCAAATTCTACAGAAGTGCTTGGTGAACCACCAGAAAAAGTAAATGCAGTTGTATCAAATGTCTGTGCAGAACCTGATGTAGCCCAATTTCCACTGTCATATATTAATGATAAATAAGTAGCTTTATCTTGCCCTGTTCTAGTTCCAGTGTAAATTCCATTATCTCCTCCATAATAAATTGCTGTAGTGCCTAGTGTTAATCCAGAGCCAGTTAATGTTCCGGCATCACCACCGTCTTCACCAGCAAAGCCAAGTAAAGTATATGTCCCTGTGTTGTAAGTATTGGTAGAAGTTTGATACAAAAACACTCCATCACCACTATTACTTAAAGCAAAACTACCTGCTTGTAGATTTACAGAACCACCTGCAGTTGTTCCAGTCGTTGTAATAGTAATAACAGTACCAGCAGTAATTGATGGTGTTAACCATTCATAAAAACCTTCACCAGTATTAAAAGCGTTACCGCTCCACTCATCATCAGTAAAGAAAACGGATTCTCCAGCAGGAATATCTTCCAGCGCAACCACTAGAATCTCTTCGTTATCAACGCTAACTCCGATGATAGCTAAATCACCCTGTGATAGAGTCTGCCCAAACCCAAAACCAGTAAATAAAATAGCAACTAAAAATGTGTAAAAATGTTTCATATGTCTAAGAAATATGTTGTTTATCGATAAAAATTAGTGCAGGCTAAAAACACTACAGTAGAAAGGGATTGCAAATATAGTAAAACATTATATCTACCCTATATTTAGATATTAACAAAGCGTTAATAGTATTTTATGGTGTTATTAATAGTTAGCTTATTATTGAATTAGGTTTTTATTGGTGCTGGTGTTTTTATTACAGTAAAGCTGTTGTTTTCTTTAATTTAAAGTTTGCTTTGTTATGAGGTTTGGGGAATTAGTTTAGTTTTGTTGGGTGTAATTGATAATAAGTACAGAGATGGAAATTCTACCTCTAATAGGAAGAGAAGCAGAATTATTTGTTGAAGATATTGCCAAGCATAGTGATGATTTAAATAAAATTGTCAGTTCTTCAACATTTTTGGTAATTGGTGGTGCTGGTTCAATTGGTCAGGCTGTTACGACCGAGATTTTTAAAAGAAACCCCAAAAAACTTCATGTTGTTGATATTAGCGAAAACAATCTGGTAGAATTGGTTAGAGATCTGCGCAGTTCTGTAGGTTATATTTCGGGTGAATTTAAAACCTTTGCTTTAGATTGTGGGTCAGATATATATGATGCCTTTATAAAGTCTGATGGTAAATACGATTACGTTCTAAATTTGTCAGCATTAAAGCATGTGCGTAGCGAGAAAGATTCATTCACTCTAATGCGTATGGTCGATGTTAACATTTTCAATACCATTAAAACCATAGAACATGCTGTTGTAGGTAAGGCAAAAAAATATTTCTGCGTCTCTACCGATAAGGCAGCCAACCCGGTAAATATGATGGGTGCGTCTAAAAGGATTATGGAAATGTTTTTAATGCAAAAAAGCCAGGATATTTGTATATCTACAGCACGTTTTGCAAATGTGGCGTTTTCTGATGGTTCTCTACTTCATGGATTTAATCAGCGTATGTTAAAACAGCAACCTATAGTAGCACCAAGTGATATTAGACGTTATTTCGTTATTCCTAAAGAAGCAGGTGAATTATGTTTAATGTCAACGATTTTTGGAGATAATAGAGATATATTTTTTCCAAAGTTAAATGAAGGTTTGCATCTAATTACATTTGCAGACATAGCAGAGCGTTATTTAAGGCAGCGAGGTTATGAGCCTATAATTGTATATTCGGAAGATGAGGCAAGAGCTAAAGTGAAGGAGCTTTCTCGTCAGAAAAAATGGCCATGCTTATTTGTGAAAAGTGATACTACAGGCGAAAAAGACTTTGAAGAGTTTTTTACAGCATCAGAAACCTTAGATATGAGTCGTTTTAAGAGTTTAGGAATTATAAAAAATTCTCTAAACATTGAAGCTGATAAACTAGAATTTTTTGAAAACACTATTTTAAGCCTGCGAAAGCATGGCAGTTGGGAGAAACAGCAACTAGTGGATGTATTCAATAAAATGATTCCAAACTTCAATCATAAAGAAACCGGAAAGTATTTAGAGGCCAAAATGTAATATGAGAGACCTTTATTTAAACCAAACCATTTGTTTTATTCAAGAAACGTTTCAAACAACAGATTTTATCCCTTTACATGTGCCGCATTTTTCAGGTAATGAAAAACGGTATCTTAACGAATGTATAGACACTACCTTTGTGTCTTCTGTGGGTAAATTTGTAGATCAGTTTGAAGAACAAATAGCAACTACAGCGCAAACTAATCGTGCCGTTGCTGTGGTTAACGGTACTGCAGGCATACAAGTGGCGCTGCACTTAGTAGGTGTGCGTGCAGGTGATGAGGTGCTCACTCAAGCATTAACTTTTGTGGCTACAGCAAATGCTATACTATACAATAATGCGCATCCTGTCTTTTTAGATGTTGATTTAGATACTATGGGTTTATCTCCAAATGCGGTTTCAGACTTTTTAGAAGAACATGGAGACCTGCGTGAAGATGGTTGCTATAATAAATCAACAGGACGTAAAATAAGTGCTTGTTTACCTATGCATACCTTTGGTTTTCCGGTACATTTAGATGAGCTTATAGTGGTTTGCAATAAATGGAATATCCCTATTGTAGAAGATGCTGCAGAATCTTTAGGTAGCCTTTATAAGGGTAAACCTACCGGAAGTTTTGGTGAATTGGGTGTGTTTTCTTTTAATGGAAACAAAATAGCCACTTCTGGTGGTGGTGGTGCCATTGTTACCAACAATAAAGCACTTGCAGACCAAGGAAAGTATCTCACTACCACTGCAAAGCAACCGCATGCTTATGAGTATTATCATGACACTTTAGGGTATAATTACAGAATGCCTAATGTCAATGCAGCTTTGGCATGTGCGCAATTGGAGCAATTGCAAGGTTTTTTAAAGAAAAAAAGAAAATTAGCATCAAGTTATAAAGCATATTTTAGTACAAAAGGCATTGTTTTTAGAACAGAAACACAAGATACAAAAGCCAATTACTGGTTAATGTGTGTTGAGTTAGCAAACAAAGAAGAACGTAATCTGTTTTTAGAGACTACAAATGCTCAAGGTGTTATGACCAGACCTATATGGCAACTAATGTTTAGATTGCCAATGTATAAGGATTGTACAAGAGACAGTCAAAAAAATGCTATATTTTTGGAAGAACGAATTGTTAATATACCAAGTAGTGTTATATGAGTCAAAAGAAGTTAAGAATTGGTTATTTTGCTGATGGACCATGGTCACATAGAGCTTTTGAAATAATCAATAATGATGATAGATTCGATATTCAGTTTATTGTACCTAGAACAGATACAACAGACATGGTGTTGTCTGATTTTTCTAAGAAATATAATATAGATTATTTTAAATTAGATAATGTTAATTCACCTTCTAGTTTAGAAAAGATTAAAACATACGATTGCGATGTTTTAGTGTCAATGAGTTTTAATCAGATTTTCAGAAAAGGCATAATTAATCTAACACCAAAAGGTATTATTAATTGTCATGCAGGTAAATTACCTTTTTATAGAGGGAGAAATATCTTGAATTGGGCGCTTATTAATGATGAAAAAGAATTTGGTATCACAGTACATTTTGTTGATGAAGGTATAGATACAGGAGATATTATTCTGCAAGATACTTTCCCTATAACGGATGAAGATGATTACGCTTCTCTTTTAGAAGTAGCATTTGTAGAATGTTCTCGTTTGTTATACGATGCTTTAGTGAAAATAGCAGAAAATGATTATGAACGCATAGATCAAAAGACCATTCATCCTGTTGGTTTTTATTGCGGAAGAAGAGGTGTTGGTGACGAAATTATTAATTGGAATGACACTTCAAGAAACTTATTTAACTTCATACGTTCAATATCTACACCAGGTCCAATAGCAAGAACTGTCAATAACTCGCAAGAAATAAAAATCAATAAGTCAAGGTTAATTCCTGATGTCCCAAATTATATTGGTACCGTTGGCCAAGTGCTTAGTAAAACAGAATCAGGATTTTTGGTAAAAACTAAAGACTCTTTTATTGAAATATTAGATGTAGATGGAAAAATAAGAGTAGGTGATAAATTAGGAAAATGAGTAAAGTAATTATAATTGCTGAGGCAGGAGTAAATCATAATGGAGATATAAGTTTAGCGAAAAAGCTAATTGATGCAGCTGTTGATGCCAAGGTAGACTATGTAAAGTTTCAAAGTTTCAAAGCAGATAAGTTAGCAAGCCCTGATGCTAGTAAAGCCGTTTATCAAGCAAAAAATATGCAGGATAGTGATAACTCACAATACAATATGCTTAAGAGTCTTGAAATTAATCATCAAGATCACTTAGATTTAATTGCTTATTGTAAAGGAAAGAATATTAAATTCTTGTCAAGTGCTTTTGATGCTGAGGGTGTTAAATATTTAGATGATCTAGGCTTAGATATATTTAAAGTACCAAGCGGAGAAATTACAAACTATCCTTATTTAAAAGCTATTGCAAAAACAAACAAGTTAGCGATTTTGTCAACCGGAATGGCTGATATAGAAGAAATAAAGGTAGCGCTAGAAGTGCTTCAAAATAATGGTGTAAAAAAAGAGAATGTCATAATTTTACACTGTAACACGGAGTACCCAACTCCTATGGAAGATGTAAATCTTAAAGCAATGCTTACTATCGAAAAGGAACTAGGTGTTACTGTAGGTTATTCAGACCATACATTGGGTATTGAGGTGCCTGTAGCAGCAGTTGCTCTAGGGGCAAAAGTTATAGAAAAACACTTTACGTTAGATAAGACCATGTCTGGGCCAGACCATAAAGCATCGTTAGAGCCTAATGAATTAAAAGAAATGGTCAAAGCCATAAGAAATATAGAGAAGGCAATGTCAGGTAATGGCAAAAAAGAGCCATCAAAAAGTGAGCAAAAAAATATTAGTATAGCTAGAAAGAGCCTACATATGGCAAAAGATATGGTTGCTGGTGATGTTATTTCAGAATCAGACCTATTGCCTTTACGTCCTGGAGACGGTATTTCGCCAATGCGATGGAATGACATTGTGGGTAAAACACTCGCAAAAGATGTTAAAAAGTTTGACAAATTAACCTGGTCCGATATTGTATGAAAATAGGTGTCCTAACAAGCTCTAGAGCAGATTACGGAATTTATCTACCATTATTAAAACAATTAGAGATAGATCCTTTTTTCCAAATGGAGATTATTGCCTTTGGTACACATTTGTCAAAATTACATGGATACACGTTAAGCGATATTAAGAAAGATGGTTTTAAAACGATTCATACAATTTCTTCCTTAGAGGCTGACGATAGCCAATATGGCATTACCAAATCTTATGGAAATACAGTTTTAAAGTTTGCTGATTTTTGGAAAACACATACGTTCGATTTGGTCTTCTGTTTGGGCGATAGATTTGAGATGAGTGCCGCAGTTCAAGCAAGTATTCCTTACGGAGTGCCCATGGCTCATATACATGGAGGGGAAACTACTTTAGGTGCTATAGATAATATATATAGGCATCAATTAACACTAGCTTCAAAGTTACACTTTGTTGCTACATTAGATTATAAGAAAAAAGTACAACAGCTTATTGAGAGTGCAGATAGTTTTAACGTAGGAGCATTAAGCTTAGATGGTATTAAGGACTTTATACCTGTTGAAAGACAAAAGATATTCGGCGAATTTAATATTAAGGACGCACCCTTTGCGTTGGTTACATTTCATCCAGAGACTGTTGCTGTAGAGCGTAATAATGAGTATGCTTCGCAAATGCGAATCGCTTTGGAAGCTTTAACAAGCGAATTACAGATTGTGGTTACAATGCCAAATGCAGACACCTTAGGTGGTGTGTATAGAAATGAGATTAACAAACTCAAAGAAAATGTTCCTGATAAGGTGGTCTTGGTTGAAAATTTTGGAAAGGCAAATTATTTTTCAGCAATGCATTATTCAACCCTATTAATAGGAAATACGTCTAGCGGAATTATTGAAGCTGCATCTTTCAAAAAATATGTGGTCAATGTTGGGGATAGGCAAAAAGGAAGGGCACAGAGTAAAAATACCTTTGATGTAGATTTTAATGCGGTAAATATTGTAAATAAAGTAAAGGAAGTTTTAAGCTTACCTGCTTATTCAGGTGAAAACACGTATTATAACGAAAACACAGCTAATACGATTATAAAAATAATTAAAGAGCATGATAAACTATAGAGAGCATTTAGTTCTTAATAAAACAACCATACGCGAAGCTTTGGCAAAATTAGACGTTTTGGCAGCTAATGCTGTTGTTTTTGTTGTAGATGATTCAGATAAACTTATAGGCTCATTAACAGATGGTGATGTGCGTAGAGGTTTGCTTAAAGGAGTTAACATAGATGAGTCTGTAGAAGCTATAATACAAGATAATCCTAAATTTATAAGAAAAGACGAAAGAGATATACTTCAAATTATAGAGTTTAGAGAACGAAACTTTAAAATTATACCAGTTTTAGATAAAGACGATAGAGTTATTAATATCGTTAATTTTAGATTTATGCGTTCATACTTGCCTGTAGATGCCGTTATTATGGCAGGAGGCAGAGGGCAACGATTAAGACCACTCACAGATACAACCCCAAAACCGCTTCTTAATGTAGGAGGTAAACCCATTATGGAGCACAATGTAGACCGTTTAGCACTTTACGGTATAGACGATTTTTGGTTTTCTGTAAGATATTTAGGTGAGCAGATAGAAGATTACTTTAGTGATGGTAGTGAAAAGAACTGTGCTATTAGTTACGTTTGGGAAGATGAGCCTCTAGGTACCATTGGTTCCGTTTCTAAAATCAAAGATTTTAAGCATAATCATGTTTTAATATCCAATTCAGATGTGTTAACCAATTTAGATTACGAAGCATTTTACTTAGATTTTATAAAGCAAGATGCGGATTTGGCTGTAGTTACAATACCTTACAATGTAAGTATACCTTATGCTGTATTAGAGACATCTAATAATCATATTATAGATTTTAAAGAAAAACCAACCTATACCTATTATTCTAATGGTGGTATTTATTTAATGAAAAAAGAAGTACTAGACGTCATTCCTAAAAATGTATTTTTTAACGCCACGGATTTAATGGAAAAACTTATAGAAATGAACAAAAAAGTAATTTCTTTTCCATTAATTGGGTATTGGCTAGACGTGGGTAAGCACGAAGATTTTGAAAAAGCACAAATAGATATTAACACCATAAAATTCTAATTTGAGACCATTAGTTCTAATACCAGCCAGAGGAGGGTCTAAAGGTGTGCCGGGAAAAAACATTAAGTTGCTAAACGGTAAACCTTTAATACAATACACTATTGATGCTGCTAGAGCGATATTTAATGATCATGTAATATGTGTCTCCACTGATGACCAAAAAATAAAAAGCACAGTCGAATCCTTTGGTTTAGAAGTCCCTTTTCTACGTCCAAAGGTATTAGCAACGGATACTGCAACCTCAGAAAGTGTTATAAAACATGCCTTAACATTCTATGCAGAAAGAGGATACCATGCAGATACATTAATATTGCTTCAACCTACATCACCTTTTAGAACAGCCCAACATATTAAGGATGCTTTAACTCACTATAATGACAACTTAGATATGCTGGTTTCGGTAAAAGAAACAAAATCTAATCCTTATTACGTACTTAGAGAAGAAAACGAGCAAGGGTATTTGGTAAAGTCTAAAGTATCTAATGCCACCAGAAGGCAAGATGTGCCAAAAGTTTGGGAACTTAATGGTGCTATTTATATCATAAATACAAGATCAATTGAAGCTAATTCTTTAGCACAACTGGTTAAAGTGAAAAAGTTTGAAATGGATGAATTAAGCTCCCATGATATAGATACAGTAATGGATTGGAAAGTAGCCGAAGAAATTTTTAAAATGGATGAGTAACATTATATTTCATATAGGTTTACATAAAACAGGCACAACATATCTGCAAAGGGAGTATTTTCCACAATTAGCACTAAAATACATTAAAGCCAGTGAGCCGTATTACAAGGTATTAATGGGTATGAATATAGCTAAACAACCTGTCTTAATATCCGAAGAAAACTTAAGTGGAAGATTATTTGGTGGAAATAAATTAGAAGAGTGTATTAGTACAATCAATAGCATAAAAGAAATGTATCCAGAGGCTAAAATTGTTGTTGGTTTTAGGAAGCATTCAGATTATATATTGTCATCTTACAAGCAATTCCTGCATGAAGGGAATGCTTTAAAGTTTAAAGATTTTTTCAATTTTGAGAATACAGGTGTTTTAAAACAAGAAGATGTAGTTTTTAGAAGTTTTATTGAAGTAATACAACATAATTTTGAAGATGTTTTTATCTACACGTTAGACGATTTAAGAGCAATGGAATCATTTCATAAGTCGTTTTCAGAATTTTTAGGGTTAGAAGACGCATCTATAAATTTTGAATCAAAAAAGGTGAATTCAGGTATTCGTACTAATTTTCAAACAAAATTATTATACCGCTTAAATTATATAGATATTAAGTTTCATAAGATGTTTAGATTTAAGTTGCTGTATAGTAAACTTTTCAAGTTTTTAAATATTACTCCTCGTAAAATTTGTCAGAAATATTTACCTGATTTTGGTAAAAAATTTATGCTCAACCCTAATACTGTGTTAGAAATAAATGAAAAATTTGACCAAGATTGGAATTATGTGTTGACTAAAAAATCTATACAAGCTAATAAGAATACATAAATAAAGTTAGGGTTTAATTTTGACCATGTATTCTTTTAATTTCGTGATAATTGAAAAAAAAACTAACCAATATAAAAAAGCATTCAGCAGGTGGTAGATATGTAGTGTCTGGTCTTTTGATGACCTTTACATCTCTTATTACAGGTTTTATAGTGCTGAGTTGGATTAAACCTGAAGAACTAGGGAGATGGCAGAGTTACACGGTTTTTATTGGTTATGTGCAATTACTTGCCTTAGGAATACCGCAAGGTATTAACAGAGAGTTACCGTATTGGTTAGGTAAAGATCGTATAGATACAGCATTGGCAAAATTAAAAACCGCTGGTGCATTTATAAACAAGTTGGTGGTTGCTCTATATGTAGTTTTAACAATTGTAGCTATAGTATTATATACTACTAAAACGATAGAAAAGGAAGGTCTGGCAATGTTAATGTTTGCAGGGTCTTTGGCATTTTTCAATATTCAAAGAAGTTTCCTGGGAGCAACTTACAGAACGTCCAAGGAATTTGCTAAGCTTACCAATATCCAGTTGGCAATAAGTGCGCTTTATGTGTTGCTTATTCCATTAATATACGTTTTTGATATTTGGGGTTACGTTGCTTATCAATTTGTTATTAATGGTGTTTTTGTGATTTTATTCAAAATATACCGACCTTATAAAATAAAATACAACTTCAACAAGGAAGATTTTATAGACCTGTTTAAAGTTGGTTTCCCAATTTTTTTCTGGAACTATATTGGTGTAATCTCGCGCTCAGTACCAAGATTGGTCTTAGTGATTTTTGGAAGTCCGCTACTAGTCGGTTTATTTGCTCCTGCAGCCAATATTAATAATGCGGTTTTAGCAATTCCAAAATTTTTAAACAGATACTTATTCCCTAAAATGACCTTTAAATTTGGTCAAGATGGGAATAAAGAAAATGTATTTAAAACAGCATTACAGACCGTTAAATATCTCTTTTTGGTAATGCTAGGTGTTGGCTTGGTATTAGTGTTTTTATTGCCTTATGCTATTCCAATAGTGTTTCCTAAATATAAAGACGGTATTTTAGCAGCTCAGATAATGGTATTTTCTGGTGTGTTTTATAGCGTTAATACGGTGTTTCATGTGGCGCTTAATAGTCTTAAAGAGTTTAAATTCTTTAAGTATTTAATTTCGTTTAGGCTGTTTAGTTTGTTAATCTGTTCATACGTGTTTGTAACAATATATGATGATTTACTTTTAGGAGTGTCTATAGCAGCTGCAGTTACAGAATGTATTAATATGTTTAATTATTATGTGTTTCTCAAAAAAGCCAAAAGAAATTAAAGTATGACAAAGAGATATGTTCTTCTGGTTTTAAGCCCATTTCAATTCATCAATGTATTAGAATATCTTCATGCTAAGAGCATTGATTATAGTGATTGTGAACTTGTTTTACTATCAGAAAGACAAATTGCCATAAACCAGATTGTAAATGAATTTGATGAAATAAAGCAATTTGCTAATATACATATACCAATGTTGGGCAAGGGCAATTACTGGCTAAGATTCTTAAAAACTAAAAAATTATTAAATCAATTTAATACACACACACCTATAGTAGGTAATTTAGATAATCATTGGTCTAAGTACGTTCTTAAAAATGTGCGCAAAACGAGGCCTGTTGTCGTTGATGATGGAGCGGCAACAATAAACATACTAAAACTTAGAAATAAAAACCAATACAGAACAAGTAGAGGAACTATTCTAAATCAAAAAGGATTTTTGGAGTTTTTGTTTTTAAACCCTAAAAAACCACTACCAAAGAGCATTACCTTTTTTACGTGCTTCAATATTTTGCCAGGCAAACAAGACGAACTATTAATCAATAATTTTAGTTATACAAAGCAAAAATATTTAGATAACCAAGTAGAACTAATTAACGAAGTGTGGTTTTTAGGTAGCCCTCTTTTAGAAAAACAATTTATTACACAAGAAGCAAGCAATACAGTTTTTAAAACATTAAAAGTATTTGCTGAGAATAATCATTTAAAAATAAAGTATTTTCCACACAGGGTTGAAAATTTAGATAGAAGAATTGATTTTGAAATTGTAAAAAATACCATGCCTTTTGAGATGTTTTATTTCAAAGCTAGCAAAAGACCTAAATTTATTCTTGGGTATTTCTCCACCTCTCTTTATGTATTAAGTAGAATGAGTTTTAATACCCAGTTTATGGCAATTGCTATAAATAGAGATTGGAGAGGTAATGCCAATTGGAATAGAATAGATGAGGTTTATGAGTTTTTTGTTCAGAATAATATTAAAGTTGTTAATGTAAAAACATTATTAGAGTTATAAGCGCTGAAGTTAATGAAGCAAGTCTTTTACATAACATTAATATTGGTACTCTGTTATTTGGGTGCAGATGTACTTATCAGAGGCGAAGAGAAAGCAGAGCGACCAATTGTTCAGCTAGTGGCTGGAGCTTCACTTATAGGTATGTTGGTGTATAACGTCTATTACCTAGGAAAACGACCTAAGTTATGGAAGTTTTTTGGGTTTCTTAAAGTTTGGCTGTTTTTTGTTATCACAGGTGTAGCCTATTTTTTTTTCAGTCTTATAGGATTTCCTTCAGAGTATGCAAGCGTTAATGTAAGGTCTGCTATTATCCTAATATATATCTTAACAACAATCTATTTTTTCTATAATGCTACTGTAAACAGACATTTAGTGGGTAAGACATTAACAATGCTTATTGCCGTTTTAATGTTTAACGGCATTACGGAGGTCGTTATTGCACTAAATAATAGAGAGGTAAAATTAGGCGTGGAGGTTGTAAATACCTCAGCAGGCTACATTTTTTTAATGTTATTACCAATTTTAATGCACAGATACAGAAAGCAAAATTTTTGGATGTTTGCCATGTGCCTAGTATTAACACTTTTCTCTGGTAAACGTGGTGCCGTGGTAGTTTTTGTTATTTTAATTATCTATGCGTCAAAAAACTTCAGAAAAGTTTTTAGAAATTTTAAATTAGACTGGAGAGCCATCATTTTTATTGGGGTTCTACTGTTGGCCGGACTTTACTTTGTAGAGAGTGCTTATGATAGTTTAATGCACAGAATGGTAAACATAGAAAATGAGAAACGTGGTACAGTTGGCTCAGGCAGAGATGTTATATGGAAAACTTTGCTGTTCTTTTGGGCAGATGCATCTTTGTTTAATCAGATATTTGGATTTGGCTTTTATGCATCACCAAAAATAGAAGGACACGTTGCTCATAATGATTTTGTAGAATACCTCATAGATTTAGGATTAATAGGGCTTACTTTGTGGTCTTACCTATTGGTAAGGTTTTATAAAAACATTAAAAGATTAAAAAAATACGATAATTACTTATATACATTACTGTTATTTTGTTTAACCGTATTCTTTGGAAGAGGCTTATTTTCTGGTACCAACAGAACAGATAGTATTGTCTTGAGCATCTCATTAGGATATTTGTTGGGTGTTGTGTATTTAAAACATATAATACCATATCTAAGTAATAGATTAAGTAAAGCATGAAGTATTCGTTTACAATTTTAGGCTTAAGTAGGTCAGGTTCAAAAATGACCAAACAAATACTAGATAACCACTTCGAGGTATATACAGCACCAGAATTAGGATTTTACAACCCATATTCAAAAAGTGTATATAAATACCTGTCTAATACCGACCACCCAGCTGTAGAGGACTTAAAAAAGATAAGTCCAAAATTCATTCAGTTTACAGAAGAACTTAATAATGTTAATACGATTCTGAAAAAAAAAGAACCTAAAACGGTTTTTAAGGAATTGATGTTTCAAAAAGCTAATATCAATAAATCAGAAGCGAAAATCATAGGTGCTAAGTTTCCTTTTCATTTTTCATTTTTATCAAAGTTCAAAAGATGGTATCCAAATTCTAAAATCATATTTTTAGTGAGAGATCCCAGAGCAATTTGTTCATCAGAAATAATTATGAAAACTAAAATAAAAGGCTCATCTAAGTTTCCGATTTTAAAAAGTGATTTTGTAAACCGAAAAACAATAATGCTATACGTGCTTATTCAGATGATTTGGTATAGTATAATCCTTAAAAAATATTCGAACTCAAATGACGCTATTATTATAAAATATGAGAACTTATTAAGTAACAGTGAGGGCGAAATAAAAAGACTATGTAATTTCTTATCAATAGCATATTCAGACGCACTGTTACAAATTAAAGTAAAAGGATCGAGTTATAACAGAGAACAAACAAAAGGGATTTCCAAACACTCTGTAGAGAAATGGAAACATAATTTAAAGCCCGATGAAAAGTTTCTCATAAAACTATGCAAACCTTTTTATAGTAAGGTGTATAATGATTATTTTTCGTCTTAAATGAAAAAAATTAACACATTCTTAATTGGTGCGCAAAAAGCAGGTACTACAAGTCTATACGATTGGTTAGGGCAACATCCTCAGGTGCTTGCACCAGAAGAAATAAAAGATTATCATTTTTTTACTAATGAAGATTTCTTTAAAAAAGGAATTAAGCATTTAGAATCCTTTTACAAAAAAGGAGATACAGATATAGCGCTGCATGGTGCAGTTAATTACATGTATTTTCATAACAAAGCTTGCCAAAGAATACAAGACTATAATAAAGACATTAAGATCATTATTTGCCTAAGAAATCCAATAAAAAGAGCGACTTCTGCATATAATTATTTTAAGAGAACATTACGTGAAGAAAACACCTTTGAGCAAGCAATTGAGGCAGAACTTAAAGGAGAGTTAAACACCTTTGAGCAACAATCTAATAATACTTACCTAAAGCATGGTTATTATGCGGAGCAAATACAACCGTTTATTAACATGTTTGGAAGGGAAAATTGCCACTTTGTACTATTTGAAGAACTTATAGATAAACAAAAACAGCTAAACGTTATGAAAGAGGTGTGTGATTTTTTGGGTATAGATAATGGCTTTCAATTCAAGTATGTACATCTTAATGCAAGCGCACAGCCGAAGTCTAAGTTCTATAATTATGTGATGCGAAAATCTGGTTTAACAAAGATTTTAAAGCCGTTATTACCACTCCGATACAGAAAAAGGTTGGGTAAGGCACTAGAGCAAAAAAATATAGGAGATAAAAAAATTGAAACAACGATAAGTCAAAGCACTCAAAAGCTTTTAGAACAAAAGTTTAGACCTCAAGTTATAGAAACAGCGACACTCACAGGTAAAGACTTGGAGCAACTGTGGGGTTTTAGAAATTAAGTATGTTGTTATGAAAGATTTTTATTGCTTTATCCATATCGAAAAATGTGCAGGAACAACCTTTAGTCATTCTCTTAAATATAATATGCCCACATATTTATCGCTTAAGCCATGGTATTTTTGGTCTAATGAACCCAATAATTATCTATCGAGTTTAGAGTTAAAAAGAATTATAAAACTTTACCCTTTTTTGAGTGGCATTGGTGGGCATACGACAAGAACCTATGCAAACTATGAAGATGTCGTAAATAAAAATATCAAATATTTTACATTTTTAAGAGATCCTATAGCAAGATACATGTCTCATTTTAACCACCAAGTCAATAAAAAAGGTATCGATTGGACGATAGAGTCTTTTATCAATGAAGATAAGTTCAATAATTGTATAACAAGGCGCGTTGCTGGTAGTGAAGATATTGATATAGCATTATACAATTTAAAAAATCATTATGATTTTATAGGCGTGTTTGAAAGTTATGATGAATCCTTACTTTTGCTCAATCAATTGGTGTTCAATAAAAAGATAAGACCAAACTACGAAGTAAAGAATGATTCTCTCAATGAGAAAAAAGTAAAGTTTATAGATCTGTCAGTTGAAGTTCAAGAAAAAATAATAGCAAATAATAGCTTAGATATTAAATTATATAATGAGGCCAAGACGCAATTGTACCCAGAATTTGTAAAAAAGTATAAGGGTAATTTGGAACAAGATCTTGTTAAATTTAAAGAAGAAAACAGTGATTATAAATACAATCGTTTAAGATATAATCTCATCAAAGCAACAAGGCTATTTACTGAGAAAATAATAGAACCTTTAGCACATAAAAAACAATAATTTGCTCAATAACATTTCATACAAATTTAGTATCCTTTCTAACTCCATTGGTGTATTGAAGTTTTGGTTTATAAAGTTACTGTACGGTAATAAACTTAAAACCAAACGAACTTTTGTTGTAGAAAAAGGAGCTGTTATTGGTATTAAAGATCAAGGTAAAATTAGTTTAAATGGTAAAGCCAGACTGTTTAAATATGCAGAATTAAAGGCAAAAGGAAATCTTACAATTGGTGAAAATTTTTACTTAAATAAATATTCAAGAGTTATTGCTTTTAGTGACATATCTATAGGTAATAATGTTACCATTGCTCAGTTTGTCTCAGTTTTAGATCATGATCATCATTATGACTTTAAAGGAGATGATTTGGTTTTAGAGGGGTATGATACAGATAAAATACAAATAGGAAATAATGTATGGATTGCTGATAAGGCTGTTGTTTTAAAAGGGGTGACTATAGGTAATAATGTAATTGTTGCGGCAAATACAGTAGTTAATAAAGATGTGCCAGATAATTGTATAGTGGCTGGTGTACCATTCAAAATAATTAAAAGACTCAATGAGTAAGAATATTTTAGTAATTGGTGCAGACCTAACTAGTAATGGCGGTATCGCTAGTGTAATAAAATCACATTACAAGGCTTATCAATCAAAAGAGTTTCCTTTTAAATTGTTTTTGCTTAAGACCAATCATTATAAAGACAAATCACTGGTTTTCGAAGTTCTAATTTTGTTCAAAGCATTCTTTCAGTGTCTGTATTTTATACTGTTTAAGAAGGTGAAAATTGTACATATACATTCTTCTGCAAAAGTCAGTTTTTTTAGAAAATCTATATTTCTTCTGTTAAGTAAGATAACTGGTAGGAAAATAATATTGCATTTACATTCTAGCGATTTTTATGGGTTTTTTCTAACAAAGAATAGACGATTAAAAAGATATATTAACTTTATATTTAACAGAGCTGATAGGATTGTTGTATTATGTACAGATTGGGAAAATAAGTTAAGGGAAGCCTATAACTTAAAGCATGTGGTCAGAATAGCAAACCCTATAAATCTTGAAAACATATCTAATCAAGACCATAAGATAGCAAACAACGATAATGAGTTTACTCTAGCCTTTGTTGGGTTTTTAATAGAATCTAAAGGAATAAAAGATCTATTAATGGCCATGAAACAACTTAAAGACAGGAGTTATTCAAGTATTAAGTTAACCATTGCAGGTAAAGGCGAATTAGAAGCATACATCAACAAATTCATTACAGAGCATCAATTGTCGCAAAGTGTAGATTATATAGGATGGGTTTCTGGAGAAGATAAAGACAACCTTTATAAAAAATCCGATACCTTTATACTGCCATCTTACAAAGAAGGTATGCCAATCTCTATTTTAGAAGCAATGAATTTTGGATTGCCAATAATTTCAACTAATATATCTGGCATACCAGATGTAATTACGGTACCTAGAAATGGATTTTTGGTTACACCTGGCAATGTTGACGAAATCGTTAATGCAGTACTACATTGTTATAAAGACAAAGAATTAAGAAAAACGATAAGCCAAAACAATCTTAAGGATATTAAAAGGTTTTCGGCACATCAAATTTTTAATCAGATTACAGAGATTTATTCAGATTTACTTAATTAAATGCAACAACTCACACAAAAACTAGGCTCAGGAGATATGATGATACAAGACGTACCCTATCCGCAATTAGGCAAAGGCATGGTCATTGTAAAAAACCATTATTCCATCATAAGCGCAGGTACAGAAGGCTCAACGGTGGTAGCCGCTCGCAAAAGTCTTATTGGTAAAGCAAAAGAGCGCCCGCAACAAGTAAAACAAGTGATTGATACCTTAAAAAAGCAAGGGCCCGTACAAACCTATAGAGCAGTGATGAAAAAGCTCGATGCCTATTCACCGTTAGGTTACAGTTGTGCTGGTGAAGTGATAGAGGTTGGTGAGGGAGTCACTGAGTTTGAAATTGGTGATAAGGTAGCATGTGCAGGCGCAGGATACGCTAACCATGCTGAAATTGTAGCGGTTCCGGTAAACCTTTGTGTAAAATTAGAAAACGATGCCAACCTTAAAGATGCAGCCTACAATACATTGGGTGCTATTTCTATGCAAGGAGTGCGTCAGGCAGATTTAAGATTAGGAGAATCTTGTGTGGTCATCGGCTTAGGTCTATTGGGTCAGCTAGCTGCATTAATCCTCAAAGCATCTGGTGTTACGGTGATTGGTGTAGACGTGTCAGAAGCTGCGGTTAATCAAGCTGTAGAAAATAACGTTGTTGATTTAGGATTAACGCGACATGCAGCTGGAGTTGAAGAGCAAATCTTAAATGCTACAAAAGGTCATGGAGCTGATGCGGTGATTATAGCTGCGGCAACCTCAAGTGTAGATCCAATTAATTTTGCTGGTGCTATGGCGCGCAAAAAAGGTAAAGTAGTGGTTCTGGGTGCTGTGCCAACAGGGTTCGATCGCGATCCGTATTGGTATCGTAAAGAGTTAGAATTAAAAATGGCATGTTCTTATGGGCCAGGGCGCTATGATCTTAATTATGAAGAAAAAGGTATAGACTACCCATTGCCTTACGTGCGTTGGACAGAAAAACGAAACATGGAGGCCTTTCAGAGTTTAATAGCAACTGGTCGTATTAATATTGGCTACTTAACCACACATGAGTTTGATTTCGATAATGCCAAGGATGCTTTCGATTTGGTAGTGTCTAAATCAGAACCGTTCACAGGTATTGCTCTAAAATACGATACATCTAAGGACATTTCTAAAGCTAAAATAGCAACATCAGCTGCTACTAAGCTCGGAAAGGTTAATATATCTTTTATTGGCGCTGGGAGTTATGCCCAGGGCAATTTATTGCCAAATATTCCAGAAACTTCAGAAGTCGGTAGAGTAGGTGTATTAACAAATACAGGGACAACATCAAAGCGTGTCGCAGAAAAGTTTAAGTTTCAATTTTGTGCTACAGAAGAAGCCGATGTTTTAGACGATAAAACCAATACAGTTTTTGTGGCGACGCGTCACGATTCGCATGGGCCTTATGTTTTAAAAAGCCTGCAAGCCAATAAAAATGTGTTTGTAGAAAAACCGTTGTGCTTGCTAGAGTCAGAATTAGAGCAAATTATTGAAGCACAAGCAACAAGTAAAAAAGCAGTAATGGTTGGCTTTAATAGACGCTTTTCGCCTTTAACCAAGAAACTTAAAAAAGCAGTTGGTAATAACCCAATGACCATGATCTACAGAGTTAATGCAGGTGCTATACCAAAAGATACATGGATACAAGATGCCGAAATAGGTGGTGGTAGAATTCTAGGAGAAGCCTGCCATTTTATAGACTACTTAACATATCTCAACGGAAGTTTGCCAACAAAGATTACGGCATCAGCATTACCAGACGCCAATCAGTTAAATGATACGCTAAATATTTTAATTCAATTTGAAAATGGGTCTTCAGGTGTTATTGGGTATTACGCTAATGGACCTAAAGCAATGACCAAAGAGTATGTTGAGGTATTCTCAGCGGGTATGTCTGCAACATTGAGCGATTTTAAAGAGTTAAAAATTTACGGAAAAGGGAAGCCAAAAAAGAAAAAGATCCTTAATCAGAATAAAGGTCAAAAGGAAATGGTAGAAGCTTTTGTTGATGGTTTACTTAAAGAGGGTCAGGCACCAATCCCCTTTAAAGATATAGTAGCAGTAACAAAAGCGTCATTTAAAGTATTAGAATCTATAAAGCGTGGTGGAGAACAAGTCGATGTATAATTAACGTCAGTTCGAGTGTCCCGACCGTTTGCGTCGGGATGTATCGAGAACCAATGCAAAAACTACAATTTTTTTAGTTGACCTCCGAGGATTGAGCGTAAAACATGCAGTGAAGCAATGGGTTAAATAAAAATCGTTGGAGACTAATCCTAATCTAGGAAACAAAAAGAGCATTGGGGAGTTCAAATCTAAAATACTTCCAATGCCCTTTATTTTTATGCCGAAGCGAGCATAATGTTTAGCGAGAACATCGGCAGTCTTGAGTTTTTTGGGAAGCCTGCCCTGAGCGCAGTCGAAGGGTCCTGGTCAAGCAAAAAATGAACATCTATATTAAAGCGCCAAATTGGGTTCCCAAGTTCATTAAGGAACAGGCGAAATTAAATTGTAACGAATTGTATAAGAGTTCAAAATAAAGACCCTAAATTTGAGGTCTTAAAAGGATTTATCATCCTACCTATCAAAACAATTACGTATTGAGAACCATAAAATTTAATGATAGCTTCCAAAACCTCAAATCCTACTGCGAAGACCAAAACTTCGCAGGCTGGGACCCTTATGATGGTTTAAATTCTAAAGTGTTTCAAGCATTGCCTTTAAAACATTGGGACATAGCAAGATTGGCTTGGATACAGGGCTTTAAGCGTAGTCCTATTAATCTTAGGAAACTATTGCTGGTGCCTAAGCAGCACAACTCAAAAGGGATAGCATTATTTCTTCTGGGCTACTGTAGGCTTTACGAAGCAGCAAGTCAAGGCAAAATCGAATTCGGAACCTCAGAAACACTTGTAGAGAAAATTAAGTATCTAACCCAACTACTTTTAGACATGAAAGTAGAAGGCTATGCAGGCGCATGTTGGGGCTATAACTTCGATTGGCAGGCAAGACGACTATTTCTATTCAAAAAAAATACACCAACAGTAGTGGCCACTGCCTTTTGCGTAGAGGCACTAATAGAAAGCTATAAAATAACACAAGACGAAAACGTGCTAAATACAGCCCTGTCATCAGCAGAATTTGTATTGCAAGATTTATCCAGAACCGAACACGGTACTGGACACATCTTTTCTTACAGTATCAAAGACGGTAACAATACGGTAATCAATGCCTCGTTATTAGGAGCAAAAATTTTAAGCTATGCCTACAAATACAAAAAAAAGCAAACGTATTTAGACATGGCAAAAAAAGCAGTGGTAGCGGCCTGCGATTTACAAGAAGACGATGGCTCTTGGATTTATGGATTATTACCAGTACAATCTTGGAAAGACAGTTTTCATACGGGTTTTAATTTAGATGCCTTAGAAACCTATCAGCAAAATACAGACGATACCGCATTTCAAAAATACATAGATAAAGGTTGGGACTATTACACAGAACACTTTTTTGAAGCAGACGGCAAACCAAAATATTATCACGATAAAACCTATCCTATAGATATCCATTGCCCAGCACAAGTTATAGTAACAGCCTCAAAATTGAACACCTTTACAAAACATTTAGAATTATTAGAGCGTACACTAAACTGGACGATAGAAAATATGCAGTCTAAAAAAGGCTTCTTTTATTACCAATACAGGCAAGGATTGAGTTCAAAAATTTCATATATGCGATGGAGTAATGCCTTTATGTTCAATGCTATGGCACATTATTATTTAGAAATAAACAAATAACTATGCAGTTTCAAGCCCTAAATAACGTCATTACTTACGCGCCAAAATCTAGAGATCAACTTATAGACTACGCTTTTGAGCATCATAAAATATTGGTGGCAGTAAATGCAGAAAAGATTCTACATGCTACAGATCAAAGTCGCGCTATTATTAACCGAAACTTAGGCTATCCAGATGGTATAGGTGCTGTTTGGGCATTACATAAAAAAGGACATAAAGAGGTCGTTAAAATCCCAGGATGCGAACTTTGGCTAGATATTGTAGCAAAACACCATAAAACAAAGACGTTTTATTTGGTAGGTGGGAAACAAGAAGTTATAGATCAAACCGTTGCAAAGCTAAAAGAAAACTTTAAGGGCATTAACATATGTAACTACAGAAATGGCTACATAAAGAATGAAGTTCAAGAAAAAGCGCTTATTCAAGATATCGTTAAACACCAGCCAGATGTTGTCTTTGTAGCTATGGGCTCACCAAAGCAAGAACTACTCATGGAACGCATACAGCAAAAACATCAAGCCGTATATCAAGGCTTAGGAGGAAGTTTTGATGTCTATACAGGTCATGTAAAACGTGCCCCAAAATGGTGGGTAAAAAACAATCTAGAATGGGCATACAGGCTCATTAACCAGCCATCAAGAATAAAGCGTCAAATACATCTGGTGCGTTTTTTAGCAAATTTAATGTTAGGGAAATATTAGAAATTAAGTAATATCATAAGTTTGTACCAAAATTTTATAATGTAACTCAGCAATACCTCATTGAGGAGCTCCGTCGGGTCTAACTCGGGTCTAACTCGGGTCATATTCGGGTCATATTCGGGTCAGCTGTAGTTTTTTCTTACAAATCCTAAAAGTTGGAATTTAAAGACTTTAGTTCATGGTAACAGAGTTATTAAAAAAACATAAATTTGTAGCATCAGTAGTATAGCTGTAATAAAACCAATCAACCCAAAACTATCATGTATCATATTACAATAATAGCAGGTGCAAGGCCAAACTTTATGAAAATTGCACCCATAATTCATGCTATAAAAAATGCTAAACAGAATGGCAAAGCAATAGACTATAGATTAGTACACACTGGTCAGCACTACGATAAAAATATGTCTGGCAGCTTTTTTGAACAGCTTAGCATCCCAGAACCACATATTAACTTAGAGTGCAGTGGCGGCACACAAGCTGAGCAAACAGCAGCAATTTTAGTAAGTTTTGAAAAGGAATTAATGACAAATCCTGCAGATTTGGTTTTGGTGGTTGGTGATGTAACATCAACAATGGCTTGTGCTTTAGTAGCGCAAAAACTGCATACTAAGGTGGCCCATGTAGAGGCAGGTATTCGCTCTTATGACTGGACAATGCCAGAAGAGATTAACAGATTAGTTACTGATAGTATTACCAACTATTTTTTTACGACTTCAGAATTAGCAAATCAAAACCTCTTAAAGAGTGGTGTTAAAGCTAACCAAATATTTTACGTAGGAAATACAATGATAGATACCCTTTTAAAACATAGACCAAACTTTAAAGCACCAGAGGTCTATGGTAAATTAGGTCTCAAGCCAAAATCGTATATCGTAATGACGCTTCACAGACCAGCAAACGTCGATGAAGAGGGTCAGTTAAAGGCTATGATAGAAGAGATTGTTGGGAATACTAAAGACTTACCATTAATTTTTCCTGTGCATCCAAGAACAGCTAAGATCCTAGAGCATTTAAAAGTGTCACATCCTAGATTGCATATGGTGGCACCTTTAAGCTATTTAGAATTTAATTACTTAGTAGAAAACGCTAAAGCAGTCATTACAGATTCAGGTGGTATTACAGAAGAAACATCAGTTATGAACGTACCTTGTATGACGCTTCGTGATAATACTGAGCGACCAGAAACGATAACCTTAGGGACTAATGAGTTGGTAGGAACTAATCCGCAGGCTATTAAACCTTACTTAGAAAAACTTTTTAATGGAGAATGGAAAGATTACAAAACAATTCCGCTATGGGATGGTAAAACCGCTGAAAGAATAGTAGCACATATCCTAAATTTTGCTAAGAAATAATTTGTAGATTTTTGTCTAAACATCTTAGACTTCGTTTAGAAAGTTGTATATTTCTGATCCCCTAAGATGTTTTAAAATCAACCATATGATTGAAACATTGTTGGAGAACTTTACTCCCGAAAATAATATAGCCATCTGGCTAACAGCAGCATTTTTGTTAGCATTCTTTATTGCTTATCAAACATTTCCAACCATATTATATGTAGCAAAAGAAAAGCATTTAATGGATGAACCAGATAGTAGAAGTGTGCATTCTGATAAAACACCAACCCTTGGTGGCATTGGTATTTTTGTAGGACTCATTGTTGTAATGACTATTGTAGGGGCCTTTTTAAATACCAAGGTTTTACTTTTGGTAATGGGAGGTCTCACGATGCTCTTCTTTTTAGGACTTAAAGATGATTTAACTGTACTCTCTGCAAGGAAGAAGTTTATGGGGCAATTACTTGCGGCTGGTCTGCTTATTGTGTTTACAGATACTAGGATAATTGGATTTTCAAAAATTTTAGATATCGATGTGTTGCCATATTGGATATCGGTAGGCTTTACCCTTTTTGTTTATATTCTTATTATTAACGCATACAACTTAATTGATGGCGTAGATGGACTTGCAGGAACTATAGCATTAAGCATTAGTGGTATTTTTGTGCATCTCTTTGTAAATTCTAATGAATTGAGTTTGGCAACGATAGCTATTGCGCTTTGTGGATGCCTTTTAGCCTTTTTACGGCTTAATTTCTCTCAGAAAAATAAAATTTTTATGGGTGATACGGGCTCAATGATAGTAGGATTTTTATTAGCTTTTTTCACCATTAGTTTTATAAATATAGCGCAATTAGATAAAGATTCTGCATATTTTAAAGCGTCGCCAGCTCTAGCATTTGCCTTATTATTCTACCCTCTAATAGATACCCTAAGAATATTTTTTATAAGGATAGTAATTCATAAAACGAGTCCCTTTAAAGCAGATAAAAATCATATTCACCATAGATTTATAAAAAGGGGCTATAGCCATTTAATGACAACCATTTTAATTTGTACCATCAATGTAATTATAATAGGTATTGCCTTTAATTTACTACACCTTAATCTTAATACACAAATTATTTTTTTACTACTGTATGGTTCTACGCTTTATACGTTGCCATTTCTCATTAAGAAGTCAGCTAATAATTGAGCGCAGTATGAAGCTTATTTTTTTATATTACATTAGCTTTTGTTAGTCCTCTAAATGCGGTTATATTTGCTACACTTGTAATTATATAAGTTTTTAATGAAAAAAAGAATTTTAAGTCTATTCGTATTAATTGTTTTAAGCTCTTGTGCTTCAAAAAAAGAAATACTCTACATGCAAGATGCAATAGAGCAAAACAATAGCGAAGTAAACTATGAATCTGCAAACATTCAACCTAATGACATATTAAAAATAACTGTTGAAAGTACTATACCAGAAGCAGCAATACCTTACAATAAATCTAGAGCTATAGGTGCACAACCTCAAAATCTTCAAGTACTTCAATTAGATGGTTACTTAGTTTCGGTAGATAATACCATAAAGTTTCCGGTTTTAGGCGAAATTTCAACAGCAAACAAAACCACTAAGGCGTTAGAAGCAGAAATAAAAGATCGCCTAATCTCTGGAGGTCATCTTTTAGATCCAACTGTAAACGTAAGACTTATAAACGCTAAGGTTACTATTTTAGGTGAGGTTAATAAGCCTGGCACCTACAGCTTTACCGAACAAAACATTACTATATTACAAGCTTTAGGTTATGCAGGAGATCTAACCATTAATGGTAAACGAGATGATATTTTAATCACAAGGGAAGTAGATGGTGTGCGTAAAATATCTCACATAGACTTAACTTCGGCTTCATTTATGAACAGTGAATTTTATTTTATAAAACCCAATGACAATATAATAGTAAGTCCTAATAATCCAAAGGTGAAAAGTGCAGGTTTTGTAGGTAATGTAGGTACTATCTTAACAATTGCGTCATTAGCCCTTAGTGTTACAATTTTACTAACAAGATAAGGTATGGATAATCAGTTGAATAGTAGTTTTTTTGGTGAAGAGGATAAAATTGATGTAAAGCAATTAGTGAGACAATACTTAACCTATTGGCCATGGTTTGTTATTGCTGTGGTGGTTTCATTATTAAGTGCCTACATATATTTACGATATGCGCCACGTATTTTTGAGACCTATTCTAAGGTGAAAATTTTAGATGAATCCGAAGGCCTAGAGTTGCCAACATCTGCCTTTGTATTTAAGCGCACTAATATTAATCTCGAAAACGAAATTGAAATAATAAGTTCTTTCCTTATCATGGAGAAAGTGGTTAGAGCGCTAAACTTAAATACGGTCTTTTACGAGGAAGGTACAATTCAAACAAAACAAATAGAATCTTTACCGCTAGATTATAGTCAGATAATACAAGCCGATAGTGTGGCAAATACCATGTCTTATAAACTGGTAATAACCGATAAGGGATTTCAAATTACTAATTTAGATACAGATAAAGTCTTTAACTTTAATGAGCATTCCACCTTTGCTCAAAACCATAGATTACCTTTTAATCTAAAGTTAAATAATCAGATTCCTTTGGCTGATATTATAGATACGTCATACAATATTATCTTTAAAACTGTAAAGGATGCGACCTTAGCTTTAAAAAGTAAAATAGTCGTTGAGGCCATTGGTGAACAAAGCGATTTATTAAAACTCTCTATTAAAGGAGAAAGTAAAGTACTGTCAGAAAACATTTTAAATACCTTAATGGAGGTTTTTGATAAAGATGGAATAAAAGACAGACAGTTAGTTTCTGAACGCACCTTAGACTTTATAGATGCTAGATTTGAATTTTTAGCCAAAGAGTTAGACTCTATAGAAATCGATAGACAAGGTTTTAAACAAGATAATAACATCGTAGATATCCAAACAGATGCAGAGCTTGGGCTTCAACAACGAACAAAATCAGAAGAAGAAGTATTTGCTTTAGAAAACCAGCTCGAGCTTTCTAATTTATTAGTTAACTCTCTAATTAGTGATTCTGAATCTGCCTTATTGCCAGCTAATATTGGTATAGAGAATGTAAGTATAAACCAACTCATTTCAGAATATAACACTGCGGTTATAAACCGAGATAAGTTAATAAGCAGTGGTGGCGATAATAACCCAATGGTGCAACTTGCTATTAGTGAGGTACAAAATTTAAAATCTAGTATAGATAAATCTCTAAGAACATACTCAGCCCAAGTTAAGGCGTCTTTAAACCAATTAAAAAGAAAAAATAGACAATTAGCAGGAAGAGTATCTCAAATACCTGAACAAGAACGATTATTTAAGGCTATTGATCGACAGCAGAAAATAAAGGAGAGTCTTTACCTTCTATTACTTCAAAAACGTGAGGAGGCTGCCATAAATTTAGCCATTACAGAACCATCTATAAAAGAAGTTGAAAGAGCACTTTCTAGCATAAAACCAATATCACCAAAACCAACCATAGTCTATGCAGGTGCTCTACTAGCCGGCGTTTTGATACCTTTTGGAGTGTTATATCTCATTTTTATGCTAGATACTAAATTACACAGCAAAGAAGATATCGTCGAGGTTACTTCTAAAATTCCGGTTATTGGTGAAATACCCGATTTAAAGAAGAAAAAAGATCTTATTTTTAACGATCCTAATGATCGCTCTCCGCTTGCAGAATCCTTTAGAATTCTAAGTTCTAATGTAGATTATATTTTACCTGTTAAAGACGGTGAAAAAGGTAAAGTTATCTATTGTACAAGTACAATTAAAGGAGAGGGAAAAACATATGTAAGCCTAAATTTATCTTTAGCACTTTCTAGCATCAATAAAAGAGTATTGCTTATAGGTGCCGACTTAAGAAACCCTCAGATACACACACATATTAGCGAGGATAAACAAAAACCAGGCTTATCAAATTATCTTCATGATGTTAATTACGATTGGAAAAATGCTTTAATTAAAGGTTTTGAAAAGCATCCAAACCATAATATTATACTTTCAGGAAGCATTCCTCCTAATCCTGCACACTTACTAACCAACGGACGCTTTAAAAAACTAATCGAAGAAGCGCGAGAAGTATACGACTATGTTGTTGTAGATACAGCACCAACGATTTTAGTGACTGATACCATGTTAATTTCGCAATTAGCAGATGCTACGATCTATATTGCTAGGGCCAATTACACCGAGAAAAACTTATTAAAATTCTCTAAAGATCTATCAGATAGCGGTAAGTTAAAGAATATGGCCTATGTTATTAATAGTGTTGGAGCAAGTAAGTCTCAAGGCTATGGCTATAATTATGGTTATAGTTATGGTTACGGTAAGACGGACAATATGTAGGCGCTAGACTGTCTTAGTTTCAGTTTCTTACATGATATTTATCATAATTTCTATCGGTTTTATACATTACTTTTAATAGTGAAATATAAACCTAATAGTTATGAGATATATACCGCCAATTTCTGAAATAATGAGTACAAACATCATTGCGCTTAACCGAGACGATGATCTAGAAACTGCCGAAATACTTTTTAAGAGACATAAAATAAGACATATTCCTGTGGTAAATGGCGAAGTTATTATAGGTATGCTTAGCTACTCTGATTTGCTACGCATCAGTTTTGCCGATGCAGTCTATGACACAGAAGAAGAAGTAGACACCCTTGTATACAATATGTTTACAATTGATCAAGTTATGGTTAAAAATGTAGTAACAGTCTCACCAACTGCCACTATAAAAGACGTTGCTAAAATATTGGCAGAAAAAGAATTTCATGCTTTGCCCATTGTGGATAACGGAAACCTTGTAGGTATTGTTACCACTACAGATTTAATAAATTATCTTTTAGAACAGTTGTAAAAAAAGAGAAAAGCGCCTATAAGGCGCTTTTTATAAATTGGCAAGTGTCTTTAAATTTTTAATTGTTGCCATAGGATCGTCACTTTTAAAAACATGACTTCCAGCAACGAAAGTGTCTGCGCCAGCGTCTACCAATTTTTCAATATTTTTATCCGTAACACCACCATCTATTTCAATTCGGGTATCTAGTCCTTGCTTATCTATTAAGTCGCGAAGTTTCTTGATTCGCTGATAGGTCACGTCTTCAAATTTTTGGCCTCCAAAACCAGGATTAATAGACATTAATAATACCATGTAGCATTCTGGTAAAATATCTTCTAAAACGTGTATGGGTGTTGTAATGTTAAGCACAACACCTGCTTTGCAACCAGCATCTTTTATTTGTCGTAATGTTCTGTGCAGATGAACGGTGGATTCATAATGTACCGTAATAATATCTGCTCCCACTTTAGCAAATTCTTCAATATAGCGTTCAGGTTTTTCTATCATTAAATGTACATCTAATGTTTTTGTTGCATGCTTTTTTATAGCCGCTATTACTGGCATACCATAAGAAATATTTGGTACAAAATGACCGTCCATAACATCTATATGAAACCAGTCGGCATCGCTATTGTTTACCATTTCTGTATCGCGTTGTAAGTTGCCAAAATCTGCGGCTAACATAGAAGGTGCTATTAATTTTGAAGCCATTTTTTTAAGTCATTTTATAAATTACAGTGCAAATGTACTTAAAATGTTAAAGATAGTTAATGAACGCTTTAGTGTTTTTAATTGCAAATAAAAGTCTATAATTAACAAGAAAGGATTTAGGCATGGGCTTATACAAAAGTGAACCCACGGTAATCAGCCGTGGGTTCTTTCATCAATCAAAAAACGAACAGTTATGTTTTGTAACTGTTGTTACCTTTATTAGTTTGTTTTTAAATATACAAAAAAACACATCTAATTAAGCCAATATTTCATTTTAACTCTAAATACTTTTATAATTATTTTGAATAATAATACTTAAAGCACTCTGTTACAAGAGTTAATCTAAATAAGTTTTTTTGCTGTTATTTCGGCTTCGCTCAATGACCAAATTATATTTTGTTTTATAGTATTGGTAACTGAGCCTAGTCGAGGTTAGCCTAAATAGGTTTTTAATATTTTACTTCTAGACGTATGTTTTAATCTGCGAATTGCTTTTTCTTTAATTTGTCTAACACGCTCACGAGTTAAATCGAAAGTCTCACCAATTTCTTCTAGAGTCATTGGGTGTTGATTACCAAGTCCAAAATACAATCGAATCACATCAGCTTCTCGTGGAGTAAGGGTTTCTAGCGCGCGCTCAATCTCGGTTCTTAAAGATTCGTGCAATAAATCTTTATCAGGATTTGGCGACTCACCACTACGTAATACATCGTAAAGGTTAGAGTCCTCACCCTCTACAAGTGGTGCATCCATACTTACGTGACGACCAGAATTTTTCATGGACTCCTTAACATCGTTAATAGTCATGTCTAATTCTTTTGCGATTTCTTCAGCTGATGGTGGACGCTCATGACTTTGCTCTAAAAAGGCAAATGTCTTATTAATTTTATTTATTGAACCAATCTTATTGAGCGGTAAACGCACAATACGAGATTGCTCTGCTAATGCTTGTAATATGGACTGACGAATCCACCATACGGCATAAGATATAAACTTAAAACCACGTGTTTCATCAAAACGCTGTGCGGCTTTAATTAGACCTAAATTTCCTTCGTTAATTAAGTCTGGTAATGTTAATCCTTGGTTTTGGTATTGCTTTGCTACAGATACAACGAAGCGTAGGTTTGCCTTGGTTAATTTTTCTAAAGCAACTTGGTCACCTGCTTTAATGCGCTGTGCTAATTCTACTTCCTCATCTGCTGTAATTAAATCGACTTTACCAATTTCTTGTAGGTATTTGTCTAATGAAGCGGTTTCTCTGTTAGTAACCTGCTTGGTGATTTTGAGCTGTCTCATTTACTTTTTATGGTTTGTGCAATTATACAACATTGTTGTTGCTTTTATTATACGTAAATAAGCATCAAAATGTTACAGCGTTTGGAAAAAAAATTAAATTTTTAGCAATTTTACGGTATCGAGATGGATGGCATCCATAGTGTCATTAGTAAATTTGTAGTGTCCTCGTGTTGTAATTAATCTAAAGCGATAAGACTTGAGTTGACTGAGGGTGTTTAGAAATAACCATTTTGATTTTAATAGTTTAGGTCTTTCAGACTTTAGACTTAAATCAAAAATATGCTTTCTACCTTCTTTTTCAGCAACAATATCTGGCGTTATATCTATATCGCTACCTCTTTTGTGATACGATTTGGGCGTTTCATAGCCCTCTAAATCTGCTTTAATGTTATTGTATCCTAAGTTTTCTAAATAGCTTATGGAGTTACTCAATTCTTCGCTGTATTTTTTTTTGTCTTCTGAAATCATAACACAAAATATAATAATTAGAAATGAAAATTCCAAATTACAAACGTGTTTAAGCGGTTTAATTACGCTATACTCTTACTTGTCCATCGCCAAAAATATAATATTTATTAGTTACCAACTGCTTTAGTCCCAACGGCCCTCTATGGTGTAATTTGTCTGTACTTATTGCAAGTTCGGCACCAACACCCATCTGTCCGCCATCGGTAAATCGAGTAGACGCGTTATGGTAAACGGCTGCACTATCAACGTTGTTCATAAATGTTAAAGCCTCATTTTTATCTTCTGTTATTATGGCTGCAGAATGTTTTCCTGAATATTTGTTAATCATATCTGTTGCCTCGTCAATGTTATTAACTGCGGCGATGAGGAGCTTTAAAGCCAAGAACTCTTCAAACCAAACACTTTTTTTAGATATCTCTTTAGCGTCTTCTATTACGTTTGAAACACTTTTATCAGCAATAATCTCAACGTTATATTGTTCTAATTTTTGCTGCAGCATTTTTAATTTTGTCTCATATTCTGGAATGTTTTTATTAATAAGCACCTTATCTAGAGCGTTACATCCCGAAATTTTATCGGTTTTGGCATTAATAATAACATTAACAGCTTTGCTCCAATCTGCTTTTTCTGAGACATATAAAAAATTGTTTCCTCTGCCACTAACGAGTACTGCACAACTTGCATGCGTTTTAACGAACTCAATAAGACGCTCACCACCTCTTGGCACAATTAAATCTAACGGTTCGGTTGGATTTTTCAAAAACTCTTGGGTTTCTTCTCGTTTTAAATGTAATAGCTTAATCCAATCTTTTGAAAGTCCGTTTTTAGTTAAAGCTTCGTGCCAGCATTGCTCTAAAATAATATTACTGTTATAAGCTTCTTTACCACCTTTTAGTAAGATTTTATTATTGGCCTTAAATGCCAATACAGCGGCTTCAATGGTAACATCTGGTCGCGATTCATAGATAATAAGAATGGTGCCGAATGGGGCAGTAGTATTCACTATATTAAGTCCATTTTTTAAGGTTGTATTAGAAATTTCCTGACCAACAGGATCGTCTTGAAGTCTTACCGAGTTTACGGCTTCTATCATTTCGTCAACCTTTTTACTGTTTACAATGAGGCGATCAAAAAGCGCCTGGTCTTCCTTTTTAAAAGCTTCTAAGTCTTTTTTATTGGCTTCTATAATAGCATCGCGTTTGCGATCTAAAATATCTGCCATGGATGTTAATACCTTATTTTTTATTTCTGTATTTAAAAGTTTCATAATTGTTTCGATTTTAGGCACTAATAAATTTTGTGCCAACTTCTTTGTTATTAATAATGTCTACAATGACGTTTTCGCGCTTGCCGTTTGCGATGTAAGTAGGAATATTCTTTTTGGCAGTACCTTTGGCTATCTTTAGTTTAGAAGCCATGCCTCCACGTCCTTCGCCTTCTTTTTTATTAGAAGCGCAAACATACTTTTCTACATTTTGGTTTGTTTTTACGACGTTTAATTTTCTAGATTCGTCATCGTCTGGGTGGCCTGTGTAGAGTCCGTCGGTATCTGATAGTATGATTAGGCGATCTGCATCGAGTAGTTCTGCGACTAAACTCGCCAGCTCGTCATTATCAGAGAACATGGACATGGTTAAAGAGACGGCATCGTCTTCATTTGCAATCGGAATTACACCTTCGGCCAATAATCCTTCATAGCAGTTTATCATGTTCTGACGATGTTTCCCAGGGTCAAAATCGCGTTTGGTTGCCAAAATTTGCGCGCAGCGCATTCCATAGTCATGGAAAATACTGTAGTAATGACGCATCATTCTGGGTTGTCCTACGGCAGAATATACTTGTCTTCTTACAGATTTGTTATCTATTTTAGTATCGCCCAAAACTTCCATACCTGCAATTGCAGAGCCAGAAGATACCAAAATTACCATGATATCTTCTTCATATAATACAGCGATTTGGCGAACTAACTCTCTTAGTACTGGTCCTAAAATTCTATTGTCTTTATTTGTTAAAACGTTGGTGCCTACTTTTACAACCACACGTTTAATGTCATCTTTCATTTTATTTATCTTTTCCTAATTCAACAGCTCTATCAAATGCGGCATAAGCTGCATCCTGTATGAGTTGTTTTACATTATTATCTTCCATAGAGTCTATTGCGGCTTGTGTAGTGCCGCCTTTTGATGCTACTTTGTCAATCCAGCGCTCAGGTGAAATATTAGACTGGTTAAACAATTCAATAGCTCCTTCAAAAGTGTTGCTTACCAAAACTTTAGAATCATAGTCTGAAAAGCCCATTTTTTGAGCAGCTTCTAACATAGATTGCATAAAGTAGAATACATAAGCTGGCCCACTACCAGAAATACCTGTAGAGGCATCGATAAACTTCTCGGAGTCTACATGTATAGAAGTCCCTGTTGTGTCTAATAGTTGGCGCACCATTAGTAACTCTACACGAGATATGGCTTTTGCGCCAGTGTACGAGGTTACACCTTTGCCTACTTTAGCTGGTAGATTTGGCATGGTGCGTATTACTTTTTTAATTCCTAAACCATCTTGTATTGTTTCTATGCTTACACCTGCCATTAGCGATACAAATATTTGTTCGCTATGAATAAGCGGCTTCATTTTTTTGAATAAATCTTCGCAGTGATATGGTTTTACTGCTAAAAATACAATGTCCGACTGCGGTAAACCATTCTCTAAAGAGGTGTATACATCAAATCTTGGGTTTTGTCTGAGTGTTTCGATTTTGTTAGGGTCAGTGTCATAGATTCTTAACTTTTGTTTTCCTAATAAAGAAGAATCTGCCATGCCTTCTGAATAGGTTAAGCCCATATTTCCGGCACCTATTACTAATACTTTCATACTTGTGTTTTAATTAAACTTTACTTGTCAGTAGCTATGTAAGCCGCAAACACTATGCGATAGTGCCAAACTAAAAAGTTGATTTTAAGTTTTTTGAAGTTTAAAAAGAAAAAGTGGAATTGTTGAGGATATGCCAAAATATTGCTTGTATGCTTAAGGATATGTGAATCTTAAGAAATGTTAAATACATTAAAACTGTCAGTATGTCGGTGACAAAATGTGATTTTTATTATAAAACCGAAGCGTTTTATGATATTTAAGATATGTCTTTAAAAGCGTTTTTATATAATATCTTGGTGCTTAATTTATAAAAGTTTAGAAAAACAAATAAAAAAAGGAGATCGATATTAATCGGTCTCCTTTTTTTAACTGAAGGAAATACTAAAATCCTTTAGTTTTAGAATTAATTCTCTTCAAAGGTTTGTGCATCCCCAAAATGAGCGACTCTTGAGTTGATGGCAAAAGCATCACCTGTAAAATTTTCATTGGTAATGAATGCAACGATACTCATTTCATTTGTATCTACAACATTTGATGGTACATTAGCAGTGAAAGTCCTACTATAAACAGAATTAGTAACTTCATTATTAGGAAGGTCGTCGCCTAAAATATTGGTTAAGCTAGCCCTAAGCACATGGTCATGCTCAAAATTAGAAAGAATACTTACACCACCATAATAGCTTGTATAATTTTCTTGATCTGCAATTAGGTTGTCTTCTAACACATAAACAATAAGTTTGGTATTATTAAAATCAAAGTCTTGGCTAAATTTGGCATCTACTTTAACGGTCATTGTATTACCAGATAACGACGGTGTAATTGCTAAACCTAGAGGTGCATTGTCACAGACAGTTTGGTCGACAATTTGGTCTATATTACTCGGCTCAGGGAATGTCCATTCAGAACCTCTATTAACTTTAGCTGTTGGGTAACTATTGACACCCATAACTGCCGCTTCATCAAAATTAAATGGGTCATAACCATTTTGAGAAGGATCAGAATTGTATCTGTGAATAGCAACTACACTTATTTGATCTGTTTGCTCCTTGACCTGTTCAATAGCATAAGATACTCTTGGGCAGTAACCACACCAAGTCCCTGTGAAATCTTCTATGACTACGTGCTTAGTAAATTTAGCGTTATCAACTGCAACATTTACGTTTAAATTATTAGTTGTACTTATATCTTGATACGTCGCAGAGACTTGTAACGAACCTGCTTGGGTTGTAGTATATGTATTGCCAGATATGGCTGTACCGTTAACAGAGATTGTAGCCGAATTGGTAACATCTGTGTTATTGTTGCCCATAACAGCAAAACTCACAGTGTCACCAGCGTAAATGCCACAGGCGACAGAACTTGATATTTCAACAGAGATGCTTGTTATGTCATTACCGTTTCCATTGCCGTTTCCATTTCCATTTCCATTGCCGTTTCCGTCACCATCACTGTCGCTACTGCAAGCGCCAAAGCTTATAGCTAAGGCCATAAATAAAAGATTAAATAGATGTTTAGTTTTCATAAATTATGAGTTTTAATAAAAAATTTTTAAGGTTTTGTTTAAAAAAATGCAAATTATACTAATTTTTTAAAAAAGTGGTATTATTATTGCAAAATGTTAAAAAAAACTAAAATTTTAAAAACATGAAATATCTATTTGCTGCTTTTTTTATAAGTATCTCATTACTAATGCATAGTCAGGAATTTCCAGACATAAACCTAAATAATCTCGATGGAAATAGTATTTCTGTAAAAGCGCTTGCGGACTCTAGCGATATAAAAATTTTTAGCTTTTGGGCGACTTGGTGTGTGCCTTGTATTAATGAGCTAGATGCTATAGCTGATGTCTATGAAGATTGGCAAGATGAAACCAACGTAGAGCTTATAGCAGTCTCTACAGATGATGCTAGAACTAAGAAACGCGTTATTCCTTTAGTGAATGGAAAAGGCTGGGAATACCAGATTTTATTAGATGAAAATCAAGATCTTAAACGCGCTCTAAATATTAATGTGCTACCATATGTTGTTGTGGTTAAAAATGGTGAAATTATCCATACCAGAACAGGCTACACACCTGGAAGTGAAGAGGAACTATATGAGGTCGTAAAAGAACATTCTAAATAACTGTAGACAAAACAACAACAATAACCTAACTAACCTAACTAAAATTTACAATCATATATGAAAAAGCTTTTAATGCTGTTAACATTTTGTTTTACGGTAAACCAAATGTCAGCACAATTGCTAGATAACTTGCGTGTTGGTCTCGAGTCTAACATGGCGTGGTATAATGATGACAAACGCACAGGACCTTTTTTTGATGGTGAAAATAATGATGGTGATGAGCATGTAAGGGTCAATTCTTACCTAAAACTAGACTATGATTTTCTTGAAAGTTTTACAGCGACGGTTCAAATAGAATCATACGAGCCATTAGCTTTATTAAATTATTCACCAAATTTTGAAGGTACAGACTTTGGGATTTATTCACTCAATTACAGAAGTGATAAACTAGAAGCAAGTGCAGGACATTATTATGAGCAATTTGGTAGTGGTCTCATCCTTAGGAACTGGGAAGATCGACAACTAGGTCTCAATAATGCACTTTTGGGCGGAAGAGTAAAATACATGCCCACAAACTTTTTGTCTTTAACAGGGTTGTATGGAAAACAACGTGTTGGCTTTGAAACTGCCGACAGTGATATTTTTGGTTTCAATACTGAAATCGATATTTCTAATATTTTTAAGTTTGAGAGTTCCTCATTAAATCTTGGGATTAGTTATGTTGGTAGGCAAGAAAAAACAGATATAGAAGACCCAAATTTTGACGAGTTAACTAATGCTTTTTCTGGTCGCATAGATTTCTCTAAAGGTAACTTTTATGCCAATGCAGAGTACGTTACCAAGTCTGATGATGTCTTTGTTATTAACGGACAAGTCATTAATTCCTTTGTTAATCCAGGTAATGCTTTATTATTCAATACTGGGTTTTCTAAAAAAGGTTTTGGACTAGATGCCACATTTAGACGCTTAGAAAATATGGGATTCTTTTCTGAGCGTGAAAAAACAGGAAATGTTTTTTTAGAGAATAATATCAATTTTACGCCTGCACTAACAAAGCAGCACGATTATTTATTGACTAATATTTTTGTGTATCAGGCACAGTCTCAAGTTGTTTTTGCAGATCCACAACTTATGGAGGCAGGTGAAATTGGAGGGCAGATTGATGTATTTTATAACATTAAAAAAGGAACAGCACTTGGTGGTAAATATGGT
Organism: Winogradskyella sp. J14-2; assembly: GCF_001971725.1. Taxonomy (NCBI): domain Bacteria; kingdom Pseudomonadati; phylum Bacteroidota; class Flavobacteriia; order Flavobacteriales; family Flavobacteriaceae; genus Winogradskyella; species Winogradskyella sp. J14-2. The sequence continues at coordinate 1,326,594 of NZ_CP019388.1, read as the reverse complement.
ACAAAACTAGCATTTAATGCGTCGTATTGGGCAGGTCTTAAAGGAGATTATGATTTTGATAATTTAACTTATGACGTAGATTATTTTGGTTTTGGTGAAAAGTATTTTTCTGATGTTAGTTTAGAGATCAGAAAAAAATGGAACAAAAAGATGAATTCTATTTTTTACTACGTAAACCAATACTATAACCAAAGAACTATAGAAGATAATTTTTCTGGTGAACAAATTAAAACTAATATTATTGTTGGTGAAACCTTTTATAAGTTTGGTAGAATAGGACAGTCTGTACGCTTAGAATTGCAGAAACTATGGTCTAACACTGAAAATCATGATTGGGTAGGTGGAACTATAGAATATAATGCAAGTCCGAGATTATCATTTTACGTTAACGATATCTATAATAGCGGAACTGATAGTAGTACTTCAGAAAATCATTATTACAATTTTGGTGGTAGCTTTAACAAAGGCTCTACACGTTTTTCTTTAAATTATGGTAGACAACGTGCAGGATTAGTCTGTGTAGGTGGTGTTTGTCGTTTTGTTCCGGAGGCTACAGGACTTTCTGCGAGTTTGTTAATGTCGTTTTAGAAATGGACGTTTAATAAAAAAAGCCCATCAATTTTGATGGGCTTTTTTTATTAAACATAAAAAGCGTAATTAATCTTCTTTGTTATTGTCTCTTCGGTTTCTATCGTCTCTGCGATTATTACCTCTGTTACGGTTATCGCGTCCTCGATTATTGTCTCTGTTACGGCTGTTATCGCGTTTTGGTCTATCTTCCCAACCTTCAGGTTTTGGTAAAATAGCTTTGCGAGATACTTTTTCTTTTCGAGTTCTAGGGTCTATACCAAAGTATTTTACATCAAATACATCTCCCATGTTAACGACATCAGAAACATTCTCTGTGCGTTCCCAAGCGAGTTCGCTGACGTGAAGTAAAACTTCATTACCAGGCGCTTCAGTATACTCTACAACGGCACCAAAGTCTAGCATTTTAATCACTTTTACTTCATAAATGCTACCAACCTCTGGTTTAAACATCATGGCATCTATATGAGCCATTACAGCGTCAATACCTTTATTGCCAACACCAAGAATCTCAACAATACCCTCTTCAGTCACAGGATCTTCATTAATTACTATAGTGGTTTCGGTTTCTTTTTGTAATTCCTGAATCACTTTGCCACCAGGCCCAATTAATGCTCCGATGAATTCATTTGGAATACGTGTTGTCACCATGGTAGGTGCATGATCTTTAACATTAGCATTAGGTTGTGCAATTGTATCTGTAAGATGTTTTAAGATGTGTAAACGTCCTTCTCTAGCTTGCATTAGTGCTTTTACCAAGATTTCATAAGATAGACCTTTGATCTTAATATCCATTTGGGTTGCTGTAATACCATCTGCGGTTCCGGTAACTTTAAAGTCCATATCACCTAAGTGATCTTCATCTCCTAAAATATCTGAAAGTACAGCGTATTTATCACCATCGGAGATTAATCCCATAGCAATACCAGAAACAGGCTTTTTTAACTGTACACCTGCATCCATAAGAGCCATTGTACCAGAACAGACCGTTGCCATAGAAGACGAACCATTAGATTCCAAGACTTCTGAAACTACTCTTACCGTGTAAGGACAATCTTCAGGAACCATTCCTTTGAGTGCACGTTGTGCTAAGTTTCCGTGGCCAACTTCTCTTCTTGAAGTTCCTCTAATAGGTCTAGCTTCACCGGTTGAAAACGGCGGGAAATTGTAGTGTAAATAAAAACGTTCTTCACCTTCATAAGATGGCATGTCAATAACGTTTGCTTCTCTAGAAGTTCCTAAGGTTACGGTAGCCAACGCTTGGGTTTCACCACGTGTAAATATGGCTGAGCCGTGAGTGGATGGTAAATAATCTACCTCACACCAAATAGGTCTTATATCTGTAGTTTTACGACCATCTAAACGTAATCCTTCGTCTAAGGTTAAATTTCTAATAGCTTCTTTTTGAGCTTTAGCAACATATTTATGAATAAGTTTGCCTAATTCATCTTGTTCTTCTTCAGAAAATGAATTGAATACTTCTTCTTTAATTTCAGAAAATGCAGCACCTCTTTCGTGTTTTGCAGAACCTGCTTTAGCTATGGCATACGTTTTATCGTAAACCATCTCATGAATTTTCTTGGCTAATTCTTCGTCTTCAACTTCTGGCTCATATTCGCGCGTTTCCTTTTTACCAAAGGCTTCCGCTAATTTTAACTGCGCTTCGCATTGCACTTTAATTGCTTCATGAGCTGCCTTAATAGCTTCTACCATTTCTTCTTCAGAAATCTCATCCATTTCGCCTTCAACCATCATCACAGAATCTGCAGAAGCACCGATCATCATGTCAATATCAGACTCGGCTAATTGAGAAAATGTTGGGTTAATAATAAATTCACCATTTACGCGAGCAACTCTAACCTCTGATATTGCCGTCTCGAAAGGAATATCTGATAATTGAATTGCTGCGGAAGCGGCTAAACCTGCCATAGCATCTGGCATAACGTCATCGTCATGAGACATTAGTTGAATCATAACTTGAGTTTCGGCATGATAGTCTTTTGGGAATAGTGGGCGCAAAACACGGTCTACTAAACGCATAGTAAGTACCTCGCCATCGCTTGGTCTCGCCTCACGTTTAAAAAATCCACCAGGATAGCGACCTGCAGCAGCAAATTTCTCTCTGTAATCAACAGTTAAAGGTAAAAAATCTACATCGGCTTGATGATAATTAGAAACGACTGTACATAGTAGCATACATTTTCCTGATTGTACAACAACAGATCCGTGTGCCTGTTTTGCTAGTTTTCCGGTTTCGATAGAAATTTCTCTACCATCACCTAGGTCTATGACCTCTTTGTAAGTTTTTGGAATCATAAAAATTAAAAATTCTTTTGCGGATATGCAGCACATATCAGCAATGTTAAACAATGGTCGTTGTGTTGTTGTGTAGTTGTTATGACCAATGAAAAACCGAAGTCCCAAACTAATTTTAGGATCTCATCTGCTATTTCAATTCGAAAATTAAACGCTTTCGAGGACGTTGTATCACTTTGACTTTACCTCAGTGTCCAAAACAAAAAACCACGCTAAAAGCGTGGTCTTTGTATTTAGATTATTTTCTTAATCCTAATTCTTTAACGATAGCACGGTATCTTAAGATATCTTTCTTTGTTAAGTAATCTAGTAACGCACGACGTTTACCTACTAGTTTTACCAATGAACGCTCAGAGTTATAGTCTTTGCGATTGTTTTTTAAATGCTCAGTTAAGTGGTTAATTCTGTGCGTAAATAACGCAATTTGTCCTTCTGCAGAACCAGTATCATTTTTTCCTTTACCGTGTTTTGCGAAGATTTCTTCTTTTGTCTCTTTAGTTAAATACATTCTAATATTGTTGTAAATGATTGTTATGTACTTTGAAAGATTTTCTCTCAAGCGGCAAATATACTACTTTTTTGTTATTTGAGGTTTTTTTCGTAACTTTTAATCTGTACTATTTAGTTTAAGTAAGTTCCCCTGAACGCGTTAAGAGCTTCTTCCTATTGATCCTTAAAAAAACTTTTAGGATGAAAGCTATTCGATCTTCTCAACATGTTGCCAATGCCTTTGATGTCCTCGATCGTGTGTTTAACAATACTTATAATGGCATTGCGGTTGTTAGCTTGGACGGAAATTGGCTAAAAATGAATGAAGCAGTTTCTGATATTTTTGGTTATACCAAATCCGAACTTTTTAATATGGATATTGATAATATGGTCTTTATTGAAGACCTAGGTGTGCACGAAAAGAAGTTTGAGAAATTAATAAATGGTAAAATAGATAAATATAGGGTTAAGCAACGTTATTTTCATAAAAATGGTAATGTAATTTGGGTATTAATCTACGTGACTCTTGTTTTTTTTAAAGAGGACAGACCACATATGATATGGCAGTTTACAGATATTACTAACCGTCAAAAAAATCAAGAAAAGTTAAAAACCATGCTCAGCGTTGCCAAAGAGCAAAATGATAGATTGACCTCTTTTGCAAATATTGTAACTCACAATTTAAGGGCGCATTCAGGAAATTTAGTATCTCTAAGCGAATTTTTAGAAGGTGATTTTGAAGATATTATCCATAATGAAAATTATAAGCTGCTTAAACAAGCCGTAGGTAATTTGCAAGAAACTGTTGCGCACCTCACCGAAGTAGCAAAAATTAGGGAAATAGAGGCATCAAAATTACAAAAGCTTAATCTTTACAATTTTGTGGAAAAAGCCATGTATAACATTATTGCAATGGCACAAAACGCAAATGCCTTAATTTATAATCTAATAGATGAAACACACAATATTTTGGGTGTGCCCGCTTATTTAGACAGTATTATTCTAAATTTTCTTACCAATGCCATAAAGTACAAATCACTAACGAGGGAGCCTGTTATTGAACTAAGTTCTATAATTAATGGTGCTTATATTGTGTTTAAAATTAAAGACAATGGTTTAGGTATTGATATGAAAAGATTTGGCGACGAATTGTTTAAGATGTACAAAACCTTTCATTGTAACGAAAATGCTATAGGCATTGGACTTTTTATTACAAAAAACCATATAGAATCCTTAGGCGGAAAAGTTACCGTTACCAGTAAGGTAAATGTAGGCACGGAGTTTTCAATCTACTTTAGAAAAGCATAATTTTTTTCTGTGATTAAACTTTTTTTAGTTGTCGTAGTCTTAGTAGTATATTAACAATAAAAAAGTAATCATGAATTATTTAAATCTCAAACTCAAAAAAAATAGTAAAGATGATATGGGTAAAAACTTTAATCCCTTAGCAAAAAATATTCTAGGCCTTTTAATTTTGCTCGTAGTAACCGCGTCTTGTAGTAATAACGAGGACACCACTGAAGCAGAAGATCTTTCTCAAGATACTACTGAAGTACAACGCTCGGCCGAGATTGATCAAATAGACAATATATTAGGCGATTTGGTTATTGATGCTTACGAAGCGCAGGAAGCTACTGCCAGTAGAACCGGAGCATCAACAAATGGTTTAGATAGTTATGCAAAAGACCTACCAGAATGTGTTACAGTAACTGTAGTAGCACAACAGAATTACAGAGAGGTAACATTAGATTTTGGTACAGAAGGCTGTGAGATTAGCGGACATATTATACAAGGGCAGATTGTTTTTGATTATACAAGAAATACTGAAGCACAACAGATTATGATTAATTACAATTTAGTAGATTTTTATTTTGATGCTAAAAACGTAATTGCAAGTCGTTCTATTTTGAAAGAATTATCTAATGATAACGGAAATCCTCAGTTTACCCACAATCTAAGTATTACAGTTATTTGGCCAAATGGAGTGCAAGCCTCTAGAGAAGGCACCAGAATTAGAGAGTGGGTTGAAGGTTTTGGTAGTGGAACCTTCAGTGATAACGTTTTTGAAATTACTGGTAACTGGACTGCAACTTTTGTAAATGGTAATACGCATAATTACCAAGTTTTAGTGCCGCTAAGAAGAGAGGTTGTTTGTGCTTACTTTGTTAGTGGTTCCTTTGATGTGGAGCGAACCAACTTTGGTGGTATTTTTGATTATGGAGAGGGAGATTGTGATAACCAAGCCACCTTCACTTTTAATAATGGTACAGAAATACCTATTGTGCTAAATTAGGTTTAAAATAGTGGATTGGATTAAAAAAGCGAGCTGTTAAGCTCGCTTTTTTTATACCCTTAGAGGTTGGTTTTTTATCAAATCTATATATAGGTTTACCTGTTTCTTTAAATCTTTTCTATGCGAAATAAAGTCTAAGAAACCATGCTCTAACAAGAACTCAGCAGTTTGAAATCCTTCCGGTAATTCTTGCCCTGTAGTGTCTCTAACAACTCTTGGGCCTGCAAATCCAATTAGAGCACCTGGTTCTGCTATATTTATGTCACCTAGCATTGCAAATGATGCTGTCGTGCCTCCTGTTGTTGGGTCTGTACACAATGAAATGTAAGGTATTTTTGCATCTGCCAATTGAGCTAATTTTGCCGATGTTTTGGCTAACTGCATTAAAGATAATGCAGCTTCCATCATACGAGCGCCACCAGATTTACTAATTATCATAAACGGTGTTTTCTTTTTTAAGGCATAATCTGCTGCTCTAGCAATTTTTTCTCCAACCACACTTCCCATTGAGCCACCAATAAAGCCAAAATCCATGCAGGCAATGACTAAATCTTCTCCCATAGATTTTCCTACCGCTGTACGCACAGCATCTTTAAGATTAGTTTTAGCTTGTGCTGCTTTTAAGCGGTCTGGATATTTCTTGGTGTCTACAAATTTTAGAGGGTCTTTAGAAGTTAAATTTGTATCTAATTCTTTAAATTTATTGTCGTCAAAAAGAATCTCAAAATACTCTTTACTTCCAATTCTTACGTGGTAACCGTCTTCTGGACTAACGTAATAGTTTTGTTCTAATTCTTTAGTGTCTATTATTTTTCCGGTAGGCGACTTGTACCAAAGTCCTTTAGGTGTATCTTTTTTTTCTTCAGTTGAAGTTTGAATCCCTTTATCTTTTCTTTTAAACCAAGCCATATTGATTTACGATTTTAGTGTTGCAATTTTAGATAAACCAAAATGGCAGTATCTAAAATAAACGTTTACTAGTTAGTTGAGACAAAATTACTATTAATTAATTAAACTCAAAAGTAGTTGTGCCATGTAATTATTAAAATAAGTAAACCTATCAAAGCTAAAAAAAAGCATTGATAGGTTTTAAAAATATTGCTTACTTAATTATAAGGTATCTACATTATTTAAGTCTTCAAATGCTTTTTTAAGACGCTCAACAAAAGCTTGTTCTCCTTTTCTTAACCAAACTCTTGGGTCGTAGTACTTTTTATTTGGTACATCGTCACCATCAGGATTACCAATTTGGGTTTGCAGATAGTTGCGATTATCTTGTACATAATCTCTTACACCACTTAAGAATGCCCATTGCATGTCAGTGTCTATATTCATTTTTATAACACCATAACCTATCGCTTCTCTTATTTCTTCTACGGTAGAACCAGATCCACCATGGAATACAAAATCGATATGGTTATGACCAACATTGTATTTTTCTGTAATATATTCTTGAGAATTCTTTAAGATTTTAGGCGTTAACTTTACATTTCCTGGTTTGTACACACCATGTACATTACCAAAAGCTGCGGCAACAGTAAATTGGTCACTAACTTTACTTAACTCTTCATAGGCATAAGCCACTTCTTCTGGCTGTGTATATAATTTTGAGGCATCTACATCGCTATTATCAACACCATCTTCCTCACCACCAGTAATACCAAGTTCAATCTCTAGGGTCATTCCCATTTTGCTCATACGAGCTAAGTATTTTTTACAAGTTTCTATATTTTCTTCAATGGGCTCTTCAGACAAGTCAATCATATGAGAGCTGTAAAGTGGTTTTCCTGTTTCTTTAAAATGTTTCTCACTGGCATCTAATAACCCATCAATCCATGGCAATAGTTTTTTTGCGCAGTGATCTGTGTGCAAAATTACAGGAACTCCATAAGCTTCGGCCATGTGATGTACGTGTTTTGCGCCAGCAATAGCACCTGCAATGGCGCCTTTTTGGTTGTCGTTTCCTAAGCCTTTGCCAGCATTGAATTGCGCACCTCCATTAGAAAACTGAATAATTACTGGAGCATTTAAAGCCTTGGCGGTCTCTAAAACACCATTTATGGAGTTTGAACCAATAACATTAACGGCTGGTAGAGCAAACCCTTTTTCTTTAGCTAATTTAAAAATTTCCTGAACTTCTCTTCCTGTTGCAACTCCAGGTTTGATATTGTGACTCATGTTTTTATGATTGAAAATTAGTTCTCAAAAATACATAATTTTAGGCATCTTTTTGAGTGTTTTAGAAGATAAAAACCGAAAACGATATAGGTAAAATTGCTTATTTTTCTAAAAAGGATAATTAATACCAATGTTGTACACGGCATTTCTAAAGTTATAATCTCTAAACCATCGATTTCCTTCATTCTGCGATGGGTCATAGGTTTTAAAACCAGTATCAAAGCGAAGCACAAAAAAGTTAAAATCGTAACGAAGGCCTAAGCCTGAGCCTACAGCAATATCCTTTAGAGAATTTAAGTCAGTTAAAGTTGCATTGTTATCTTCAACGTTGTCTAGTACATTCCAAATATTTCCTGCATCTATAAAAAGTGCACCTCTTAAATCGCCAAATAGGCTAAAACGCTGTTCTGCACTTAAGTGAATTTTAAAGTTAGCTTCGTTAAACTCGTTAGTTGTATTTGAGCTTCCTGGTCCTAAGTTGTAGGCTGTCCATGCTCTGTTATCGTTTGGTCCGCCAGCAAAGAAACTTTCTGCAAAAGGAATGCTATTAGAGTTGCCATAAGGTATTGCTATACCTGCATAACTCCTAAATGCAAACACATTGTTATTGCCTAAGTCAAAATATTTAATGTAGTCAATTTCTGTTTTAAAATATTGAGAGAACACCACATCAAAAACCTCATAGTCACCATTTTCATTTTCTGGAACACCAAAGATTTCAGAAAGATTTGAGAGTAAATTACCTGCTAATTCTACACGCCATTTAAAAACAGAAAAATCGTTATCAAAAATGCTTGAACGTCTATCCTTTTTATAATCAAAGCTTGATGAGAAAATAAGGTTATTTTCTGTTAGACGTTGTTTGCGTTCTTCAATATTATTTACGGTAATAAAGTCTTCATCTGCTGAGGTTAAAGCTGTGTTTCCGCCTAGTACATCGTTAATAAATTGATCGGCTTCTGTTGGGATGGTTAAGTTTTCATTAGAGTTTATGTAACCAATATTTTGGGCAATATTATTAAGTCTACCGTATGAGTTTGTGTAAACACCGAAGTAGTTGCTTGTGTTTAGGTTTTTTACAAACTGAACATTAAAGAGCTCTAAGGTGTTGGTAACAGTTCTGGAAGGCGACCAATTATAGCTTAAAAGTCCTGATAGAGTTTGTTTATCTAGACCAATATTTTGTTGGCTGGTAATAGAAAGGTTTATGGCTGTGTTAGGCGACATGTATTTTGGTATAATACGATCGGTATTAAATGGTGTAAATAAACGTGGAATAGTAAGTCTTATATTACCACCAAACTCATTAATGTCAAAGAAGCTGTCATCGTCGTCACTACCGTCTTTAGAGGCACCTATGGCGGCGATACCGCTTATTTCTAAGGTTTCGGCACCCCTAAAAATATTTCTAATTTTTAAGCCAGGTGTTACAGAAAAACCAATGGTTTGTATATTACTTTGCGATACATCTAAATCTAAGCTTAGCGCATATTTTTTTCTAGGTTCTAAGTATATATTTGCGGTTAGGGTGGTATCTACAGGATTTTCTAAATATTCTATGCTTGGATATCTAAACATTTGTAGATCGTTGAGATAGCTTAAGGATCTGCTTCGGGCTAAGTCGGTATAGATGTCTCCTTTGTTTATAAAAACAGCATCTGTAAGTGCTTTTGGTCTAAATCTTAATTTCTCTTTGCTGTAAAGATTATAGTTATCGTATACGGTAGTGTCTGAAATTGCTTTATCTTGATTGTTAAAACTTTCGTCGGTAAAAATATTAACCTCTTTTATTTTATAGATTTTAAAAGGTTCTGTTCTTGTAGAGTCTTCGGTACGTATAGATCTGTTTGCTATGATGAGGTCTGTGTTAACTTTGTGGTTTGTGTCTATCGTGTCAGTTTCAAACCTTATATAATCTTGAGCAAAATAGTAGAAGCCAGAATTTCTTAAATAATAGTTTATTCGTTCTCGTTCATCTTCATAATTTTGTTCGTCGTATTGCTGCCCTTTTTTTAGTAATGTGCCCTTAATAAATTTAGGATATAGAGTGTCTATTAAAGGGCTGCTGATAATGGGTTTTAAAGAGTCTAAAAAATAAGGCTTGTTTTTAGTAACCTTATAGGTAACTTCAGCTCTTTTGTTACTGTCCTTATCAACCTCAAAAGTTACTTCATTATTAAACCACCCTTTGCTGTAATAGTACTTTCTTAGGTTAATTGTTGTCTTTTCTGTTTTGTCTTTATTATAGATTACAGGTGCTTCACCTGTACGTTTTAGCCAGCTATTAAATATTTTTCTAGCTTCTATTTCTCTATCAAATTGTTTTTTAGATAGTAGTTTTGTTTTCCATCGCACTTTAGAAGTGTCACTTAGTATTTTGGCCTCTATAATTGAGTCTATGTTAGGTCTGGCTAAGTTATAGACATGGAGTTTTAGCGGAAAGCCTAGTAAACTGTTCATGCCAGAGTTGGTTTTCTGAAGAATAATGTTGTTAATACGTTCTTCTTTAACAGCCTTGCCGTCTTCTATTATTGTGTTTTTTGTAATTAAATGTTCTTTGTTTTTTACACGTTTAACTACATTACACGAATTAAGAAACAAGATAAAAACCAAAAATAAAGTGCAATACAGTACTTTAAAACATTTTGATACTATTGAAGATTGAATTTGCAAGCTTATTTAATGTATGATTTTTTTGATATTGGTTGCTATAAACAAAAATTAGTCCAAAAAAGGTTTACTTTGTAATTAGCACAACAAAAGTAAATACATTTTAATGGTTACTAAGCAAGAAATAAAGGTAATTAAAAGTTTAAGTCAAAAAAAATATAGACAGCAGTTAGAGTTGTTCACTGTAGAGGGTGTAAAAGGCATTGAAGAATTTTTAAATTCTAATATTAAACTCAGCAAATTATATACTACTAAACAAATCTTTAGTGCGCCAAAAAATCAAATTATAGAGATCTCTGGCAATGAACTAAGAAAAATTTCAGCTTTAAAAAACCCAAATACTGCATTGGCAGTTTTTGAGATTCCGAAGCCAGTTGAAGTAGAAGACAAAGGATTGATTGTAGCCTTAGATGATGTGCGAGATCCTGGAAATTTAGGCACAATTATTAGGCTTTGTGATTGGTATGGAGTAAAAAATATGGTGTGTAGTAATTCCACTGTAGATTGTTATAATCCTAAAGTAGTACAGGCTACAATGGGGTCTTTAACGCGAGTTAATATTACTTACACAGAGCTTTCAAAATTTATACAAAACAGAAAGGTTAGTGTTTTTGGGACTTATATGAATGGGGAAAGTATTTACAATGCTCACCTACCAAATGAAGCTCTCATTGTTTTTGGTAATGAAGCAAATGGTATCTCAGAAACAATAAATTCAATAATAGATAAAAAAATAACAATTCCTCAATTTGGAATTGGTAAGGATACAGAGAGCCTAAACGTTGCCAACGCTGCAGCTATCGTTTTAAGTGAGTTTAGAAGACGAACTATTGAAATGTAAAGTTGATAAAGATGCCTCTGGTTTGCATTTTAGCAACATTACCAGTCCAAGGACTGTTTGGGTCTGTATCTCTAACAATTTCGTCATTTATTGCAAAAACACCACGAATTGAAGGTGTAAACTTAAAGTAAAGTAGATATAAATCTATCCCAAAACCAATTTCGTAGAAATAGGTGTTTTTTTTCATTCTAAACTCGCCAGCACTGTTGTCATCTGGGTTGTCTTGATTACTAGAAAGGTTTAAAGCTGTAGAAAAACCACCAACAATAAATGGTTTAAAATTATTTATTCGCTTAGTAGATACTTTTAGTAATAGAGGAATATGAATGTAAGTAGATTTTACTTCTCGCAATAAGTCAGCATCATTAAAATCTGTACCTGCAAAATAACTTTCATTATACATTAAGTTTCTTGTAGTAAAAAACACACCAGGTTCTAACCTTAGGTTCATGTAATCGTTAATACGCATGTCACCAATGAGGCCTAAGTGAAATCCAAAGGTGTTGTCTACCAATATGTCGTCAAGGTTTTCTTCGTACTCAAACTTAAAATCGTATTGATTAAAACCTAAGAAATAACCCCATGACAAGAATTTTTGGTCAAGATTATCTATGTTGTTAGCTACTTTTTCTTTTGTAAAAAGCTGTGCTTTAATAGATTGTGTTAATATTATGAATGTTAAGAAAACAAAAATTTTCCTCATAACTATGCTTTAGATGCTGTGTATATTGTTGCCACACCCATTGTTTGTGGTTGATCTTTGACATTAATAAACCCAATTTTTCTCAAAATATTGTTTAACTCCTCACCGTAAGGAAAAACAGAAGCGGACTCACTTAGGTAATTGTATGCTATTTTATCTTTTGAAAATAATTTGCCAATAGTTGGTAAAATAAATCTAGAATAGATGTTATACCCAAATTTATAAATAGGGTTTGTTGGCACCGAAGTTTCTAAAATAACAAAAATTCCATTTTGCTTCAATACTCTTAGTATTTCGGAAAGTCCTTTTTCTAAGTTTTCAAAATTTCTAACACCAAAAGCAACGGTAATTGCATCAAAGGTATTATCCTCAAATGGCAGATTTTCGGAGTCACCAATAACCATAGAGATAATATTTTCTAACTTTTTCGAAGCAATTTTTTTTCTTCCAACGTCTAACATACCATTGCTTATGTCTAAGCCAATTATTTCTTTAGCATGGGTTGCTGTAAGACTTATAGCTAAATCTCCTGTGCCAGTAGCAATATCTAGGATACGTTCAGGCTGTTTTTGACTAACGATTTTAACAACTTTATTTCGCCACTTTACATCTATACCAAAGGAAATAACACGATTTAGTCCGTCATATTCGTTAGAAATGGTGTCAAACATTTCGGTGACTTGTTCTTTTTTAGAAGCGTCACTGTTTTTGTACGGTTTAACTTTATCAGCCATTAAAATTTTTTTGCAAAAATACATGAATTTTTTCGTTTCAAAATCCACAAAATACTAATTAAAACAATTCTCAAGCTATTACAGATTACAGATAACTTTTAAGTTTAAATCTTAATAGCATATTAACTTATTACTTCTTACTATATTTGTACGTTATTTTGAATAAAATATAGATGAAAATAATTATCGCAGGTGCAGGAGAGGTAGGGTTTCATTTAGCTAAACTTTTATCCTACGAGTCTCAAGAAATTACTCTAATAGACACCAAAAAGGATAACTTAACCTATGCTGGTGAGCATCTGGATATAAAAACAATCAAAGGCGATGCCACCTCAATTTCTATCTTAAGAGATGCGCGTATCGAGTCGGTAGATTTGTTTATAGCTGTTACATCCTCAGAGACCACAAATATTACTGCATGTGTGCTGGCAAAACAACTCGGCGCTCAGCGTACAATTGCCAGAATATCTAATACTGAGTTTATTGATGAAAAAGAAACCATTGGTTTTTCACAGTTTGGTATAGACGAGTTAATCTCACCAGAGTCTTTAGCCGCATCAGAGATAGAACTACTACTAAACCAATATGGTTTTAACGATACCTACGAATTTGAGGGAGGTGCACTGACTATGTTAGGCTTAAGGCTTTCTAGAACCGCAAAGTTCGTAGGAAAAACTGTAAAGGAGGCAGCAGAAATCTATTCTGAGTTACACTTTATACCCATTGCAATTCAACGTTACGGAACGCAATATACCATCATTCCGCGAGGTGATACACAATTTAAAGAAGGTGATAAAGTGGTATTTATGACTTCTAAAGGCGGAGATGCAGAATTATTTGAACTCTCTGGAAAAGTAAAGACTGATATAAAAAATGTAATGATTCTTGGAGGAAGTAAAATTGGTTTTAAAACAGCAAGAGACCTTTGTAAAAGTAAGTTTAATGTAAAGCTTGTAGAAAACAGGCAGTCTATGGCAGAGGATTTAGCAGACCGACTTCCAAATGCACTTATTATTTGCGGTGATGGTAGAAATGTGGAAATTTTAGAAGAAGAAAATATTACAGATATGGACGCATTTATATCTGTTACTGGCAACTCAGAAACTAACATTATGTCTTGTCTGTTAGCAAAATCAAAGGGTGTTAGAAAAACAATTGCCTTGGTAGAAAATATGGATTACTACCAGCTCTCGCAATCTATTGGTATAGATACGCTAATTAACAAAAAGCTTTTAGCAGCAAACAATATTTTTAGATATATAAGAAAGGGTGAGGTTGTGGCTATGACCAAGCTTACCAATATGAATGCTGAATTATTAGAATTTGTGGTAAAGCCTAATTCTAAAATAACAAATAGGCTTATTAAGGATTTAAATTTTCCAAGATCGGCTATCTTCGGTGGTGTTATTAGAGATGGAGAAGGTATGATTCCTCTGGGAAGCTTTAAAATTGAAGCTGGAGATAGAGTTGTTGTCTGTTGTTTACCGCGTTCTATTTCTGAGGTCGAGGCCTTTTTCTCTTAATTAGTATTATGTCTATAATTCGACTCAATTATAAAATTATTTTCCATTTTTTTGGATTGCTTTTGCTTTTCAATGGTGGTTTTATGATGTTGGCAACGCTGATTAGTCTTATTTATAAAGATGGTGTAACCTTAAATTTGTTTTTAGCCAGTTTATTTACTTTACTAATCGGTAGTCTTGCTATGTATGGCACTAAAAACCACAGTAAAGAGATGAATAAAAGAGAAGGCTATATAGTTGTAGCCTTTGGTTGGATAGTGATGTCCTTAAGTGGCACATTGCCTTACTTGGCAACGGAATCTATGCCAACGTTTACAGAAGCATTTTTTGAGACCATGTCTGGCTACACAACCACTGGTGCAAGCATTATTAATGATATTGAAGTGCTACCAGAAGGTGTATTGTTTTGGAGAAGTATGACCCATTGGATAGGAGGTATGGGAATCATCGTGCTTGCCATTGCCATACTACCGTTATTAGGAGTAGGTGGTATGCAGTTGTTTGCAGCAGAAGCGCCTGGTCCTGGAGGAGATAAATTACACCCAAGAATTACAGATACAGCAAAACGATTATGGCTTATATATTTTGGGTATACAGTAGCCGAAACAATTTTGTTGCAAGTTGCAGGCATGTCGTTTTTTGATGCTATCAATCATGCATTAAGTACCTTGTCTACAGGAGGTTTTTCAACTAAAAATGCTAGTGTAGCGTATTGGAATGATAACCCAGCAATACAATATATTATCATTTTCTTCATGTTCATGGCTGGTACCAATTTTGTACTGAGTTACTATCTTTTTAAAGGTAATGTTACCAAAATCATTAAGGATGATGAGTTTAAATTATATTTTAAATTCATAGCTATCTTTACCATGATCGCTGCGATTTTAATTTATTTTAGAGCAGATGTTTCTCAATCTACTATTGCACATCCTATGGTTTTGGGAGAAGGAGAAAGTGCTCTACGTCATGCGCTGTTTCAAGTATTGGCAGTTGTTACAACTACAGGTTTTGTTACTGCAGATTATACCCTATGGACGCCTTTTTTAACGGTATTTTTCTTTGGTTTAATGTTTTTGGGTGGCTCTGCTGGTAGTACTTCTGGTGGTGTTAAAGTGGTAAGACACCTACTTTTAATAAAGAACGGTTTTTTAGAATTTAAGCGTTCATTGCATCCCAATGCTATTTTACCAGTTAGATATAATACAAAATCTATTTCTAAAGATATTGTATTTAATGTGTTAGGATTCTTTATTCTTTATATGCTGTCGTTTATTATTGGCGCTCTAGTGTTCTCAATGTTTCAAATAGATTTTGAATCTGCAATAGGCTTATCAGCCTCGAGCTTAGGTAACGTTGGGCCAGCACTTGGTGATTTCGGACCTGTGAATAATTATGCTGGTTTACCACCTCTAGGGAAATGGTGGGCTTCTTTTTTAATGCTGATTGGTAGACTAGAATTATTTACTGTACTGATAATACTAACACCTTTTTTCTGGAGAAACAGATAAAATTTTAATTTTTTTAGAATTTAGCCAGCCTATAATTTTACTACTAGTTTTTAAGTTTTATATGCTCAAAACCAAGCGATTGTAGTGATAGTGAGTGTAACATTTTTACTTGTATAGCGTCGTATTTACGTAACCAATTAAAAATTATCAATCATGGAATTAGTATTACATCAAGAATTAGAATCTTTACCAGAACCCATTGCGGTATCACATTACACATCAAATGGTTTGTTAAATTCTAGTTACAAATCTATTGTAAAGCACAATTTTAGTAAGTCTACTGCAAAATCTGTGTTCGGAATTAGACAACGTGTTAAGGCTTCACAATTGAGCAAAGTAGACCACGTAGCTGCAATATTAAAGTTGTTCCTATTTGTGATAGCTTTAATCGCTATTTTCTAATTCATACAGCTTACTTTTTTTTACTCTAACTGATATTTTTAATATCTTTTATTTCCTACGAATAATGTGCACATACAAACTGCCAGTAATCTATACTATAATTTTAAACTAAGAAGCGATGTCTGCAAGTTACATGTCAACAAGTATTAAGAATAATCTTAATCTTCTTTCTAAACGAAAAAAGCTTAGAAACACTTTAGGTAGTTATGATGCCGGTAATACAGAGTATAACCTGCCAAAGGCATCTAAGAAGCAGCTTGGTAAAATAGCTAAACAATTATAAGAAGAGCATAGGATTAGAATGGCAAAAGTGGTAGTGGTGACAATAATTCTTTTTTTGATTCTT